>PMCY01000175.1:0-18439 GCA_003154255.1 Candidatus Aminicenantota bacterium | reverse complement strand
GCGTCCCAGCGGGCGGCCGGGCCCTTGGAATCCTGCGAACCCAGGCCGAGGGTGGCCAAAAGAATGATGGCGCCCGAGGCCGCCCGGCGCAACGACGTTATCCCGCCATTCACGCCCGTTTATCCTTCTTGGGCGGGAGCAGGCGCACCTGCTTTCTCAAATGAAGGACTTCCTCCTTCTTGAGGAAGCGCCATTTTCCATAAGCCAGCGGGGTCAGCCGTAAGCCGGCGAATTCGACGCGTTTCAGGGTCTGAACGGGATGGCCGACGCCTTCCAGCATATGCCGGATCTCACGCTTGCGGCCTTCGTGGATCTCGATCAACAGGATGGTGCGGCGGACGCTCCGCTCGAAGATCTTGATCCGGGCCGGGGCCGTGCGCCGCCCCTCGAAGAAGACTCCCTTTTCCAGGCGGGCGGCCTCGGCGGTCGTTATTTCCCCCGTCACTTGGACGGCGTATTTCTTGATGATTTCATAGCGGGGATGGGTCAACCGGTAGGCCAGCTCCCCGTCATTGGTCAGAAGCAGAAGCCCCTCGCTGTTATAGTCCAGCCGGCCGACCGGGAAGACCGGTGCCTTCAGCCTGGGGATCAGGTCCATGACGGTCGGCCGCCCCTCGGGATCATCCTTGGTCACCAGGCAGCCAACCGGCTTATGGAGCATGAGGTAGAGTCGTTCGTGTTCCGGGGAGACCGCCTTGCCGTCGACCACAATCCGGTCGGCCTCGGTGTCGATCTTCACGCCGAGGTCCTCGACGACCGGTCCGTTGACGGAGACCCGGCCCTCGACGATCAGCCGGTCGGCGGCCCGGCGGGAAGCGATCCCCTGCTGGGACAGGTATTTATTCAGGCGCAGGATCATCAAAAATATAAATTGAACCCGCCGCAGAGCGTGAAATCGCCCAGGCCGAGCGAGATATGGGCGATGTCGACGTTGACGTTGTGCCAGCGCCCTTCGGCCGATATTCCGATCTTGGAGCCCAATTTGAGCTCCAGGCCGGCCCCGAAATTGAAGCCGCCGTCGCGGGCCTTGTCGATAGACTGGATGTCAATAGAATAATAGCCGTATCCCGCCGTGATGTAAGGCTGGAGAAAGAGCAGGGGGAAGAAAAGCTTGGCGTTGACTCCGAGATAGCTGTAATCGTTGACCTTGTTGTTCCAATCGACGAGCGTGCCTCCTCCGACAACGATGTTGTGGGCGGCCTGGAAATAAGTCCCTTCCAGGGCGAACATCAACAGACGCACGCCGACCCGCAGCCCATAGGCGAACGTGGTATCGGTTGTGAACTGGACGTTTTGAAACTTTGGCGTTTGGGAGGACGTCCCGGCATAAGCCCCCAGGTAGATCGTTTGGGACGAGGCGGGTGCGGCCCATCCGGCCAGGATCGCCAGGGCCAGGACGGGAGCGGCGAATCGTTTCATCTTAGTCCTCCTTGGTTCAATAGGCCGGCCGGGCCTTGGACTTGCTGGCTGCCGTGTTCTCCGATCCGCGGAAATCAGGAAAGACACGGGAGCACAAGTTCCTTCGCCGGAATGGCCAAATTCCACACGCTGCTCCGAACTTCATTTTGTTTACAAACGACGGCCATGTCAAGAATTATGGCGGGGATAGACAATCGTTGGTCGGGAAAACCTTTTTTTCGCATTTGCGTATCAATTCCTGTACAATAATCCACTTTCGGAACGGACATGGCAAAGATCAACATCGGCGAATCCTTTACGATGGCCATGGGGTCTCTCTGGTCCAATAAAATGCGGACCTTTTTGACCCTCCTGGGCATCATCATCGGCGTCCTGACCATCATCGCCGTCGTCTCCGTCATCCAGGGCCTCAACAACTACGTTTATACCAAGATGTCCTTCTACGGGGCCAACGATTTTTCGGTCAGCAAGGTCTCCATGATCGGCATCTCGCTCAAGGAATTCAAGGAACAGCTGAAACGTAAGGACATCACCCTGGACGAGATGAACCTCCTGCGCAGCCGCTGCCGGGAATGCGAGCTGATCGGGGCCAGCGCCAGCACCAACCGGACGGCCAAATACGCCAATCGCGAGATCACGGGCGTCGATGTCCGGGGCGTCACCTCCGTAGACCATCTTATCGGCTCCGTCCTGGAGCTCGACAGCGGCCGCCATCTCCAGCGCGAAGACGAGGATCATTCCCGCAGCGTCGGCATCATAGGCTCCGATGTGGCCGAGAAGCTCTTTCCCAACATCGATCCCCTCGGCCGGCGGCTCAAGGTCAGCGGACTGGAGGTCCTCATCATCGGCGTTGGGACTAAGAAGGGCAAGGTCCTCGGCTTCAGCCAGGACAATTACGTCCGCCTCCCGATCACCACCTTCCTCAAGGAGTTCGGCTCGCGCCGCTCCATCGACATCAACATCCACACGGCCTCGCAAGAGCAGCTGACCCAGGCCCAAGGGGAGGTCCGAACGATCCTGCGCAGCGCCCGCAAGGTGACCTACGGAAAGCCCGACGATTTCTCCTTCCGCACGTCCGAGACCTTCATCCAGTTCTATAAGACGGCCACCACGGGCATCTACTTCGCCATGATCGGCATCGCCTCGATCGCCCTCCTCGTCGGCGGTATCGTGGTCATGAACATCATGCTCGTCTCGGTCACCGAGCGGACCAAGGAAATCGGCATCCGCATGGCCATCGGGGCCCGGCGCAAGGACATCCTCTACCAGTTCCTGATTGAATCGTCGGCCATCTCCGGGATCGGGGGCCTGATCGGGATCGGCCTGGGGATACTCCTGGCCAAGGTCATCTCGGCAGCCACGTCCATGCCCTCCACGGTCGAGCCGCTATCCGTCGTCCTGGCCATCTTCATGGCCACTTCCCTGGGACTGTTCTTCGGCATTTATCCGGCTAACAAGGCCGCCAAGCTCGATCCCGTCGAGGCTTTGAGGTCCGAGATATGATCCGCCACGGCATCTTCAAGGAAATCCTGGGCATGGCCTTCGACTCTCTGCGGACCCACAAGCTGCGTTCGTTCCTGACACTGCTCGGCATCCTCATCGGGGTCATGACCGTCATCGGCATGGTCTCCATCATCCAGGGCCTGAACGGATCGTTCCGCAAGGAGCTCCAGTCGGCCGGTTCGGAGCTGGTTCTGGTCCACAAGTTCGATCCGGTCCGGATGGGCCGCCTGACGGACGAGGAGAGAAAACGAAAGGACCTGACCTACGAGGACGGTTTGGCCATCGAAAAGGAATGCCCCCTGGTTAAAGCCGTGGCCATCAACCTCACGCCTAGCGTCTTCGAGACCGTCGAGATCAAGTACCAGAACGAGAAGAGCGACAGCTCGATGATCATCGGCATGAACGAGAACTTCCCCATTGTCTACTCGATCTATATGCCCAAGGAAGGCCGCTTTCTGACCACGGCCGAGATCACCCACAGCGCCCGGGTCTGCCTCCTGGGCTTCGAGCTGGCCGAGATCCTCTTCCCCCACATGAGCCCGATCGGCCGGGAGATCCGCGTCGGCCCGGAAAACTTCATCGTCGTCGGCGTTCTCAACAAGCGCGGCCAGATGTTCGGCCAGAGCCGGGACAACTTCGTCGGCATCCCCATCACGACCCTGCGGAAATACTTTCCCTACGACCCCACCACCATCGAATTCGGAATCGTTCCCAAGACGACCGGAACGCTGGCCGAGACCATCGATCAGGTCACGGCCAAGCTCCGCCAGCGACGCAAGGTGGCCTTCGGCAAGCCCAACGATTTTGTCGTCTTCACCATGGACACGATTCTCGACCTTTACAACCAGATCACCGGGGCGGCCTATCTGGTCATGACCATCCTGTCCTCGATCGGCCTGCTCGTGGGCGGCATCGGAGTCATGAACATCATGCTGGTGGCGGCCAAGGAAAGAACCCGGGAGATCGGCATCCGCAAGGCCCTCGGGGCCCTCTCCAAAGACATCATGAAGCAGTTCCTGATCGAAGCCATGGTCCTGACCGGATTAGGCGGGCTGTTGGGCACTCTCTTCGGGTTCGGGATCGCTTTTCTGGTCCGGGCCGTCACGCCCTTGCCGGCCTCCGTCTCACCCTGGTCCGTCGTCATGGGCTTGTTCGTCTCCGTCTCGGTCGGGCTCTTCTTCGGCCTCTTCCCGGCCCAGAAGGCGGCCCGCGTCGATCCGATCGTCTCGCTGCGCTACGAGTAGCGCGTTTCAGCCCCGGACGAATTCCTCGGCCCGGAGAAGGGCGGCGTCCAGATCCGCTCCCCGCTCCCCGGCGATCTGGACGAGAGCCGGACTTCCCCCGCCTTTTCCCTGGACCATGGGCCCTAATACGGGAACCAGCGTCCGCAGGTCGACGTCCAGGGATTCCGAACGCGCCAGAACGAGATGGCTGCGGGCTTCAGTTCGGCAGGCCAGCAGCACGATGTACGTCCCCATCCGGATCAGATTCAGGGCCAGAGCCCGGACGGCTTCGGGCGACCGATCCGGAAAAACGCCGGCAATGATCGGGCCGCGGGCCCGGCCGGCGAGATCCCGGGCTTCCAAAGCCGCGGCCCGCTCTTCCGCGTCCCGCAGGGCTTTGCGGGTGGCTTTCAGTTCGCCGGCCAGCTTGTCCACGATTCCCGGAAGTTCGGCGGCGGGGACGTTGAATTTGCCGGTCAGTTCGCGGACGAGGAGATTCTTGAGCTGGTAGTCGGCCAGGGCCCTCCCGCCGCACAGAAACGTAAAACGCAAATTGCCCCGGATTTTTTCAAGTGCCGTAATTTTGATCGTCCCGATCTCGCCCGTGCGATGGACGTGCGTCCCGCCGCAGGCGGAATAGTCGAAGTCCTCGATCTCCACGACCCGGATCGTGCCCGAGACCTTGGGGGGACGGCGCAGGGGGACTTCGCCGATCCGCTCCGGCTCAACGAAGTAGGTCCGAACCGGCCGGTCCTGGACGACGACGGCGTTGGCCCTGCGCTCGACCCGCTCCAGGGCCTCGTCGGTCGCCGCGGCGATTCCAATTTCCAGAGTCGAAGACGTCTCCCCCATGTGAAACGACCGCGTCTCGCCGTTGAGGACTTCGAGGAACGCCTGGGATAGGACGTGTTGGCCGGAGTGCTGCTGCATATGATCGAGGCGCCGGTTCCCATCGACCGCGCCGCGGACGTCGTCGGCGGCCAAGGGCCGCTCCAGGACGTGGACGAGATCATCACCGTCTTCGATCACTTTCAGCACGGGCACTCCGCCGAGCGTCCCCCGGTCCCAGGGTTGGCCTCCGGATTCAGCGTAGAAAGCCGTCCGGTCGAGAATGACGGCGGGCTTCCCTTCCCAAAGCCGCCGTTCGACCACCCGGGCGTCGAATTCCAGGATGCCGGAGTCTTCGAAAAAGAGGCGCTTGGTCGGGCCCGTCGTCACGTCCATCGGTCCTCCCGGTCCCGGGTTCAAACGAGCCGCAGGACTTTTTCCGTGGTCTTGAAGTGCATCTTGGCCACTTTGGGCAAGGCGTCCGGGCCGTGGCGCCGGAGAAAAGCGGCGGCCGCCGCTTCGACCGGCGGGCCGGCGCCTTTATGTAGATCGACGCCCCATTCGCCGGACAAATCTTCGAGCCGGCGGATGAATTCCGCCCGGGCCAGCACGGAGGCGGCGGCCACGGCAATGTCCTCCTCCCCGCGCGGCCGCTGGACGAGATCAATCGTCCGGCCCTTCTGCATCAAGGCGTTCAGGACGAAGCGCTCGTCGCCGAATTGGTCGGTGATGGCCTGGGCACAATCGACCCGGGAGAGGATGTTCTCGATGACCCGGGCATGTCCCCAGGCCAACAGTTTGTTCAGGTTTCGGAATTTGGCGTAGAGCTCGTTGTATTTCTCGGGACCGATGACGACGAGGGAATGGATCGTTCCCTCCCGCAGGGCCGCGGCGATCTCGCGGACCCGGTTGTCCGAAATGGCCTTGCTGTCCCGCACGCCCAGTTCGCGTAAAAGCGGCACCTGGTCGTCGGGGCAATAGAAGCCGGCGATGACGAGCGGCCCGAAATAATCCCCTTTTCCGGATTCATCCGTCCCGATGTGCCCGGGAGCGGGGGGAAAGAGGTCGGCCGGACTCATCGGGCCTCGTAAACCGTCTTTCCGGCGCAGATCGTGCGCAGGACACGGACCGAACGGATCTCTTCCGGCCGGATATCGAACAAGTTCCGGTCCAGGACAGCGAAATCCGCCAGGAAGCCGGTCTTGACCGCGCCTTTCGACTCCTCGGCGAATTCGGCGAAAGCGGCCTCGGTCGTATAGGCGCGGATGGCCGCTTGGAGCGGGATCTTCTGCTCCGGCACCCATCCGCCGGGATTTTTTTCATCGAGGGTCCGCCGGGTCACGGCGGCATAGATGCCCAGGATCGGGTCCATGGGAGCGACCGGCCAATCCGAGCCGAAGGCCAGGCGGACGCCGGCGGCGAGAAAGGATTTGAACGGGTAGGTCGTCCGGGTTCGTTGGGGGCCGATCTTCTTTTCCGCCCAGCGCCCGTCGTCGATGGCATGATAGGGTTGAACCGAGGCGATGATCTTCAGCCTGGCAAAGCGGGCGAAATCGGCCGGCCGGATGTGCTGGGCGTGCTCGATGCGGAAACGCCGGTCGCGCCCCGGAAGCCCGTCGGCGGACTTCTCGAAGATGTCCAGGACGACGGCATTGGCCCGGTCGCCGATGGCGTGAATAGCGACTTGCAGGCCGCCCCGGTCGGCGGCCCGGACCCGTTTCTCCATGATCCCCGCGGGGAACATCTCCTCGTTCAAGAGACCGGATTTTTCCGGCTCATCCGCGTATGGCTCGAAGAAATAGGCCGTGGCCGAACCCAGGGAGCCGTCGGCAAAGCCCTTCAATCCGGCGAACCGGACGGTCTCGTCGCCGAAACCGTTTTTCAAACCCGTGCGCAGAACCTCGTCCACGGTCGTGACGGGAACATAATAATAGATGCGGGTCGTCAGGCGTCCTTCCCGGCGCAGGTCCTGATAGACGCCGATCCCGGCCTCGCCCGAGACGTCATGCACGGACGTCACACCGCGCTCCGCGGCATAGTCCAGGGCCGCCTCAGCCGCCCGGCGCGTCTGGGCGGGAGTCGATTCCGGGACTTCGCGGAAAACCAGGTCCATGGCCGCGTCTTTGAGAATCCCGGTCGGCTCGCCGGTGACCGCGTCCCGGACAATCTCTCCGCCGGGAGGGGCCGGGGTCGCCCGGGTCACGCCGCCCCTCTTCAGGGCCAAGCTGTTGCAGAGGACCATGTGCCCGTCCAGGCGATTGACGCAGACGGGGTGATCGGGAGTCGCGGCATCGATCCATTCCTTCCGCGGCAGCTCGACCGGATCGAACGACTGGTGGTCCCAGTCGCCGTTGAGAATCCATTCCCCTTTGGGCAGCTCCCCGGCCTTGGCGGCGATTCGGGCGATGAATTCGGCCTTGCTCCGGGCGTCACGGAGCTGGACGCTGAGGAGCGACAACCCGCCGTTGATGAAATGGACGTGGCTGTCGATGAATCCCGGCAATACGAAGGCTCCCTTCAAATCGAGCACCCGGGTTTCCGGACCGGCCAGGCGGCGGATTTCCGCCGTCGTGCCGACCGCCGCGATCCGGCCTCCGCGCACGGCGACCGCTTCGGCCCAAGGGTTCCGCGCGTCGACCGTATAAATTCTTCCATTGACCAGCATCATCTCGGCCATGAGTCCCGTTCCTTTGCATCCGCCGACAAAAACCGCGGCCGCCAGGCCGAAGACAAAAATGATTGCCGACCCGGTCGTGAACCGGGTCCGCGAAGGGGAATCTATTCTTACGAACATGGCGCCGATTCACTATAGGACTCCAGCGCCGCTTTTGTCAACGGAGAAAGGGCCCCCGGCTTTGCGGGGATCTTTATTCTCAGTACTCGTCCGCGAATACGAACGCGGACGGGTGCAACGAGTGGGGCCCCAGCACTGGCTGGGGATCCGTGCTCGTTGCACTCAGAAGTGCCTAAAGACACGGATGCGTGCAGCGGCGGGGTCCCCCGGATCATGTTCCCCCGTAATCGCCCGTGAATGCAAACACAGACGTTTGCGCCGGGGGCTTCATTTGACACTCCCGCCCAGTTCGCGTAAAAAGGAGGGCATGAATATTTCCGAACTCCGTGTCTCCTCGCCCGGCCGCATGTGCCTTCTCGGCGAACACCAGGATTACTTCGGTCTGGCCATTATCGCCGCCGCCGTGGATTTGCGCATCACCTTCGCCGGGATACGCCGGGCGGACAACCGCATCATCATCGACATGCCCGATATCGGCGAGTGCGAAGAGCTGAACGCCGCCGCCGAGATGCCTTATGACAAGAAGCGTGACTATCTCAAGAGCGCGGTCAATATCCACCGCCGGGCCGGCCTGCCTTTGACCGGATGGGATGTGCGCGTGACCAGCACCATCCCCATCAACGCCGGAACTTCCAGCTCCTCGGCCATGGTCGTAGCCTGGAACAAGTTCCTCCTCGAAGCCGCGGGCGATCCGCGGGCCCGGGACCCCCACGCCTTGGCCGAGCTCGGTTTCGAAACCGAGGTCGCCGAATTCAAGGAGCCGGGCGGCCGGATGGATCACTACGCCTCGGCCTACGGCGGCGTCGTCTGGATCCGCTTCGACGAGCCGATGAAGTTCGAGCCGCTGGACAATCCCTTGGGAACCTTCGTCCTGGCCAATTCCCTGCAGAAGAAGGACACCACGGGAACGCTCGGTTTCATCAAAAGCCACGTGCTGGACGGGGCTGCGGCCCTCCGCCGGGCGATCCCCGGCTTCGACTTGAAGAGCCCCCTGACCGAAGCGGTTCTGGCCGAGATCGGCAAGCTCCCCGTGGACAACCGCCGCCTGCTCAAGGGCACGCTATTGACCCGCGACCTGACGGCCGAGGGCGCGCGCCTCTTCCAGAGCCGACCCTTCGACCATCGCCGCTTTGGGGGCATGCTCAACGCCCAGCATGCCGTCCTGCGCGACCACCTGCAGATTTCGACGGACAAGATCGAAGCCATGATCGCGGCGGCCCTTGACGCCGGCGCGNNTTGGTGCTAAAATAAACGGCTCCGGCGGCGGGGGGTGCATGTTTGCTTATGCCCCCGAGAACCCTGACGTTGTCGCCGCGGCCATCGAAAGAGTCGGCGGCCAACCCTTCATCGTCCATGTCGGTGAGGGCGCCCGCCGCGAATCTTAGAATCGGAGCTCGCCATGCTCGACGCCACCCAGATCCGCAAGAACATGATTCTGAAAATGGAAGACGGCGCGCTTTGGCGCGTCGTCGAAATGCAGCTCATCACCCCGGGCCGATGGAAGGCCATGGTCCAAACCAAGCTGCGCAGCCTCAAGGATAACTCGGTCAAGGATCACCGCTTCCGCTCCGTCGACCGGGTCGAGCAGATCCACTTGGACGCCGTGGAGATGGAGTACCTCTATCAAAGCGGCGATGAATACATCTTCATGAACCACGAGACCTACGACCAGGTCCAGTTGTCCGGCGAAGCCATCGGCGATTCGGTCAAATACCTCGTTCCCAACGTCATTTTCACCATCGAGAGCTATGACGGCAAGCCGATCAACGTCATCCCCCCGACATTCATGGAAATGAAGATCGCCCAGACCGAGCAATCCATGCGCGGAGCCACGGCCGCCGCCTCCTACAAACACGCCACGATGGAGAACGGCCTGGTCGTCTCGGTTCCGCCCTTCGTCCAGGAGGGCGACGTCATCCGCATCGATACCCGCGAGGACAAATACCTCGAGCGGGTCAAGTGATCATCTAGAAAATCTGCCGCGTTACGGCGGTGTTGCCCACCGCGTCCCGGACCTGAATCGTCAGGATGTTGTCCGCGCCCGAGGACAGCGGGACGCGCACTTTGAAGCTTTCGCTCCGGCTGTCGCAGATCCCATCCTCCGGAAACAACAGGCGCCACTCGCCGGGCCGGATCAAGCAGCGGACGTCCTTGATCGGCGAGAACTGGTCCTCGGCTTGAAAAACGACAAGGAGGGCGCCGTCGGCTTTTTCGACTTTCAAATTCTTGATCGCGGGCGGCGTATTGTCGATGAGGAAAGCCGGACTGGTCTTCTCCCCTTTCTTTTCGGCGCCCTGGGGATTGGAAGGCCCATCCGAGGCCGCGATTTTCAGAGTGTAAATCCCGTCCGGCCAGTTGGCCGTGGAGAATGCATAAAGGACGTCGGTCCAGCGGTCCTCCAGCATGCGCCAATCCTTGTCTCCGTCGGCTTTGATCCACAGGGAATAGGTCAGGGAATCGCCGTTCTCGTCATCGGCGTCCCAGACGACGGTCTGGAAGCACCGGCGTTCGACACGCTTGGCCATGGCCAGCTTGATTTCATCGCGCCGTCCCGCCGGCGCTTCCATCGTCCGCCGCTCCTGGCCCCAGATGATCTCATCCTGCTCGAGGGGCTTGAGCAAAACTTCGTTCGGTCCCAGGAGGTCCAGCCTGGTGATCAGGGGAGCGGCATTGGTCTGGAGATAGAACGCGGACAGCTTGGTCAGGGTCGGCGTCGTACGCCCGGACGTGGTCTTGAACAGGACCTTGAGCTGGAGATAGCGGCCTTTGGGGCTCAGGACGGCTTCGCCCTCGGCCTTTTGATAAGGCGGCGACCAGTCGCTCCAGGACGGGCCCGGCTCGCCCGTGTTGCCGCTATGAGAAAGGACCTGGACGACGGCCCCCTGGGGCACCGCCGCTTCCCAGCTCACCCGGCCCCAGGCCGCGGACATGCGGGCATCGAGGACCGGGCTCAGATATTCGCCGGCCGCCCGCTGCTCGGGATAAAGGACCGTGATCTGGGGAGGATTATTGGCCAGGACGTAAAGCCGCGTCTCGGCCGGGGCCAGGCGGTAGATCTGTTCGGAATTCTTCTGTACCACGAGCGACAGCTTCTCCTCGCGATCGAGCGCATACAGCCGTCCTTTGGGCCCCGTGCCGAAAAGGATACGCCGATCCCCCTCGCTCCAGTTCAGGTCGTAGATCATTTCCTCGGCCGAGCTCCAGAGCTTACGGGCTCCGCCGTCCGGCTCGATGCGGTACAGCGCTCCGGGTTCCTTGGAGGCGGAGGGAATCGATCCGGAGGCCTTGGAGGATGCGGTCAAGGGCGCCGCTGAAAGGCCTCCGGCCGGGGCCGCCGCGCTGACCGAAACGCTGACTTCAGCCGGAGCGGCCGAAACCGGAGATGGCGCCGGGTCCTCCTTCTTGGACTTGGACATCCCGCCGGCCGCGGCCAGGACATTGCCCTCGGCGTCGACGGCCAGGGCCCGAACCTCCTCAAATGGGGTCTCAAAAAGGATCTGGGCCCGGCCGCCCGGAGCGATGCGATAGACCGATCCACCGCCGCCGCTACCGGCGATGATGTTCCCGGCCCGGTCGCGGCGCAGACAGAGAATGTGGTTCTCCTCGGCCTTGAAGATCATCCGGCCCTGGCCCTGGGGCGAAATCTCATAGATGCCCCCGGTCTCCCCGACCGCGGCCAGAAGGTTGCCCGTCCCGTCGAACATCATGTCCCAGACGTATTTCTCCGACGGATCGAAGAACACCGCGCCCTGCGATTTGGCGGTGATCTTGTAGATCTTGCCGTTGGGCGAAGTTCCGGCGTAAAGGGCGCCGCGGGCGTCGAGGGCCAGGCTGGTCACGTCCATCTCCTGGGCCTGGAAATACAACTCGCTTTTGCCGTCCTTGCCCAGCCGGAAGATGCGGCCGCTGTGCCCGGTCCCGACGTAGGCGGTTCCATCCAAAGTAACCAGGAAGGAGAGATAGAACTCCTCGGACGGTCCGTCGATTTTGTCCTCCCGCGGGGCCAGGGACAGGACGCCTTCGGCGGTCAGGGACACGCCGTCGAAACGCCCGCGGAGGAATTCCTCGTATGTGCGGAAGGTCCATTTCTGGGGAACGACGGCCCAGGCCGCGCCGAGGGCGAGGACCGTCAGAAGAAGGATCGTGATCGCCGATTTTGTCATGCTTTTTCTCCTCGGTCCCGGGGCCGGCGCCCCGAAGGAACCGATGCTATTTGCGGATCCTGACCGGGATGACGGCCGAACCGTTGAAGACGAAGGGAATCGGCATTTGATATTCGGTCAGGGTCGACGTGTTCAGTTCCGTCGGCGAGGACGCCGAGGCCCGCGGCGACAGGAACATCGACTTGAGGCTGGGAGGAAGATTGGGCAGCTCCTCGCCGCGCAGGAACAGCCCCGGCTTGGAGGCCAGGATCTTGAAATAGATCCGGTTGTGCTTGCGCAGGCTGCTTAGCAGGCGGATCAGCTGCGGCAGGCTGCGGGGCATCAGGCCCTGGGCCCGATATTGTCCCGCCTCGATTTGGGCCATCGAAGCCGCATCGCCGACGACGAGATGGAACTCGGCCCCGGCCGGCAGCCGGGGGGCGGCAAAGGGCACTTCCTCCATCTGCGTCTCGCCGCGGTAGCCGTGGTAATAGATGCGGATGGTGATCGATTCGCCGGGCGCGGCCTCGTACTTATCCAGCCAGACGCGCTCGAGCTGAGCCCTCTTGATCTGCTCGATCACCCGGACGTTGAGGTCGATGCGGTTCAGTCCGACGTCCCCGAACTCGTTGTTGGTCAGGTAATAGGTGACCGCGGTGGTCAGCCCGGACAGTTCCGAGGCCGCGGCATCCAGGTTGCCCGAGAACATGTCCTCCAGATGGACGCTTTGACCGCTTTCCAGATAGAGGTTGCCCTCGAATTCCAGGCTCAGGTCACCCAGGGAGCGGTTCTCCCCCGTCAGGATGGCTGAAACAGCCATGTTCATAAGGAGTGGAGTCAGAAGCTTGTCCGCCGTCACATGGAGCTTGAATTCCCGGAGGGCCCCGCCTTCCCCGATCAGATTGATGTTGAGCGGAACGGTCCGAGGCGCGCGGGCGAGGAAGCCCAGGGCGCCGGCCGCGCGGTCCTGGGTAAAGCTGCCGACCGGACTTCCGGCGACGGCCATTTTGTAAGGATTATCCAGCGTGGGTACGACCGTGATGACTTTGGCTTTGGCCATGCCATAGCTGACCGGGCCGAGATTATAAAGAGGATGACCGAAGGCCAGGACCTTGTCCCCGTCGACATAAGTCACCGTCCCGATCGCGGATACATCCAGATCGCCGGTGATGAGCTGGAGGGCGACGGCCTCTCCCTCGCGGAGTGTGAGATCAGCGGCGAGCGGCTTTTCCGCCGCCTGTTGGGATCCGGCGGCGGCCGGCATGAAGCCGAGGGGGCCGAAGATCCGCCGGGCCGCCTCCAGCGTCCGGGCGGGGAAACCCGAGAAGAGGAGCGGCACCCGAAGGGGCGTCAGGGCGGATCCTTCCCGCGCAAATGACGGCCGCGCTTCCAGCGACGGCCCTTGGACGGCCAGGAGATCGTCCATGGTCATGGAAGGGTTGAAGGTGGAGGCCGGTGCGGTCATGCCGCCGGGCTTGGACGGTTCGGCGGCTACGGTCAGCATCTCGGCGATCGGAGTAATGCCGGCGATGGGCTCTTTGGAATATGGGAATCCATAAGCGATGGCCCCGAGGATTTTGCCGTCGATATAGACGGGGCTGCCGCTCATTCCGGCGATGACGCCGCTCCCGACCAGGGCCGGATGGCCCGACAGCCGGGCGATGATGATGGAGCGCTTGGGATTGGGATTGGTGACGACCCCCAGGATTTCGACGTCGAACTCCTCGACCGTGCTGCCGATGAAGACCGAGCGGGCTTTGCCCTTCAATCCGGCTTTGACTTGGTTGAGCGGATACAGGGGCGCGGAGGCCCGGGCAAAAACCGCGGCAAGGAGAAGTCCGAGTGCGGCTGGAACGGCGCGTCGGATGAATCTGGCCATGTATACCCCTTTTAGACAAATAGGGACGGCCCCGCCTTGGGGCCGGCCGCCCTTGTCCACGATCTCACTTCAGAATTCCGAGGGCTCGGCCGGCCTTTTTAAAGCTGGCCAGCACGTAGTCGAGCTCTTCCTCGGTGTGCGTGGCCGAGTAGCTCGTCCGGATCAGGGCCAGGCCATGGGCTACGGCCGGATAGATCACAGGGTTGGTGAAAATGCCCATGTCGCGCGTCGCCTTCCAGAGCATGAAGGCCTTCTCGTCATCGCGGATCATGAGGGGGATGATGGGCGTCTGGGTTGCGCCGGTATCATAGCCCATGGCCTGAAATCCCGTCTTCATCTTGTCCGTAATCTGCCATAAGCGGGCCCGGCGCTCCGGCTCGGTCTCGATGATATCCAGCGTAGCCAGGACCGTAGCCACCGAGGCGGGCGTGATGCTGGCGCTGAAGATGATGGATCGGGCGAAGTGCTTGATGAAGGAAATGACCTTGGCCTCGCCGGCGACGAAGCCGCCCAACGAGGCGAAAGACTTGCTGAACGTGCCCATGACCAGGTCGACGTCCTTCTCCACACCGAAATGCTCACAGGTGCCCCGGCCGTTCTTGCCCAGGACGCCCATGGCGTGGGCTTCGTCGACCAGCGTCCGGGCGTTGTACTTCTTGGCCAGCGGGACGAGGAGGTCAAGAGGGGCGATATCGCCCTCCATGCTGAAGACGCCGTCGACGACGACGAGCTTGCCCTGTTCGAGGGGCAGGCTTTGCAGGACTCGCTCCAGATCGGCCATATCGCTGTGCTTGAACTTGTGGACTTCGGCCGCGGACAGCCGGCAAGCGTCGATGATGCTGGCATGGACCAGGCGATCGGCGACGATGGCGTCGCCCTTGCCGGCGACCGTGGAGATGATGGCTTGGTTGGTCTGGAAGCCGGTGCTCACCGATTGGGCCGCTTCCTTGCCCGAGAACTTGGCCAGCCGCCGCTCCATCTCCTCGTGGATATCCATCGTCCCGCTCAGAAAGCGCGAACCGCAGGTGGCCACGCCGTATCGGTCGATGGCTTCCTTGGCGGCCGCCTTGACCTTGGGATGTTCCATCAGTCCCAGGTAGTTGTTGGAGCCGACCATGATCATTTCTTTGCCCCGGACCATGACCTTGTTGCCCATAACTTCCTGAATAGGCGTGAAATAGGGATAGAGGCCGGCGGATATGGCCTCGTCCGCACGCGTGAACTCATTGCACTTGTCGAACAAATCCATGATTCCTCCTGACCGGATTCGAACTCCGCAGCCACCAGGGAGCCGATTGACCGCCCCTGCCGGTTGTCATAAAATGGCCGGCATGACCAAAGCCCTTTTGACCGGCGGAACCGGATTCATCGGAAGCCACCTGGCCGAGGCTCTGTCCGCCGCGGGGATCGAAGTCTATGCCCTCGTCCGCGATCCCGCCCGCATCAAGTTCCTTTCCGGAATCAATGTCCACCTCGTGGTGGGAGATTTAGCGTCCGTTCCGGATCTGCCGCCGGATCTCGATTGGGTCTTCCACCTCGCGGGCCTGACAAAAGCCCTAAAAAAGGAAGATTATTATAACGTAAACCAAAAAGGCACGGCAAGCCTTTTCGAAGCCCTGGCCTCGCAGAGACAGCGCCCCAAGATCATCCACGTCTCCAGCCTGGCCGCGGCGGGGCCCTCGGACAAGGCCGCCGGCCGGACTGAGGATGAGCCCCCCGCCCCGGTTTCCCCTTACGGCCGGAGCAAGCTGGCGGGCGAGGGCGAAGCCCTGGCCCGCAAGGAGCGCTTCCCCCTGATCGTCATCCGGGTCGGGGCTGTCTTCGGCCCGCGGGATCAGGATTTTCTGAAATTCTTCGGTACCGTCGCCAGGGGCCTGCTGCCGGCCTTCGGCCGCCGCCCTCAGCCGATGTGCGTGTGCTATGTCCGCGACCTGGTCGAGGCCCTGCTTTTGGCCGCCCGCATGGAATTGCCCAGTGGAACCATCCTCAATATCGGCAACGCAGCGCCGTCCGATTTCACGGAGATCGGACGGTTATCGGCCGGCCTTCTGGGGCGGCGCGTCCGCCGCGTGGTCATTCCCCTCCCCGCCATGGGCGCCATCGCCCGCCTCTCCGACGTCTGGAGCCGCGTCAGCGGGAAACCGACTCCGATCAACCGCCATAAGTACCGGGAATTGCGTCAGCCGGGCTGGACGGCCGATGTGAGCAAAGCCCGGGCGCTTCTGGGGTTCGAAGCTAAGACTTCGCTGGAGCAGGCCATCCGCGAAACCCTCGACTGGTACCGGGCCCAAGGCTTGATTTAATTCAAATCGATCACCGGGGCCGTCCGGGTCGAGAACGTCGCCGTAAACCTTTCCGTATTCTTCAAACACCAGCCTTCGGATTTGCTGGCGGCGAAATATTTGACCCGGCCTTCCAGGACATGCACGCCGCGCGGGGCCTTGAGGTGGACGGTGAAGGGGATTTCCAAGGGCTTGCCGAAATTGAGGGCCTCGCGCCCCTTTTCGATCTCCTGGACTTCCACGTTCAGGTCGGAGGCGGTATAGAAGGGTTTGGGGAATACCAGCTCATCATTGGCGACAAACTCGATGATGAAGGACGGCTGGGGACTGATGGTCACGCCCGGCTTGATCTTGATCTTGAGGACGACCCGGCCGGCCTCGCCGCGAGCGAGACGAAGAGGGCGGATGGAGCTTTCCACCCGCAGCAGGCCGTCCCGGGATTGGGTCCAAAGCAGGGCCCCGGCAGCCAGCGCCGCCAGCGCCACGGCAGCTCCTAATCGCATCAGCGGCTTCATTTTTTTCAGTGTACGTCCGCCTCTCCGTTCAAGTCAAGGCGGCCGATTCTCCTCCCCGGAGGCCATATTTTCCTTTACATGAGAAAAAATCCGTGATTATAATGAGCCTCTTTGTCACGGAAACGGAGACGCCATGCGCACGATTATCACGGGAACCGGCCACTTCGTACCGCCCCGCATCGTCACCAACCAGGATCTGGAAAAGCGCATGAACACTTCGGACGAATGGATCCAGCAGCGCTCGGGCATCAAGACCCGCCACCACGTCGATGGCGGGGTGGGCAGCGCGGACCTCGGATACGAAGCCGCCGTGCGGGCCATCGCCAATGCCGGAATCTCCGCCTCGGACATCGATTTCATCATCGCCGCGACGATCTCCCCCGACTACTATTTCCCGGGCAACGGCGTCCTGATCCAAGCCAAGCTCGGTCTGCCCGGCATCGGGGCCCTGGACGTCCGCAACCAGTGCACCGGATTCATCTATGCGCTTTCCGTCGCCGATCAATACATCCGGACAGGCACGTATCGCAAGATCCTGGTCGTGGCCTCGGAGGTCCAGTCCACCAACCTTGATTATTCCGACGACGGCCGCGACCTGGCCGTGCTGTTCGGCGACGGCGCCGCAGCGGTCATCTGCGAGCCCCACGACGGCGAGGACGGCCGGGGCATCCTGTCCACCCACCTCTTCGCCGATGGACGTTTTGTGGAGGAGCTGTGGATGCAGATCCCCAGCCCCAAGAACAACCCCGTCTTCTCCCACGAGATGCTGGACCGCAAGCTCCAATATCCCAAGATGGACGGAAAGAAAGTCTTCATGAACGCCTGTGAGCGCATGCCGGAGGCGGTCCTGACCGGGCTCGTCCATAACGGGCTGACGATCGAGGACGTGGCCCTGCTTATCCCCCACCAGGCCAATGACCGCATCTCCCAGATGGTAGCCAAGAAGCTCCAGATTCCCCTGGAGAAAGTTGTCCGTAATATTGACCGCTATGGAAACACGACAGCCGCGTCGATTCCCATCGCCCTGGACGAGGCTCTCGCCGAGGGCCGCCTCAAACGCAACGACATTCTGGTCCTGACCGCGTTCGGCTCCGGGTTCACTTGGGGATCGGCCGTCCTGCGCTGGTGAGGATCGCCCCGCCGATGGCATGATTATTGCTGAATATTCTGATAGAGAAAATGGGATATCGAACCGCGATTTTTCTTCGGCCGCCGCGGGACGCGTTTTTTTTCTTGGGGAAATTGCATTTCGGCGGACAGGTGTGCTAGGATTTTGCCTGTTGAACGAGGCGGACGGATATAAAATTTCTTTACAAGGCTTGAGGAGGCTCTTATGAGGAAAACTCTCATCCTGGTTCTGCTCGCGGCTGGAGTTCTTTTAGGGACCGGCGTGATGCAGTCCCAGCAAAACGGGGAAGACGCCAAGCTGGCCAAGTTCGTCGACACGTTCCTGGACGCCTATTGGAAGTTCTATCCGACGACCGGAACGATGAACGGCTTCAGCAAGTACAACGACAAGCTGGAAGACCTGGCCGAATCCAACATCGAAAAATACCTGGCCGGCCTGGACAAGTTCAACGCCGAGCTGGTCAACAAGATCTCCCGGGACAAGCTCAGCCCCGAAGCCCAGATCGATTTCGATCTCATCCGCAACCTGATCGACTACGACCAGTTCCGGCTGGAGAAGATCGCGCCCCAGCAGCTCAATCCCCTCTATTACAACGAGATCCTCTATTACAGCCTGGCCGCCTTGCTGAAGGGCGACATCAATGACGCCAAGCTGAAAGCCGCCGGCGAGCGGCTCAAGGCCATCCCGGCCTTCGTCAAGCAGGCCAAGGAAAACCTCAAGACCCC
>PMCY01000221.1 GCA_003154255.1 Candidatus Aminicenantota bacterium | reverse complement strand
CGGTCCAGATGGCGCTCAGGCGCGATGATTTGCTCCCCACCGGATGGCGGGTTTGACTGTATTTGCCCTCGCGGTCGCGAGGACCGCTCTTATTGGCTATATAGCGGATGGAACCGGGATCGGGCTGAAGGACGAGTCCGGCGTCTTTCATTTCCTCCTCGCTGCGGTCCCAGACGACGAGGTTGGAGTCCTTGACGCCGGCTTTCTTCAGGCCCGAGGACAGGGCCCCGATGATGGCGGGGAAGTGCTGGAGATAATCCATGCCCCGGATGGCGGTCAGGCCCAGGGTGTTGAGCTTAAGGCCGACGACGTCCTCGGGCGAGATGAATTGACGCCAGGCGTCGGCGATGGAGCCTTTGCCCGTGAAAGTCGTCAAGGCTTTGTCGAGCATTTCCTGAAGGAGCGGCGCTTCGACCCGGCCGGCGGCGTCTATGACCTTGGAATGGTGGATCCAGACGACTTTGCTCTTGGCGGCCGCGGCGGGGACTAATCGGAGAGCCGGCTTTATCCGGGCTGAAGCGAGCCTGCCGGTCGCGGCCAGCCCGGCGGCGGCTAAAGCCGATTGTTTGAGGAACTGCCGCCGCGGGATGCAGGCGGCGCCATCAATTTCGGACGGGCGTTTGTTCATGTCATTCTCCTCTTCACGAGTTTAGACGTCGGACGGAGTCGTTTTCTGCCGCTTCGGCCGCCGATATTTTCGCCGTCTTGCCGATCGCGGACTACCGCCAGATCATTTGATAGACCGTGAGCCGTTTGAACCCGCCGGGCTTCTCCTGGACCACGTACAAGCGATTTCCCCGGATCCGGGCTGAAATATTGTCATATGTAGGGGCCACCACGCTCAGACTCAAACGGCTCTTGAAGACTCCGTCTTGATCGAAAACATCGAATATGAATTCGCCCGGTGAGCCGCCCGATTCGTAGGTCATGACCAGTAAGCGGCCCTCGTCGTCTGCCAAGAACGATTGGAAGGGGTGCCAATTTTCGGGGAAAAAGATCTTGGCCGCGTACTCCGGCATTCCATTTTTTTTATACACCTCCAAGGTCTTTTTCCTATAATCCTCCGAGACCGGCACGGGCGAGTATTGTTTTCGGATCTTGCGGAGAAGCTTCCCTTCGAGGTCGAAAACCAGGATTTCATAACCCCGGTCCGAATTCCCGACGAAGATCCGGCCGGCCGCGGGCTTGGCCAGAAACACGAAGTTTGTCCCGCAGACATACTTTTCCGCCACTTGCTCGAAAATCGCTCTGTTTGGCGCTTTCGTGAACCTGTCGATTTCGCGGCGGATGCGAAAATCCTGGCCGTGGATGCAGATCGCGATGGCAAGGAATTTTTCTTTTAGGTCACTTTTCTCCATTCGCGAGACGAGGAAGGTTCCATTTTCGAGTTGGACAAGATCCTCGAATCCGCCTTCGGGAATGCCCTCGGCCAACGGTTTTCCCGAAGTGTCATAAATGTGGTATTTTTTCTTCGGACTCTCCAGTGTCCAAACCCGATCCATCGCATCGATATGGAGTCCGCTCGGGTACTCGAGCTCAAACGGCCCCTGGCCCATAGGTCCGAATGAGAGGAGCGGCTTGCCCTCGGGCGAGAGCTTGAAGACGAAGTTCCCCGGGTGCGTGGGGGGCACCATGATGTAGATGTTTCCCTGGGAATCTACGTCGAAGAGATAGATATCCGTCACGCCCGCCTTGGCCACTGAATCGTTTTCCGTATCGACGGCCATGATTTCCTGAAGAGTGGGGGACGAAAACCGGCCGGGTACGCGGTAGGGTTCAAGGTGATTAAGGACGACCTCAACACCGTTTTCCGTGATTTTCTCAACCCCGCCGGGTTGATGGCCGCATCCGGCCAGGAAAAGGCATGCGCATCCGGCCGTAAAAACAGGCGCACCCCGTCGATTCTTAAAAAAGGAACGATTCTTGCTTGGCATTAATTTCCCTCCACCGGGCATTTTAGCCTATATCTCTTTCTTTAAAATAAGCGGATTTTATGAAAGTATATTCCTTCATTCCGGTTATTTTTTGGCTCTTCTAGCATTGAATGTCTACACTTGTCGTCCAATGCGATTCTAATATTTCAAACGCCTGGGCCGTTCATTGTGTTTAAAGAATTGCCAATAACTTCGTCCCGATTCGCCGCCTCTAAATATGCCGCCGTAACGTGATATGATGAGTGCGGTCGTGTTGCCGGCGGAATTATTCCGTTGTGCCCGCCGGACACGAACAAGGGTTTGTCTTTCCCCCCGAATTTTGATATTTTGATGATTCCTATCCGATGAACAGACCCTCGCGTCCCGCTTCAGGAGGTTCGTCCATGAGAAAATCCCTGCTCGTGCTGGCGCTCGGCGTATTGGGGATCGGCTGCTTCCATGGGCTGGTCGGCTGCAAAAAGGCCGAACCGCCCAAGGAATCGCAGGAATCGATCGGCCCGTCCGGCCCGGCGAAAGGAATCCCGACCATGAACATTAAAAAAGACGGTTTCGGCAAGCTCCCCGACGGCACACCCGTCGACATCTTCACCCTGACCAATAGGAACGGACTGAAGGCCCGGATCATGACCTACGGCGCGACGCTTGTCTCGCTCGAGGTCCCGGACCGCAGCGGCGCTTTGGCCGACTGCGTTTTAGGCTATGAGTCGCTGGACGGCTATCTCAAGGCCAGCCCCTATTTCGGCGCGACGGTCGGCCGGGTCGGCAACCGCATCGCCAAGGGCAAGTTCACCCTGGACGGCAAGACGTACACATTGGCGACCAACGACAAGCAGAATCACCTCCACGGCGGGCTCAAAGGGTTTGACAAGGTTATCTGGTCGGCCGAATCGTTCAGCGAGGCCGATGCGGTGGGCGTCAAGTTCGGCTATCTTAGCAAGGACGGCGAAGAAGGATATCCCGGCAATCTGGCCGTCACGGTCGTCTACCTGCTTTCCAACGATAACGAGTTGCGCATCAATTACGAGGCGACAACGGACAAGGCCACTCCGGTCAACCTGACCAACCACAGCTATTTCAATTTCACCGCCGGCGCCCGCGACATCCTCGGCCACGAGCTGACCCTGACCGCCGACCGCTATACGCCGGTGGACAAGGGCCTGATCCCCACCGGCAAGCTCGATCCGGTCAAGGGCACGGCCATGGATTTCACCGCGCCGTTCCTGATCGGCGCCCGCATCGCCAAGGTGGATGGCGGCTACGATCACAACTACGTCCTGAATAGCGGCGGAGGCGCGGTCGCCTTGGCCGCCCGCATCTATGAGCCGGAAAGCGGCCGGGTCATGGAGATCCTGACCGACCAGCCCGGCATCCAGTTCTATACCGGCAATTTCCTGGATGGGACGATCACGGGAACGGGCGGGCGCGTATACAAACAGCATTGGGGCTTCTGCCTGGAGACCCAGCACTTCCCCGATTCGCCCAATCATGCCAACTTCCCCGGCAGCATTCTCCGTCCGGGCCAGGTTTATCGGACGACGACGATTCATAAATTCTCGACGAAGTGATCCATCGGCACCGCGGACCAAAGACCTGAGCCTTCGGCCCGCGGCGCCATTTATAAAGGAGTGGCGATGAGAAAACGCGGTCTTTTGATCCTGGTCGTTCTTCTGGCGTTCGCGGCCGGCCTATCCATGGCCCAGGACCGCCTGAAGACATACCCCGGCTACGAACAATTCCAGAAGATGAGCAAGGAGTTGCAGGGCGCGGTGAAATCCGGCGCTCTGCAGGTGAAATGGGCCGATGACGGCAAATCGTTCACGTACAACCGGGACGGTAAGACTTGGAAGTACGACGTGGCCGCGAAAAAAGCGGCCGAGACCGGCGCCGCTCCGGCCCAGCCCGAGGGGATGATGGGCCGCCGCGCCGGCGGGCCCGAGCGCGGCCGGCAGTTCGCTGAGGCCCTTTCCCCCGACAAGAAGCTCAAGGCTTTCTACCGCGAGCGCAATGTCTGGCTGAGCGATGCCGACGGCAAAAACGAGATCGCCATCACCACGGAAGGCAACGAAAAGGGCCGCATCAAGCTCGGTTCCGCCAGTTGGGTTTACGGCGAGGAATTGAACCAGAACACGGCCATGTGGTGGTCGCCGGACGGCAAGAAGCTGGCCTATTACCGCTTTGACGAGAGCAAGGTCCCTGATTACTTCCTGCAGATGGACCAAACCAAGCTCTACACCAAGCCGGATATCGAAGCCTATCCCAAGTCCGGACAGCCCAATCCGATCGCCGATCTCTTCGTCTATGATATCGCCTCGAAGGCCACGGTCAGGATCGATGTGCGCGAAGGAAAGCCCTTCGAAAATTCCGTCATCGGCCACTATGTCTATCANNGTGGCCTGGTCGCCCGACGGCAAGGAACTGCTCTTCAACCGGACCAACCGCCGCCAGAACATCCTGGAGTTCGCGGCCGCCGATCCGGCCAGCGGCAAGTGCCGCGTCCTCGTCCACGAGGAATGGCCGACGGGCTGGGTGGAGAATACCCCGGCCACCCAGTGGCTCAAGGACAACAAGCGTTTCATCTGGGCGTCCGAGCGGACCGGCTTCCGGAATTTCTTCCTCTATGACATCAGCGGCAAGCTGATCGTCCAATTGACCAACCATCCCTTCGAGGTGGCCAATACCGTCAAGGTCGACGAGACCGCGGGCGTTCTCTATTACATGGCCCGGGACGGCGCCAACTATATGATGACCCAGCTCCACCGGATCGGCCTGGACGGCAAGAAGGACGTCCGGCTGACCGATCCCGCCTATAGCCATGCGGTCAGCTTCTCGCCCAACGGCAAATTCTTCGTCGACGTGGCCCAGACCCACGATGTCCCGCCTTTTACCCGGCTCCTGGACGCCAAGGGCAAGGTCGTCGCGGAACTGGCCAAAAGCGACACGACCAAGTTCGACCAGCTGGGATTGAAAAAAGTCGAGCTCTTCAAGTACAAGGCCGCCGACGGTTCGACCGACCTCTACGGCATCCTCAATTTTCCCTCCAATTTTGATCCTTCCAAGAAGTATCCCCTGTTGGTCAGCGTCTACGCCGGCCCGGCCACCAACGGCGCCCGCGAAAGCTGGTCCCTGCCCACGCCGCTGACCGAATACGGATTCCTGGTGGCTTCGCTCGATTCACGCAGCGCCGCCCAGAGGGGCAAAAAAGCGCTGGATGCCATCTACCTCAAGCTCGGCGTCGTCGAAATGGACGACCAGGCCGCCGGCGTCAAATCGCTTTGGGACCGTCCCTACGTGGACAAGG
>PMCY01000051.1:398-29253 GCA_003154255.1 Candidatus Aminicenantota bacterium | reverse complement strand
CGATGTTGAACCAGAAGTCGGTCAGGATCGTCCCCTCGCGGCTCATCGACGGGCCGCCCCAGGTGCCGTTGTCCTGCAGGCCGCCATAGACGTAATACGGGTCGCGCATGTCCGCGCTGACGGCGTAGAACTGGGCCAAGCTGAGATTGTCGTAGAACAGCCAGGTCTTGCCGTGGTCATAGGTCAAAGAGGCGCCGCCGTCCTGGCCGACGTAGAAACGATTCTTGTTGGTCGGATCAAGCCAGAGCGCGTGGAAATCGGGATGCAGGCCGCCCATGATCGACCAGGTCTTGCCGCCGTCGTTGGAGAAGTTGAAATTGGTATTCAGGAAGTAGACCCACTTGTCCTCGACGGGATTGATGTAGAGATGGCTGTAATAGAACGGCCGGTTGTTCAACCGGTTCTGGTAAGTCCACGTGGCCCCGCCGTCCTCGGACCGGTAGATGCCCGTGCCCAGCTTGGTCATGTCGGCGTAATCGGGATTGTCCCTGGTCACGCCGTTCTCCACGACCTGGGGACGGGGCTGGAAGCCGTGCTCCACGACGGCCATGAGGATCTTGGGATTGGAGCGGGAGATGGCCAGGCCGACCCGGCCGATTTCGCCCGGGGGCAGGCCCTTGGCCAGCTTGGTCCAGGTGGCCCCGGCGTCGGTCGACTTAAAGATGCCGCCGTTCGGCCCGCCGGAATCGAAACGCCAGGGCTGGCGCAGGCGCTGCCAGAACGAGACGAAGATGACGTTCGGATCGGACGGGTCCATGACCATGTCGATGGCCCCGGTTTTTCCGTCGTTGGGCAGGCCGCCGGACAGCTTGACCCAGCTCTTTCCGCCGTCCGTTGTCTTGAACAGCCCGCGGTCGCCGGTGTAGCCCCAGGGGTGGCCCGAGGCCGCCACGTAGACGAGGTTCGGATCCGTCGGATGGGTGACGATGCGGCCGATCGTCTGGGTCGTCCGCAGTCCCATGTTGGCGAAGGTCTTGCCGCCGTCGATGGATTTGTAGATGCCGTCACCCCAGGCGACGCTGTTGCGGACGCATTCCTCGCCCGTCCCGACCCAGATGATGGCGGGATCGTTCTGGAAGAAAGCCACGTCGCCGATGGAGGCCGAGCCGTACTTGTCGAAGATCGGCTCCCAGGTCGTTCCCGCGTTGATCGATTTAAAAACGCCGCCCGATGCGCCGGCGACCAGGACGGTGGAGAAGTCCTTATCCAGGGCCTCGAAGGCTGAGATGCGGCCGACAAAATTGGCCGGACCGATATTCCGCCAGTGAAGATGCTTGATGAGGCTCTGGTCGGTGATGGTGGGTGCGTTCTGGGCGGAGAACGATCCCACGAGGACCAGACCGAGAACGAGGGCCAGAGCCATGCGGGTGAATTTGGATATGATCATGACGGACCTCCTCGAATGTTCGCCCATCCGGGCGGTAGGGAGAGCGGCGATTCCCGCCGATTATATAGAAAAGGAAAGCGACAGGGCAAGACGCCTCCGCACCGCCGGAAAGCCGCCGCGCCGGCGCTTCATTCGATCACGTACCAGGCGAAGCCGTGGGCCGGGACGCGCACGGTCAGATCGACGCCGAAGCCGCGGTCGAGCCGGTATTCTCTTGATCCGCTTTCCCCCTCGCGGATGCGGACCTTATCCGACAGGCCCGTGTAATAGAGCGGCAGGCGCATCGTCTTCTCGATGGCCGCATCCGTCGGGTTGAAGAACAGGGCCAACCCTTTTTCCTTGAGCGCCGGATTGGCGTGGAGGATGCCGTCGATGTCGCGGCCGTCGGGCCGGCGCAGGTGGATGACGTCCGCATTGAGGATGTCCCGGTATTTCTTATACCAGGTGATCCATTTTTGAACGAGGGCCTTGGTCGGTTCGGCGTCATAGAGGCGTGTCCCGCGGTAGCAGGCCTGCACGCCATAACCGAAATTCTGGACCAGGTGGGCTTCGTAAGCGTCGAGGTGCTCGGAAAGCGGCTCCAATGTGGCCGCCGCGCCGCCGCCCTGGTATTCAACGAGGGGCACGAAGGTCCAGCCCATGGAGGGCGTCTTCTCCCAGGTCCCGTCGAAGAGGTTCTGGCGGCCGAGCATGATCTGTCGGTCGCGGGGCAGGGACCAGTTGACTTCGCGATAACCGATCCCCGTCTTGGACGAGCCGGCCAGGAAGTACCAATCGGGGACGTTGAGATAGATGTTCCGGCCGCGGCACCAGGCATAGAAATCGGTGATCGTCTTCCACTGCGTCCATTGCGAATCGGACAGGCCGCGGTGGCCGGGATGCTTGGTCGAGGCGCAGACGTCGCCAGGATAGGAGCCGTCGTGTTCCAAGATGTCGAAGCCGGTTTTTTCAAAAAAGGCCGTAATCTTCCGAAAATAATCGCGGCCCCAGACGCTTCCCAAACAAGGAGAGTCCCCGAAGATGGCCCCGCCGCGCTTGCCTGTCTTGGGATTGATGACGTCGTCCGTTTCGGAAATCGCCCGGCTGGCCAGGAGCGAGTAACCGCCCAGCTCGATACCCTTGGCGTGGGCGTAATCGGCCAGTTCCTTCATCCGGGCGATTGCGGCCGGGTCCTCGTTCTCCATGTCCAGGCCGCTGCCGAAGCTGAGGATGATCATCTCGAATCCGACGGCCGCGCATTGATCGACGGCGGCCTTGACCACGGCCGGGTCGATCGACTTCAGGTGAAGGAAGATTGGATTCTCGGTCACCCATGGCGCGATCGTCCGGTACATCCGTCGCAAGGCTAGGCCCTTGCGCTCGCGATTGGTGGAATCGGGCACAAGCTCGAAGGTGAGGAACGTCTCGAATTGGGCGCCGGCGGCGATGACGGCGTCCGGGCCGAGGGGAGGCCGGCATTCGAGAAGGCAGGGCGTCTTGTATTCGTAGTTGACTTGGGTCGTAAAGGTCGGATCGGCCACCCAGTTCACCATCCGCGCCGCGGAGGCCGGGCTCATGCCGGCGAAGGTGTAATCGCTGTCGACGTGGAGATCGGGGCGCTGCCAGATGTCCGGGACTCCGACGCTGACTTCGGGCTCGATCACGGCCAGGATCTCGCTGGTGAAAGAGTCCAGCTTGACCGCGCGAACGCCGCGGTTCTCGATCCGGACCTGCTTGGACAGAAGGGGGAGGCCGTCATAGATCTCATAACGGACAAAGACTTCGATTCCCTTCAAGGCGGGAGAATCATGTCTGAAGCGAAGGAGGAGAGCCTGCCCGGCCGGGGGCCAGGGAGAGTTGCCGCCCCAGCGCTTGCGGGCATAGGGGAAGGGAGCTTTTGTGGCCTCGATCTCATAGGCTTTAAAATGAAACGCGTCGGGGGCGGCGGTCAGAGTATTGATCCAGGCGGGCAGAAGGTAGGCTTGATCGGGCTGGCCGCGCAATCCGCCGACGTCGATGCGGCGTCCATCGATCGTCAGGGAGGCCTCGGGACGGACGGCCCGGAGGATCGTTTCGTCCGTCATCAGGTTGCGGAATTCCACGGTCGCAGCATCCGGAGCGATGCGGATCGTCCGGCGGATAAGGCCGTTCGCCAGGGCGATCGAGCGGCCGTCGGCGGCAAGCTTGATCTCCGTTTTAAAGGGCGAGGGATCGATCAGCCAATCCGCTTTTCCGGCCGCCGGCGCCTTGGCGCAGGCTCCGAGTCCTCCGAACAGGACGATGAACAGCGCCGTGATCGCTTTCTTCATGGCACGCTCCCTGAGGCGCGATTGTATACGTCCGATCGGGGTCGCGTCTACAGTTCGCCAATTATTCTAAAAAACCGTAAAAAATTCTTTCGTGAGACGATTCCCTCACTCTCAATATTTGAAAAATTAGCGAACTGTAGACGCGACCCCGATTTTGGCTAAAATGGCGCTATGCGCATTTTCGGAAAGCCATTAGCT
The DNA here is from genome assembly GCA_003154255.1 of Candidatus Aminicenantota bacterium. Classification (GTDB taxonomy): domain Bacteria; phylum Acidobacteriota; class Aminicenantia; order Aminicenantales; family UBA4085; genus UBA4085. Next base: position 25,380 of record PMCY01000051.1, on the reverse strand, counting down.
CCCGGACCGATCCATTTCGACGACGGACGATTTCAGATCGAAGCCGAAATCGAATCGATCGTCGGCGGGTTTGTGGTCCGCGGGAACGTCCGGGGACGAGGCGGCCGGATCGAAATCTTCCGCGCTCCCGCGCCGCCGCGATTTCTCTTGAACAACTGGCAGTCCTGGGGGCCGATACAGACCGTGACTCCGGAATTCCGTTTTCCCGGTTTAGCCGAGCGGATGGCGAATTACAGCCGCTATGTCTTCAGCCCTATTCCCGATGTGTTTTCCTCGACGTTGGTCAGCGATTATTTCGCAGCCTGGGAAGGCGGACTGGTCGGATTCCTGTCTTCCCGGATCGCTCACCCCTATTTCGCCGTCGAAGGCGGCGACCTGGTCGGATACGCGGAATATTTCGACGTCCCTTTTGATCAACCCATTCCGATCGAGCCTTTGATCATTCTCCAAGACCGGCCCCCGGCGGTTCTGCTCGAGGATTACGCCGACCGGACGGCTGTCGAAAATAATGTCCGCCTGCGGGCCCGGAATCCCGTCGGCTGGTCGAGCTGGTACCAATATTTCACCGAACTGACTGCGGTGGACCTGGAAAAGAACCTGCGCCTCTCGGCGGAGAGCGAAATTCCTTTCGAAGTCTTCCAGATCGACGACGGCTATGAGCGCGATATCGGCGATTGGCTGGAGGTTAAGGAGGGCTTCACCCCCCTTTCCGACCTGGCCCGCATGATCCGCGAGCGCGGCTTCATCGCCGGAATTTGGACCGCGCCGTTCAGCGCGTCCGAATCGTCCGAATTGTTCCGCCGCCACCCAGATTGGTTCGTCCGCGAAGGCGGACGTCCCAAGCCCTGCTATCGCAACTGGAAAAAGACGATCTACGCCCTGGACACGACCCACCCGGCCGCCCTGGAGTGGCTCGCGGAGACGTTCTCGGTCCTGCGCCGCATGGGCTGCACGTATTTCAAGATCGATTTTCTCTTCGCCGCGGCGATGGCCGGGGAGCGCCATGCTTCCGCGACGCCCATCCAGGCCTATCGGCAGGGAATGGCCGCCATCCGCCGGGCCGCGGGCGAGGATTTCGTGCTGGGCTGTGGAGCGCCGCTCCTGCCCTCGCTCGGCCTGGTCGAAGGCATGCGCGTGGGCGAAGACACGGCCCCATTCTGGGACTCCGGCATGTCCGGAATCGCCGGACCCAACGCCTACATCGCCCTCAAAAATCCCATCCTGCGCTCCTTCATGCACGGCCGCTGGTGGCTCAACGATCCCGATTGCCTCCTTCTGCGGGAGAAGGACATCCGCCTCACCTCCAATGAAAAACGCCTCTATGCGCTTGTTTGCGGCGCCCTCGACAATATGTTGATCGAAAGCGATGACCTCGCGCTCGTCGACGAACGGGGCCGGGCCCTTTTGCGGGAGGCGGCCGGACTTCTGGGCGGTCGCATCCGCGTGGAAGACCCTATGGCGGATGACGCTTATATCATCTCTTCCTGCGGCGGCCGCGCGGGCGATTTCCGCCTGGCGGCCAACCTCTCCGACCATCCGAAGACGATCGAAGGAATCCTCGTTCCGGCCCGCTCCGCGGAATTCCTGCCGCTTCCCGCGGCCGATTGACCTTCCCCGGCCGCTTTTTTATAATCGGCTTAATCTATTGGAAGGATTCGACCCATGACTCCTTTCGAGTACATCAGCCTTTTAACATCCATCGTTATTGCGCTGGGAATTACGCGGGTTCTCTCCGGAATCGGGAAGATCGTCCAGCTGCGCGGACGCGTCCGGGTGTCCTGGGTCCATCTGCTTTGGTCGGGGGACGCCCTGCTTTGGCTCCTCCTCAATTGGTGGATTCTTTACCGCTGGCACACCACCGAGCGCTGGACCTTCTTCCTGTTTCTGTTTGTCCTGATCAGCCCCGTGATCGCCTTCCTTATGGCCGTGCTGCTCTTCCCCGAGCCGCTGAAAGCGGGGACCGACTTGAAGGCCCACTTCAGCGACAACCACCGCTGGTTCTTTTGTTTGGGCGCTCTGTTGCCCGTCGTCGACGCCGCCGACACGATGTTGAAAGGGTGGGAGCATTTCCTGGCCCAGGGGCCCCTGTATATGGCCACGGGTTCGATCTTCTTCGTCCTGTGTCTCGTGGCCGCCGCGGTCAAGAAGGAGTTCATCCACGCCGCCTTCGGGATCCTCTTTCTGGTCTATATGCTCGTCTTCATCAGCATCAATTTAAAAGTCCTGAGCTGAAATCCCGCGTCCCTCCTGCAAAGAAGGGGAAAAAAGTTGACCACTTTCTTCTGGTCGCCCTTTCGATTGCGGCCCTTTTCTTTTAGGAATTAAGATCGCTTCTCCCAAGGGCGCATCTCATCGTCTCAGGGGACGATACCGATTCCGGCTTGGGCCCGGATTCGGTCAAGTTCCACGGCACCTGGGACTTGATCCGGCGCGGCGGCGGGGATCGCGCCGCTTGACACTGGGAATAGGCGAAGACATACTAATTCCTGCTGAGAATGGAGTTTTTGCGCCTGGGCCGAAAACGCGGGGATCATGGAACAACAAAAAATCGGGAAATACGTCGTCATTTCCCAGATCGGCAAAGGCGGGATGGGGGTCGTTTACAAGGCCTTCGATCCGACCATCGGCCGGACCCTGGCCATNNATCGTCACGATCTATGAAGTCGGCGAAGACCAGGGCATGTCCTTCATCGCCATGGAATATATCGAAGGCAGCAGCCTCGAGGAACTCCTGGTCAAAGGGAAAAAATTCTCGCAGAACGAGGCCATCCGGCTGATCATTCAGCTGGCGGACGCCCTGGGGCATGCTCACCGCCGGGACATCGTCCACCGCGACGTCAAACCGGGCAACATCCTCATCGATCAGGAAGGACGTCCGCGCCTGGTCGATTTCGGCATCGCCCGGATTTCGGCCTCCACCGTCACCAAAGCCAACGCCATCATGGGCACGCCGTATTACATGTCCCCCGAGCAAATCACGGGCAAGCCGGTGGACTGCCGCGCCGACATCTTCTCCGTGGGGGCGATCCTCTATGAGCTCCTGACGTCCGAGAAGGCCTTCCTGGGGGATCAGATCTCGACCGTCATTTATAAGATCGTCAACGAAGAGCCGATCCCGCTTCGCTCCTACGTGAAGGACCTGCCTTCCGGATTGGACGCCATAGTCTGCAAAGCCCTGGCCAAGGAACCGGACAAACGCTATCAGACCTGCGGGGACATGATTGGCGATTTGACGGACTACATGCGCGGGGCCGCGCCCGCGCCGACGATCGTCCGCCGACCGGCGGGCTCCTCCGCGGCGGGGGAGACGGTCCGCATCGGTCCGGCGGAGAGGCCATCCCTCGAGGCTCCCTCCGCCGCTGCCGGGCCGGCGGCGCCGGCGGTCTCCCGGAAGCGCAGGTTTCTTTGGGCCGGGATTGCGGCGACGATCGTCGGACTGGCGGTGGTGGGAGTATTGTTGTGGAAAGCTTCGTCGCCGGAGCGTCCGGCGCCGACCCTCGCGGCGCAGATGCATCCATCGACGGATCCAAAACCGGTCGACAAGGAACCGGTTGCCAAAACCTCGTTCACGCCTGCGCCGCTGGAGAAGCCCGCCGCCGCGCCCGAAAATAAGGCGATCGTCCCGTCGGAGACCAAAGAAACAACGAAAGGTGGCGTCGACCAACCCCCCGGCCAAGCCGAGTCTCAGGCGGTCCCCGGGAAGAAAGAGGAGCCCCAGGCTCCCGCCAATAAGAAGGCGGAGGCCAAAGTTCCCCCGGCAATAAAGGACCTTCCGGCCGAGACTCCGGACAAAAAGTCCGCCGCCGTCGTACCGCGTCCCTTGGTCATAGCCGGATCAACTGCCGCAGATCATGCCGCGGCCGAAGCGGCCGAGGCCCGCGCGAAAAATGAGGCTCGAATTTCCGGATTTAATTCGGCGGGCCGCGAGAGTTTGGCCAGGGGCGAGTTCCGCAAGGCGTTCGAGGCTGCCATGTCCGCCCTCCGCCTCGAACCCGGGTCGGCCGCGGCTCAAGAGCTCTGGACCTCCGCTTCCCTCCGGTTGGCCCCCCTCGAAATCAAGACCGCCATCGATCTTTATGTTCAATCCTTCCACGATAAAGCCACTCTGGCTTATCTTCAAGCGCATTGCGCTCCCGAGCTCTTCCGGAAAATCAAAAAAGACATCGAACTCCTATTTCGCCAGTATGAGTCCTTTGAAGGCGCGGCCTCCGATATCAGCCTCACTTTCGCCAGCGGCCCGGGCCGCTTGGAAGCGGATGTGAATTTCGGGCTGTTCGTTACGGGCCGGGCCTTCGTCACGGGAAGCAAACACGCTCTGTTCGAAGGCATTTACAAATGGCGCTGGCGGAAAATCGGGGAGCAGTGGACCATCACGGACATCCAGTTCGAAACCCCCGGGAAACCGCCGGAGGCGGAAGCGGGCGTCCTTTTATAAAAGGATGCCGATACCGGCCTGGGCCCGGACTCCGCCCAGGTCCACCTTGTCATCGAAGGGATCGAGCCAGAGGACGCCGTATTTGATTTCCCCGGAGAGGAAGATGCGCGCTCCGAGTTTCACCTTGGCCCCGGCGGCGATGGCGAAGGATATGTCGCTGCCGCGGGCATTGAAGGCTTTGAGATAGGGGCTGTCGATCGTGATCTTATAAAAGGCCAGGCCGGGGCCTATCTTCAGATAAGGTGTGATGGCGCCGGCCTGCCACTCCTGGCGGAAGAAAACCTCGGCCATGCTCACTTGGAGGCGGAAGAGATCGTTAAACAGGCCGACGGGGGCCTGGCGTGAAAATCCGGCTTCGTACGAGATGCCGATCGACCCGCCGGGCAAAACCCGCAGGACCGCGTAGGGGGTGAACACGGTGCCTGTCCCGAAAACGGCGTTTAGATCGGCGTTCTTGAGCCCGCGCGATCCCCACAAAAGGCCGACTTCCCAAGTCAGTGCCCGGCAGACCCCTCCCAGCGCGAGGAGGAACAGGCCGGCCAGGAACGCGCGCTTCATGGCCGNNGGCGTGGTTTCGCCGAGATACTGGAAATCGGCGTCGGCGGCGCCCGGGGTTTTACGGTAGATCCGGTATTTGACCGGGGCGGCGGCATTGTTGGGATTCTCGTCCCAACTGAGCTTGTCAAAGAATTCCTTGAAGAAAAAGAAATTGTTGCTCAGCCGTTCGACCTTGAGCGAGGCCGGCGGGTAAATCGGGGAGTAACCGGCGAAGGCTTTGAGGCAGAGGCTGGTTTTTGCGTAGGTCGCGCCCCCGTGGGTTGTCAGGTCGCTCCACTCCGCGCCGTCGGCGCTGATAAATCCCTCCCCCGGATTGGCCGTGAAAACCGCGTTGGAACCGGCCACCGGGTGTTCGAGCGGGACGGGGGACAGGTCGCCGGTCGTCTGAAGCTTGACCACGACCGAGAACCGTTCGTTGGGCGAAAGAGGAATCGAGGCTTGGAGCGGGATTGTGGTATATCCCGGGTCGATGAGCGTGCCCCTGACGTTGATCCTGGGCGTTCCGCTTTGGGGCTGTCCGGGCATCGGGTCCTTATAAATGGTCACATCGTAAGCGGTGGAGAGGTCGTACGTATAGAGAGCGACCGCCGTGAGCGGATCGGACGTCGTGGCCGTGAAAATATTGGCGAACCAGGCCGTTTCCGTACCGAAGCCAAGGCGGGCCGTGCAGCCGTTGGGATCAAACTGGTAGTTGACGGTATAGCCGGACAAGGGCTCGGCCTTGAAGGCGGCGCTGAAATAGCGGCGGGCCAGGAACCCGTCGTAATAGGAAACGTAGAAGTAGCCCGCGTTGCCCCAAGCGGGGCCCAGGCTGTTCTTGCAGATGAAGGCCCCATTGCCCGGTGGCTGGGGGTTGAACTTGGTCCGGTCGAAATTGTCGTCCCATCCCGCCAGAGCCACGGCTCGCTTTTTATTTTCGTCCGTCGCGGCATCGTAGTAGGCCGCAGAAGCCGGATTGTAAAAGGCGTCGATAAACTCCATTTCCGTATAAAGCGCGCCGCCGCTCATGATTGCCTGTTTGAGGCCGTCGTTATCCAGCGACCCCGTCCGGGGAGGGATGAAGGCGACGTTTTGGACGTGCTTGACCGCCGATATTGCGGCGTTGCCGGCGGTCGGCCAGGGATCATCGGATTCGCGGACGGGATCGTCCCAGCGGGCCAGGATGCCCACGACGGCATCGAGATAGCCCGAGTCCGGGGGCGACGACGGGAGAGAAGGCAGCAGATGATGTTCGGAGAAATCCCAGGTTTCGAAAGGCTTGAGGGACGATTCGAGCGAAGCCAGCGCGGCGAACGCCGGGGAACCTCCCGCTTGGCCCTCGTTCCGCACCAGCGTCATCTTGTTCAGGACCCGCAGGTCATAGACGGCCGGGAGAGCGCCGGCCGTGAATGGGACCATACCGCTCAGATGGGAGATGTTCTGGGGGCTGGGAACGAGAAGGCCCCGGGCATACCCCGGAATCAGGCCGGAACGGAGATCGCCCAGATAACGAATATAATCCGGATTCAATGGGGCGAGCATGGCCTGCGGCCGGGATGACCATCCCGCCGCGGCCAGGGCTATGCCCGCGGCCAGCAGAAGGAGGATGAAAGTTCGGATCGTTCGTTGGCGCATGGGATTCTCCGCTTTCAGCAAACCACAATCTATTTTATCACAAACTCCCGGGTCAAATGAAAAAGCCCGCCGCCATGAGGGGCCGGGAAAAACTTGCGTCCCGCCGTCGGAGGCCGTTATACTCGGGGCCTCGGACCGGCTCTCTGCGGAGGGTCCGGCCAGGAGATGAGCCCATGAACACCGCCAGCAAGTTCACCCGGGAGGGGGTCCGCGATTACGAGAAACGCCGCTACCGCGGCCTGGATCAGCAGATCGTGCACGCCCGGGAGACGCGGCTTTTGAAAAAGGCCTTCGCCCGGATCGACCGGGAACGGGCGGCCGAATCGGCCGGACACGCTTGGGGAGAGGAGCGCCGCGTGCTCGATCTGCCATGCGGCTATGGGCGTTTCACCGCTTTCCTGGCCGGCCGCGGCCGGAGCGTCATCAATTCCGACCTGTCGCTGGAAATGGTCCGTCGGGCGGGGGAAGCTTCAGACGCTGCTGGGGCCGTGGCCAACGCGGTGTACGGCCTGCCGTTTAAAGAGGGCAGCTTTGAAACGGTGTTCTCCATCCGCTTTTTCCATCATTTGCAAGATCCCTCCGCGAGAACCGCGGTATTATCCGAATTCCACAGGGTCACGTCGGGCTGGGCGGTCGTTTCCTTCTACCGGCTGAGCGGATTGCATGCGGCCCAGCGCCGCCTTCGGCGCCGGTTCGGAAAGAGCCGGACCAATATTAAAATGATCGAGCCGGGGCAATTCGAAAAGGAGGCCGAGGCCGCAGGTTTCGAGATCGCTGCGATACGCCCTCTTTTCCGGGGCGTCCATGCCTATCATTTGGCGCTGTTGAAGAAGAAAACGGGCTGAGCTTCTCAGCGGCCGAACGAGGCCATGATCTTTTCGGCGTCGGCGGCGCCCTTGTTTGTAAGAGCCAGAACGATCAAATTACCGGCCGCCTTAGCCCGAAAAGTTTTATCTTTGGACGTCCGGCCTTCGAATCCGCCATCCGGCAAAGCCGCGAATCCCTTGATCGAAACATCCGCAAACAGCTTCTTTTGAATTTCGGCCAGGCGCTGCAGGCTTTCGGTTTCGTCGGAGTATTGGAAGAGGAAGAGCCAGTCGCCGTTCATCTCCGCGGCCGCTCCGGCTTTGAATTTGAAAATGCCGCCTTTGAAGAAGGCGTCGATGTTGAACAAGCCCAGGACGCCGGTGAAGTATTTGATATGGGGTGCGCGGGCCCAGGCGCCCGGGAGGCGGCCCATGAGGGCGGGGCGAGTCCCGCCGACCGGGATTTTCGCGTCCACGGCTTTGGCCACGGCCCGGATTCCGGCCAAGCTTTCCGGGCTGTCGTCGAATCCGATCACGGTGAATACGACGTCCCCTTTCCAGGCGTTGAGATAGTAGTCCTCGAGCTCGGCCGCCTGCCCGATGGGCACGGACTGCCCCTTGCCGCTGGCCTTGAACGTAAACGCCCCGAACGCCGCCTCGGGGCTCTTCATCTCATAGATCTCCAGGGTCAGACCGCGCCCGGCGGCGTTTTTGTAATCCTGGGCCAGGACCTGTTTGAATCCGTATTCCTGGTAGATCTCGGCGCCGCCGTCGATGTATGTATAGAGTTCTTCGCCTGCATAATGCTGGGGCTCTCCGCTTGGCGTCCAGCCCACGAGGTCCCGGGCGGACGGGAGAAATGCGTTCAGGTCGACCGCGGGCGCCGCAGGGGCCGGCCCGGCGCCGAACGCGATCGGGATCGCAATCCCCAAAGCCGGGAGAAAACCGGACATCGTCAGAGACGGACTTCCGAGATCCGCACCCTGGCCGGATCGATCTCGCCCAGTTTGCGCTCATAGGCTTTGCGGATGCAGACAATGTCCTGCGGGTTCAGCTTCAGGATGTTCCGGGCGCAATAGGCGTCGATAGCCACCCGGTCGAGCCCGGCCACAATCTTCTGCGGCTTGGCCAGGTCGCCCGGCCCCATCGGGCCGTTGCTGGTGATGATCTCGGTGGCGTCGACGATGTTCAGGGCCGGATTGAGGACGGCGTTGAGGTCGGCGATGCAGGTGTCGAGATGGTCGATGTCGGCCGGATCGGTCTTCCAGTTAGCCTTGTGGAAGTCCCTGTTGTTGCCGTTGAGCCCCATGTGGTTCTTGAGCGTGCCGGTGAACTTGTTCCCGGCATGGTCCTTGGTCACCGGCATGTTGATGTAGAGATCGTACTTGAAAAGCTCATTCATGATCATGGCTATGGGCAGGGCCTGGCCGTCGGGAATGGGGACTTTTTTAAAGTTGGCGGGCTCCTTGTTGGAGACGAGCGTCAGGAGGACGTCTTCCTCCTTGACGACCGCCGCCAGGCCGCAGCCTTCCCAATGGGCGGGCGTGAGCTGGCTGAGGCAGGCGATCTCCGAGGCTCCGGCTTCCTTGCACATTTTGATGACCGAACGCAGGATCTCGGGCTTGGTGAACGTGCCGGGGTTTTTGGCCTGGACATTCGGAAGCAGCGCCACCTTGGCCCCCTTCGGCACGAACCGTCCCATGCCGCCGAGCATCTGGACGGCCTTGGCGGCCATGGCCCCATAATCGGCCCCGTTGACCACGGCGATGTCGATCGTCTCGGCGGCCCAGGCGGACAGCGGGCCGTCCGCCAGAGCGCCCAGGACTTTTTTCCCGATGATGGCCGTCGCGCCGATCTTGGCGCTGCGGTTGATGAATTCGCGGCGGTTGAGCTTTTCGGACATGCGGATCCTCCAATCGACGAATAAATTTGATTCTAGGCTAGTCGAATCGCCTGGTGAAATCAACCGCCAGGAATCATCTGACCGGAAAGCAGAAAGGCGCGAGGGGGACAAGGGGGAAACGAGCGTGTTTTCCCCCTTGTTCCCCGAGCGCCTCTTTGACTAAAAACGATGCTTCCTTTATCATGAAGCTCTGCACGGAGAACCCATGATTCGATCAACGACGATCCTCTGCGTCCGGCGCGACGGTCGGGTGGCGCTGGCCGGCGACGGACAAGTGACCCAGGATGCGACCATTCTCAAGCATACGGCCCGCAAGGTCCGCCGCCTCTACAACGGCAAGGTCCTGGCCGGCTTCGCCGGGGCCACGTCCGACGCCTTCGCTCTTTTCGCCCGGTTCGAGGCCAAGCTCGAGGAATATAAGGGAAACCTGTCGCGGGCGGCCATCGAGCTGGCCAAGGACTGGCGACTGGACAAGGCCCTGCGCCAGCTCCAGGCTTTGATGATCGTGGCCGATCAGGAGACCTCCTTCCTCATTTCCGGGACCGGCGACGTCATCCAGCCCGACGACGGCATCATCGCCATCGGGTCGGGCGGACCTTACGCCCTGGCCGCGGCCCGGGCGCTGCTGGCCCACACGGGACTCCCGGCCCGGGACATCGCCCTGGAATCCATGGCCATCGCCGCCGGGATCTGCGTCTATACCAACGACAAAGTGTCCGTGGAGGAGCTCTGATGCCCATCCATCTGCCCAAAAGCCTGGACCATCCGGACGAAGAAAAAAGCGCCTTGGACCGCGAGGCCGAGCTGACCCCGCCGGAGATCGTGGCCGAGCTGGACAAGTACATCATCGGCCAGAAGGCGGCCAAGAAAGCCGTGGCCATCGCCCTGCGCAACCGCTACCGCCGCCGCCGGGTGGCCCCCGAGCTGGCCGACGAGATCACGCCCAAGAACATATTGATGATCGGTCCCACGGGAGTCGGGAAGACCGAAATCAGCCGCCGCCTGGCCAAGCTGACCTCCTCGCCCTTCCTCAAGATCGAGGCCAGCAAGTTCACCGAAGTNNCTCCTCGACCTGCTCGTCCCGCCGCCGCGCAAACGCGAGAGCGGGGTGCCCGAGGAGGAATACCAGAACCTCTTCGAGACCCGGGAAAAGTTCCGCCGTCAGCTCCGCGACGGTCTGCTCGAGGACCGCATCGTCGAGATCGACGTCAAGGAGCATCCGGCCGCGCCCATGGAGATCTTCTCCAATTCGGGCATGGAAGAGATCGGCATGCAGATCCAGGAGATCCTGCCCGGATTCATGGGCGGAAAAACCAAGCGCCGCAAGGTTAAGGTCCACGAAGCCCGGGAGATCCTTCTGGACGAGGAGGAGAAGCGCCTCGTCGACATGGACCAGGTTTCCCGCCTGGCCATCGAGAGGGTCGAACATTCGGGGATCGTCTTCCTCGACGAGCTGGACAAGATCGCCGGACGCGAAGGCGGGCACGGCCCCGAGGTCAGCCGGGAGGGCGTCCAGCGCGACCTCCTGCCCATCGTCGAGGGCACGACCGTGCACACCCGCTATGGGCTGGTCAAGACCGATCATGTCCTCTTCATCGGGGCCGGCGCCTTCAATGTGGCCAAGCCGGCCGATCTCATTCCCGAGCTCCAGGGGCGCTTTCCCATCCGGGTCGAGCTGACCTCGCTCAACAAGGACGATTTCGTCCGCATCCTGACCGAGCCGGAGAACGCCTTGCTCAAGCAATATGCGGCCCTCCTGCAGACCGAGGGGGTGCAGGTCGAGTTCCGGCCCGACGCCATCGACGAGATCGCCCAGATCGCCGAGGACGTCAACCGCGAGGCCGAGGACATCGGCGCCCGCCGCCTGCACACGGTCATGGAAAAAGTCATGGAAGAGATCTCTTTCAAAGCCCCGGACATCACGCCCAAGAAATTCTCGATCGACCGGCCCTACGTTCAGTCCCAGCTCAAAGACATCCTCAAAAACCAGGACCTGCGGCGGTTCATCCTTTGAGGCCCACGGTCCGACTCGCCGCCGCCGTCTTCCTGGGCCTGCTGGCCGCGGCTTGCGGCCGGAAAGGCTCGATCCGGCCGCCGCTCATTCTCGTGCCCCAGCCCGCCGAAAATTTCCGAGTTTCCCAGCGAGGCGAGCTCATCGTCCTTGAATGGTCGAACCCGACCTCCTATATCGATGGCACCCCGCTGGCCGGGATCGGGGCGGTCGAAATCTGGACCGCGGACCGCGCCGCGGAGATTCCGGCCGGGGCCCGCCTCCTCAAGGCTCTCGTCGGGAATGACCTGGCCGGCCTTCGCGCCGGAAGGGCGGCCGGGGCCCCGACACTCCTTTATGCCTTCGTGCCCGAAGGGAAGGACCGGGTGGGCAAGACTTTGGCTTTGGCCCTGCGCATCCGGGACGCGCGCAAGAACCGGCTGTCGGAGTTTTCTCCGGCCGCGGCCCTCACTTATGCGNNTGCTCCGGTCGCCAATATCGACGGCTCGGCTCCGGCCGTGCTCAAGGGATATAACATCTACCGCGCCGAAGCCGGCCGGGCGCCCCTCCGCCTGAACGCCCGGCCGTTCCCCGAACGCGCCTTCGACGACACGGATTTCGACTTCGGCAAAACCTACACCTATATCGTCCGGGCCTTGGCTACGGATACGGAGCCTTACGCCGAAAGCGCCGATTCGCCCGTCGCCGTGGTCACGCCCAAGGACGTCTACCCTCCCGCCGTCCCCGCGGGACTGACGGCGGCCGTGGGCGGCAATGTGATCACCCTTCTCTGGGACGCCGGCCGCGAATCCGACCTGGCCGGCTATAGGGTCTGGCGCCGCCCGGCGGGTCAAGGGGAATTCAAGCTTTTAACGGAACACCTCATCGGCGAGAACACCTATTCCGATGCCGCCGCGGCCCCCGGCCTCCGTTACGATTACGCGGTCTCGGCGGTCGATAAAGCCGGGAACGAAAGCGCCCGTTCAGCCGCCGTTTCCGAGATCCTCAAGGAACCCCGCCCATGAAAATCTACCGTTTCCGCGTGGACGACGAAATCCATCATGGTGTGCTCGACGGAGAGTCCCTGCACCCGCTCTCCGGGCCCCTGCTCGGCGACTATGCGGTCGGAGAGCGTTCGATCCCGCTAAGCCGCGTCACCGTGCTGGCCCCCATCCTGCCCTCCAAGATCGTGGCCGTAGGGCTCAATTACCGCGACCACGCGGCGGAGCGGGGCAACCCGCTGCCCGAAGAGCCTCTCCTGTTCATCAAGCCGTCCACGGCCGTCATCGGTCCGCAGGACATGATCGTCTATCCGGCCATGTCCAAGAGGGTCGATTACGAAGGGGAGCTGGCTTGCGTCATCGGCCGCAGGGCGGTTCGTCTGTCCGAGTCCGATCGGGCCGAGGACTACATTCTCGGCTATACCTGCTTCAACGACATCACGGCCCGCGATCTCCAGGACAAGGACAAGCAGTTCACCCGGGCCAAGTCCTTCGACACGTTCGCCGCGATCGGTCCGTGCATCGCCGCCGGACTCGATCCCTCGAACCTGGACATCAAAACGTTTCTCAACGGCAAGCTCTGTCAATCCTCCAATACCCGGAATCTCATCTTCCCGGTGCCGTTCCTGGTCCGCTTCATTTCCAACATCATGACTCTCCTGCCGGGCGACGTCATCACCACGGGCACCCCGGCCGGCATCGGGCCCATGTATCCGGGCGACACGGTCGATGTCCAGATCGAGGGCATCGGGACGCTTTCGAATCGGGTCCGGAAAGTCGGCGAAACACTCTAAAGGAGGTCTTCATGAAATTTTTCCTCGATACCGCTAATTTGAAAGAGATCCGCGAGATTGCCAGCTGGGGCGTGTTGGACGGCGTGACCACCAACCCTTCGCTGGTGTCCAAGGAGAACGTCTTGTTCGAAGACCTCATCCGCGAAATCTGCGCCGTCTGTCCCGGCCCGGTCAGCGCCGAGGCCGTCTCGGAGACGGCTCCGGCCATCATCGAAGAGGGACGCCGCCTGGCCAACTTCGCCTCCAACATCGTCGTCAAAGTCCCCATCACGATCGAGGGCTTGAAGGCCATCAAAGTTCTTTCGTCCGAGGGGATCGCCGTCAATACGACCCTCATATTTTCTCCGACCCAGGCCCTACTGGCGGCCAAGGCCGGGGCCCGGTTCGTCAGCCCCTTCATCGGCCGCCTGGACGATATTGCCCAGGAGGGGATGGGTGTTATCGAGGAAATCGCCCAGATTTTCGAAAACTACTGCCTGGAATGCGAAATCATCGTGGCCAGCGTTCGCCACCCGCGCCACATCGTGGACGCCGCCCTGATCGGGGCCGACATCTGCACCGTGCCCTTCGCCGTCATGGATAAGCTGGTCAAGCATCCCCTGACCGACCTGGGCATCGAGCGTTTCCTGAAGGACTGGGGGAAAGCCAGGAAATAGCCTCTGGAATGCCGTTCCGTCCTTCGCTCCGCGCGCTGACTTTTCCTGACGTTCATGGTATATATTAGCCGGAAAAGTATATCCGGCGCGCCATGAAAAAGTTTCGCAGAATCCGCCGCCTTCTCGCGGCCGTTTTTATCCTGGCCGTCATCATCGGCGGGGGGCTCTTCCTCAAGAACCTGGCCCTTCGCCAGATCCGCGCCAAGCTCGAGAATTCCGTTCATTATGCCCGCCTGCGCGTTTCGGTCATCCCGCCGGCCCTGATCTTCGAGGACGTCCGCTCGGTTTCGGCCTCGCCGTTCTTTTCGGCCCAGCGGGTCATTCTGCAGATCTCCTATCTGTCGCTCTTCAAGAGGGACAAGCCTCTGACCGTTATCGTCGAAAAGCCCATCCTGCGCGTCACCGAGAGCGCTTCGTCCGGCCCGCCCAAGAAGCTTGACCTGCGCCTGCCGTTCTCCGTCGAAAACGGCTTCATCAAGGATGGCGAGGTCTTCTTCTGGAGCTCTTCCGTCAGTTTCCGGGTTTCCAAGCTCCAGGCCTTCTTCCGCCAGTCCCAGGATCGTTTCGTCGTCCAGGCCGATGCCGAGGAGAACTCGGTCCTTTTCGCCACCATGAGCCATCCTTTCAGCGGCCGGCTGCGGGCCGTCGTGGAGGGGACGGGGAATGATCTGCGATTCCATCAATTGATCTTCGAAGGCAAGAGCATATTGGTCCGGGCCCGCGGGGTCCTCTCCAACATCAACGACCTGAGCGGAAACCTTCATCTGAATGTGAGGACTTCGGCCGATCTGTTGGCCGAGTATCTCAAGCTGCCCTTCGTTTGGGCCGGCCCCCTGGAAGGAGCGGGCGCGATCGTCCGCACCGGGGGCGCCCTGTCCATCAAGGCCGACCTGTCTTCGGCCGGGCTCGTGCTGAGCGGGATCCCTATGGGCCGTGTCGAGGGGGCTTTGTCCTTCCGGCAGGGAGAGGCGGCGACCCTCAATCTCGTCGTGCGCAATCCCCGGCAGGCGCCCGAATATCTGGATCTCAAGTTCGGCCATGGTCCGGTCGAGGGCCTGGCCCGCTCCATCCACGTCGACCCCATTCTCAAGGACATCAAGATTCCCTGGCCCGTCCGTTCGGCGGCGACGGGGACCTTCATTGTCGATCACGGCCGGGTCACGGTGAAGGCGTCGTTCGAAGACGATCCCTCGGCGCCGGAGGCGGGCGGCCGGTATTCCGTGCGCGGCCCCATCGATCTCGTCTGGAACGGCCCCGCCAAAACGGTCACATTCTCCTCGGCCAAATTGGAGACGGGTTTTGCCGTCCTTCGCGTCGATGGCCGTATCGCCGTCGGCCGCGATCTTGAAGTGACCATGACCGGCAGCGTGGCCGACGTCAAACGCGGCCGCGAATTCGTCGGCTTGGTTCTGCCCCGGCCGCCGGTTTTTCCGGAAATCCGGGGCCGCGGCACGGCCGAGGTTAAGCTTTTGGGCGCGTTCTTTCAACCCCAGGTCAAGTTCCTTTTCTCCCTGGCCCAAGCGGGTTTCGACCGGTTCGAGGCCGGCGGCGTGGACGGCATCACCGAGATCGCCGGCGGTGATGTCTCCGGCCTGTTTAAAATAAACGATCCCGAAATGCGCGGAGAAGTCCGCCTCCAGACCCATGACGGGAAGGTCGAAGTCGGCGTGCGTTTGGACGATGGGCCGATCGAACGCATTCTGACGCCGCTCGACTTAGCGCTTCCTCTCAAGGGGCGGGCCGCGGGCCAGGTGACCATCGCCATAGCCGATGGGGACGTCCAGGTCCTCGGCCGGGTCCGATCTCCCGATCTCGAACTGGGCGGAGTCCTGCTGAAGGATGTCGAGACCGGGCTGGAATGGCGAAAGGCGACGGGCGAGGTCGCCCTAACCAAGCTCAAAGCCGGTTTCCTTGGCGGTATCGTCGGAGGAGACGCCCGGTTCGCCGTCAAAACCCGGGTTTTCGACGTCGATCTCGAAGGGACCGGATTTGATCTGGGGACTCTAGTGCCGGATCTGACCGGTCGGGCCCAGGTTCGCCTTAAAGGCGCCGGGTCGCTTCAGGCCGATCAGCTCCGCGGGTCTTTCGCCGTCACGTCCCTGCGCTACGGGGCCACGGGCCCGGCCGATTTGTCCGGCACATTGTCCCTCGGGTTCCCCGCCGACGAGCTGACCGCGCAGGTGGAAGGAAAGATCGATCCGGGCGGAAACGATTTCTCGGCATTGTTCACCTATCCCGAGCCGGAGAGGTCCTATCTCCTCCATTTGAAAGGACGCCTGCTCAATCCCGATCTCTTCCTGCCCTGGAAGGGGGTCAAGGGCGAGATTGACTATCTCCTGGATATCCGCGGTTCGGGTGCCAATCCGAGCCCCCGGGTCGATGGAGCCGTGGATATCAAAGGAGCGCTTCTGCCGATTCCCGGCTTTCCCCATGCTCTGACCGATTTCTCCGGGCTCATCCGCATCCAGGACAACAAGGCGTCTCTGCGGTCATTCCAGGGCCGTCTCGCCGGCGGCGAGGTTCAGGCCGGCGGGGAAATCCGGCTGGGCAAGGCCGGCTTGGAATATATCGATATCCGCGCCGACGGCAAGGGCCTCCGGCTGGCCCTGTTGGAAAAAACCCGGACGCTGGCCGACGGCACACTCCGCTTGGAAGGCGGCGGCGAGCGGCTGGCGCTCTCGGGCGAATTCTTGATCAAGCAATTTTCCTGGCGACGGGAATTCACCGACAAGTTCATTTTTTCCACGGTGCCCTCCGGGCCCAAGGCCAGGCGCAATGCCATCGATGCCATGGGCCTTGATATCCACCTGCGGGCCGACGACAACGTCCTGATCGAGAATTCCCTGGGCAAGATCGAGGCCCGCTTCGATCTGACCCTGTCCGGAACGGTCGAAGCGCCCATCCTGCTGGGAGAGATCGAGGGTCTGCGCGGCGATTTCTACTTTCAGGATCGCAAGTTCCGGCTCGTTCAGGCCCGGATCGGTTTCTTCAACCCGAACTCGTTCGAGCCCTATCTCGACGTCCGCGCCGAAACCTTTCTGAAGGATTATCGCGTGACCATCTCGGCCAGCGGCCCGTTGGACCGGCTTCGCCCGGAATTTTCCTCCGCGCCTCCACTGCCCCCCGAAGACGTCCTGGCCCTGCTGGCCCTGGGCGAGTCCTTCAAGCGGACCTACCAGTACGATGCCAGCACCCAGATGGGAACGGGGTCCATGCTGTCTTTTCAGCTGGCCGAGGACGCCAAGAAACGCGCCGAAAAGCTTTTCGCCCTGGACAGCTTCCGCATCGATCCCTTCGTTCTCGGCGCTTCCACGGAAATGACCGCCCGCCTGACCGTAGGCAAAAAGATATCGCGCAACATCATCCTTTTATATTCCACCAACCTGACCAGCCAGCGTGAGGAACTCGTCCGGCTGGAATGGGAGTTTACCGACAGCTTCTCGCTCGTGGCCATGCGCGACGAGCGGGGACGTTTGAGCCTTGATGCCAAGATCCGCAAGCGGTTCTAACCGGCGCCCGGCCGTCTTTCTGGCCGCGGTCCTGGCGGTGGGATCCGCCCTGGCCGCGGCCGAAGGGTCGTTGCCGGCGGTGTCCACGGTGGCCGTTTTCGTCGACGGCCGTCCGGCCGACGCGGAGATGTCCGTCCTCGTCCCCCTGGCTCCCGGCCAGCCGTTTTCGCTCAAGCGGGTCGACGACGCGATCCGGCAAATCTATCGCACCGGCCTGTTCGCCGATGTCCAGGTTCACCGCGAGGGGGAGGCCGACGTCCGGCTGACGGTCATCCTGGAGCGGCGGCTGTCCGTGCGCAAGGTCCTGTTCAAAGGCGGCGCCGGCGTTTCCACGGCAAAATTGCGCGAAATCCTTTATGCGGTCCGGCCCGAGGCGGCCTACTCCGAGGAAAAGCGCATCCGGGCCGTGGCCGAATTGCGCGAAGCCTTGCGCAAGGAAGGCTACCTTCGCTGCGAAGTGGGCGCTTCGGCCGCCCGCATCGAAGGACGGCCGGTCGTCGACGTGACCTTCGATATCGTCCCGGGCTCGCGCTTCATCCTGCGCGACGTGATTTTTTCAGGGGCCGCCGCGGCGGATATCGAAAGCCTGAAGCGGCTCGCCGAAAGCCGTCCCGGCCGTCCCTATAACCCGGCCGTCCTGGAGACCGATATCGCCCGGCTCAAGTCCTATTACAATGAACAAGGCTATCCCCGGGCCGACATCTCCGTTCAGCGCCGGACCTTTCACGAAACGGACAATACCGTTTCCCTGCGTTTCAAGATCGATCTCCAGGACCGGATCCGCATCGAAGTCCGGGGCGCGGATTTCGACCCCGCTCTCCTGCAGCCATATTGGGAGGAGCGCGTGTTCGAAGATTGGTCCGTGGCCCAGGCCGAAGGGCGCATCCTCTCCGATCTGCGCGGCCGCGGGTTTCTATTCGCCACGGTCAAGACGAACCTGGAGCGTTCACCCAGTGAGCTCCGCGTTGTCCACGAAGTCGAGGCGGGCGAGAAACAGCGGATCGGCGACATCGTTTTTTCGGGGAACACCCATTTCTCCGCCGCCGAGATCAAGTCCGCCTTGGCCGTCGGACCCAAAATCCCGTTTCTCAGTTCTATCGACAGCAGCGAGCTCTTTGATGTCCCGGACCGGGTCGTCCGCTTCTACGAGTCGCGCGGTTTCGCCCGGACCCGCGCCGCCTTGAACTTCAGCCGATCCGGGCGCTGGACGATCGCCCAGATCCAGGTGACGGAGGGACCGCTGCAGGTCATCGAAAGGATCTCCTTGCGCGGCGCTTCCTTGTTTCCCGCGGCCGATCTCCTGGCCCAGATCTCCATCCGTTCGGGCGGTCCTTATTACCCGCCCAATGTCCAGCGCGACGTGGGCCGGCTGGAGTCTTATTACCAGGACAAAGGTGTGCGGGGGACGAAGATCGCCGCGGCCGTGGAACAGACGGGGGCGGACCGCTTCGCCGTCGAATTCCGGCTGGAGGAGGGGAGGCGGATGCGGGTCGACCACATCGTCATCGCCGGCCTGCTCGTGACCCAGCGCCGTCTCATCGAGCGGGAGCTTCGTCTCAAAGAAGGCGATTGGGCAGGCTCCGAAGCCATTCTGGAGACGAAGCGCGGCCTGGAAAAGCTGGGCGTTTTCTCCGAGGTCAGAATCGAGGAGGTCCCCAGCGGGCCCGAGGCCGAAAACCTGGTCATCAACCTGCGCGAGGGCGAACGCAACCTGATCAGCCTGGGGGCCGGGCTGGAGACCAAGAATGAGCCGACCTCCCTGGACCTGGCCAAAAACGTCATCGGGCCCCGGGTCACGGCCGAATTCATCCGCGGCAACATGTTCGGCCGGGCCGCCCAGCTCAGCCTGATCACCCAGTTCAGCCAGCGAGAACGGCGGGCCGTCTTGTCCTGGGAGGAGCCCTACTTTTTCGGGATAAGGCTGCAGACCGTCCTCAACGCCTGGATGGAACGCGAAGCCAGGGTCAGCTATGGTTTCGACCGCCGCGGCGTGAGCCTGAGCGGATCGGAGCCGTTGTCGGGCGCCTGGCAGTCCCTGACGACCCTGCGCTGGGACACCACGACTCTCTATTTCCTGGACGTGCCCGAGAACGAAGTGGACCGCCAGCATTTTCCCTACTCGACGACCTCGGCCTCGGAGACGCTGCTCTTTGATCGCCGCGATGACTCCTTCAACCCTGAGCGCGGCGTGTTCTTCAGCGGAGTCCTGGAATGGGCGGTGCCGCTCTTCCAGGCCGAATCGGACTACGTCAAAACCTTCCTCAAGTACCAGCAGTTCGTTCCGGTCATCGGACGCTGGAACTTCAGCTGGACCGCCCGCCTCGGCCTGGGCATGGGCCGGATCCCTATTCATGAGCGGTTTTTCGCCGGGGGGAGCAACTCGTTCCGCGGTGAGTTCTTTGACGAGCTCGGGCCGCGGGACCCGGAGTCCCTCGTGCCCGTGGGCGGAAAGACCATGGCCTTGTTCAACTTCGAGCTGAAGTTCCCGATGTTTCCCTCTTTGCCCGGACTTCTGGGGGCGATCTTTCTCGACGCCGGCAACGTTTTTTCCCATCGCAACGATTTCAGCCTCGGGCGGCTGGAAAAAGCCATCGGGCTCGGCTTGCGCTATAAGACGCCGCTCGGGCCGGTCCGCTTCGATCTGGCCTGGAATCTGAACCCGCCCAAGGGCGCGGGCGGGGCCAAAGCCTTCATTACCATCGGGAATATCTTCTAATATGAGAAAAAAGCCAGTGTTCCACGGATGGGCGGCCGGCGCGGCGGCGTTTCTTTTATCGGCCGCCGGCGTGGCCGGCCAATCGCGCCTCGTCAATTGCATTGCCGCCGTCGTCAACAACGAGATCATCACCCGGACCGATGTGGAAATCGCCGAGGCGCTGGAAATCTTCGAGCCGGCCGGCGGCGGCGCCGATCCTCAAGCTCGGCGCGGGCGCATCCTGGACAAGCTGATCGACCGGCTGATCGTGCTGACCCAGGTTCGCGATGGGACCGTCCCCGACCCCACGCTGATCGAGGCCGAATGGGCCGGCCTGGTTGCCCGGCTGGGCGCGCCGACCCTGCGCGGCCGGCTGGACGAATTTGGGATGACCGAAGCGGACGCGCGGGAAATCATCGGAAGGGGTTCGCGTTTTAGGCGCATCATCGCCGATCGTTTCGGCCGCAGTGTCAGTGTGACGCTCAAGGAGATCGAAACTTTTTATGCCGATGCCTATACGGCCGCCCGAAAGAAGGAGGGCACACCGGTCAAACCGCTCGTCGAAGTCCTTGATGCGATCGAAGCCGAGCTCAAGCGGGCCAAGATCGAGGTCCAGGCCGCGCTCTGGATCGAAACCCTCCGCGAACAGGCCGAGATCGAGATCCGGCCGAACTGCCTCAAGTAGAGGCTTGGGGGATGAAAAAGACAATATTTAGCTTCCGGGGATAAGAAAGCTGTTGAAAAGCCGGGAACTTCCCGCTCGGCCAAAGGGAGGGGGTTTTTCTTGACAGGCCAGCGTTTATCGGACAAAATTCCGCGCGCAAAAATCAGCCGCGGAGATCAATAATGAAAAAAACCGCCTTTTTGTTTCCCGGCCAGGGTTCGCAGGCCGTCGGGATGGGAAAAAGCTTTTATGACCATTCCGAAGAGGCCCGGCGGATTTTTAAAAAGGCCGACGAAGTTCTGGGCTATTCGTTATCCAAACTCTGTTTCGAAGGGCCTGAAGACGAACTGAAGCTGACCCAAAACACACAGCCCGCTCTCCTGACCGTCAGCACCATCGCTTATCGCCTGCTCGGCCATACCCCGGCCTTGGCCGCAGGCCACAGTCTGGGTGAATATTCGGCCTTGGTTGCCGCCGGCGCCCTGCGTTTCGAAGATGCCGTTCTTCTCGTGCACAAGCGGGGAAAATACATGCAGGAGGCGGTTCCCGTCGGCGTGGGGGCCATGGCCGCGGTCATCGGCCTGGGTTTCGACGCCATCGAGGCGGCCATCGGCCAGGTCAAGAGCGGGGTCGTCCAGATCGCCAACTGGAACGCGGCCGACCAGATCGTCATTTCCGGCCACAAACAAGCCGTGGAGGAGGCCCTGCAATTGGCCCAGCCGCCGCGTTCGGTCATGTTGCCCATTAGCGCCCCCTTCCACTCGCCGCTCATGAAGAGCGCGGAGGAACGGCTGGCGGTCGACCTGGACGCCGTTGCATTCTCGGACCTCAACTTCCCCATCGTCACGAATGTCGACGCCAAAATGATCCAGACCGGCGTCCAGGCCCGCGACGGCCTCAAACGGCAGGTCAGTCGTCCGGTGATGTGGAGTAAATCCATGGAATCGCTGGCTGGTGAAGGGATCGACGCCTTTGTTGAAATCGGTGCGGGCAAGGTGCTGATCGGCCTGATCAAACGCATCGGCCGCGGCTTCTCCCACCCCTTCACGATGCTGAACGTGGAGGATATCGACTCGCTGGGGAAGGCGAAATCCGCGCTCGAATAAGCAGAAAACGCACGCTAGGCTTTTTTGGGTTCTTTGACCAAGACCGGCCCGAATTTGACGAAATATTCAGCCGCCGAATAAACGGCCATGGCCATGGTCAGCCACAAAAGGACCTGGGGGACGACGTAAAATTTTCCCAAAATCGTCCGGCCCAGGATCAGCAGGGCGATGGTGTAAGCTTCAAGCTGCATCTTGATCTTGCCCGGCCAGGATGCGGCGATGATGACACCTTTGGTGGCGGCGATGGCCCGGAAACCAGTGACGGCGACCTCCCGGCCGATGATGACGACGGCTATCCAGGCGGGGACGTGCCCGGATTGGACCAGGCAGATGAAGGCGGCCGTCATCAGGAGCTTGTCGGCGATGGGGTCGAGAAGTTGGCCGAGCTCGGTGACGGCGTTGGTCTTGCGGGCCAGGAGGCCATCGACGGTATCGGTCAGAGTGGCGAAGAGGAACAAACCGAAAGCGACCCATTCGTGGCCGCGGAACGAGGAGAGCAGGGCGGCCATGAGGAACGGGATGAGGGCGATTCTCAGGGACGTCAGGGCGTTCGGAAGGTTCATCATCGGCCGCTAGCGTAACGCAAATATTCGGGCCGGTCAATGAAANNTTGAAGTTCGTCGACGCGAACCGGACACGGTAGGGACGCCGGATCTTGAGGAAATCGAAATCGCCGTCGTGGGGCTCTTCATAAACGTTCAAGAGCGGGGCCGAGCCGGGATAATGGATATTGCTGGCCCCGGCATTTCCAAAAAGCTCGAGGACGTCGCGAATGTCCTCATCCGAAATGGCCGTGACGAGCGTCTGAAGATAGGGCCGGGCTTTCCTCAGGAGGCCGGCCAACCGTCTTTCGTTCTCGATGGGCATGACCTGGACGTATCGATAGGCCTCGTCGGGAAGCCAAAACTCGGCCCTGTCCCGGATGCGGACGACGGCGTTTGCCCGTGACGACGTCAAAACATCTCCGGAGCCGAGATGGATCCGGCGAAGGGCTTGTCCGGTCGGTTTCGCCGCCGGGCTGACGGGGGATTCTGTTTCAGCGAACCGTTCCAAAAGTTCAAAAAGCCGTTCCGCGAAAACCCGATGATCTCCCTGGACATAAATGTTTTTTGTGCTGTAGCAGGCGGCCCCGTCGAAAGCCGAGATGTCCCGGACGAGTCCCGCCATGGTGTGTTCCCGAAGAACCGGGTCGTCGGAGAAAGGCCGCGCGATATAGGCGGCGCCGATTTTATGCCCATGCGGGAGGAAAGTGGCTCGGGGGCACAGCCGCCGGGCCCTTGCGCGGACGTCTTTCAGCGTGCTCTCCGCGCCGAGGATATTGATGGCGTTCGAATGGGCCAGGATGACATCTTCGATCTCGCGATCGCCTCCTTTCCAATAGCCGCAGGCGATCGTCTCCCTGAGCGCCGGGGCGACGGCCTTAAGCTTGTCCAGGTAAACCATCGGGAAGACGGCCGAGGTGGAGGGGAGTTTGATGATCTGGGCCGCCCCGTGTCCGCTTTTTATTGGGAAACCGATCCGGGCCAGAATCGAGGAATAGCCGACGACATTTCCCGAAACGAAATGACTGATGATTTCGGGTTCCCGCCACCGCCGAAATGGGGTTTCGGTCCCGAAGCGCTGCAGGAATCCGCACGCCGTCTCTACGGGACGACGGGTTTTGAACGAGGCGGCCACGAACCGGCCGATGAGGTCGCGGTCATAGCGGACGAGACGGGCAAAGACGCCCAGGCCGAAGTGCTCGATGTCGTGAAGCGAGAAACCGTCGCTGCGGCGGATAAGATCGACGATCGTCCGGACTTCCGGGCGGGATGGGTCGGCGAAAAAAGCGTCCACGGCATTCAAGGCGTTCCCGATCTCTTCCACGGACGCGGCCGCGAACACCTCTTTGGCCCTGTCCCGGACGGCGGCGATGAGGCCGGGGAGCGCGGCGGACTCGAATCGGGGGAACCGGATCTCCAGATCTCCGAACTGATCGGCTTTGGAGCCGAGGACATAAGGATCGCTGAAAACGATGCGTGCGCTGTTCATGGCCCGGCCTTACAATCCGGCGATTTCGGCGGCCTTGAACGCGCAGCCCTCGACGCTCGCGCCCCGGCCCTGGAAACGGGCGACATGCGTGAAGGCTTCGATCCGGCCGTCCTCGAGGCTGGTCACGATCTCGGCTTNNGGGGCCTCAGTCTCGGGGTCGACGATATAGATGCGGGCGTCGGGATCGGCGCGGAAGACGAAATCGCCGTATTCCGGGTTCCACCGGCCTTCGCAGAGGGCGGGGGTTTCCGTGAAACCGTAGATATCCTTGATATTGGTGGCCCAGTCGGACGCGGCGATGCCCAGGATGGAAGCGACATCGGCAAAAAAGCGCGGCTTATCGATTTTATCGCCGCGGATGGATCCCTTGGCCCCACTATACCCGCCGCCGCTGAAAGCGATGTGCCCCTTGGCCCCGAGATGGAACTCGCCCTCGCGGAAGAGGGCCAGGTAGGGTTGGAGAAGAAGGACGACGCCGCCGATCGTGATGGCTGAGCCGGAGCGTTCGGCGTCGTGGAGGATCGAAGCGACATCCGCGGCGGAGGCCTTCCGGAGAGAAGCCGGACGGCGGACGGCGCGGCCGAGAACGGTTTTAAGGAGGTCGACATCCACTGTGACATCGACCTGGTCATAGTGCCGGTATCCGCCTTCCAGGGCCAGCTGCATTCTGAGAATGGCCTTCTTTCCGGTGCCGGGAAGCCTGGCTTTTTTGGAAAGGGAGCGGAGGATGCGGAGCGAAGGGGCAAAAGCCAGGGCTTTGGGCACTCCCGGGATGCCGAAGGTCAGGCGGTAGCGGTCCGCGATCCTGGCCAGTTCGCCGGGGCTCGTATAGATATAGCTGGGGTCGCCGGAGGTGCTGCTGGAGACCTGGAATGCGCCCGAANNACCACGCCCGGGATCCGGTGGTATTCTTCATGATCGATGATCATGAGCAAATCGGCCAGTCCGAGCCCTTCCCGGCCGCAGAGGTTCCGGTAATATGGAAATCGATCCCATTGAGACTCGATGTTGGCCAGAAGAACGCTTTGAAATTTTTTTTCGTCCATTTCATCCTCCATTCTCTGGTCCTTTCTTTCAGCTCCAGTATGGCCTTGGCCCGGCTCGGGGTTGTGAAGAATTCGTCAAGACTAAGCAAATAGTATTTCCGGCCTTTTTGGACCGTGAGGGCGGCGCTCAGCCCCGCCCATATTGCCATCGGAGATTAATGCCTATACAATCAG
>PMCY01000051.1:0-362 GCA_003154255.1 Candidatus Aminicenantota bacterium | reverse complement strand
GGCCCCAACAACGTCAGCGGCCGGGTGACGGACGTCGCCGTGGTCGCGCCCAAGGGCCGCAATTACACCATTTTTGCGGCGACCGCCTCGGGCGGCGTCTGGAAAACCGACAATGAGGGCGTCACCTGGGCCCCCGTGTTCGAAAACGCCGTTTCCACGGCCATCGGGGACATCGCCCTCGATCCGTCCGATCCCCAGACCGTCTGGATCGGGACGGGCGAATGCAACATTTTCCGCAGCTCCCAGGCGGGCGCGGGCGTCTATAAATCGACCGACGGCGGCAAGACCTGGACGTATAAAGGCCTGGCCGCGACCCAAACGATCGCCCGCATCATCGTCCATCCCAAGAACCCGGACGTGGT
>PMCY01000114.1 GCA_003154255.1 Candidatus Aminicenantota bacterium | reverse complement strand
GCGCGGCCGTCTCTTCGTGGACATCTCGGTCCATGCGGAACGTTTCGATCAGGGCTTCGTCTCCCGACATGTGGGCCAGGACGCGCAATTCGATCTGGGAGTAATCGGCGGCCAGCAGCTCGAATCCCGGTTCGGGCACGAAGGCCCGGCGGAACCGCGCGCCCATCTCGCCCCGGGCCGGGATGTTCTGCAGATTGGGGTCCGAGCTGGACAGCCGGCCGGTGGACGCCACGGTCTGGTTGTACGACGTGTGGACGCGCCCCGTCTCGGGGTTGATCAACGCGGGGAGGGCGTCGGCATAGGTCGATTTGAGCTTGGACGCCTGGCGGAATTCGAGGATCTTGGGAATGACGGGATGAAGCTCGGCCATCTCCTCGAGGATGTCCATGGCCGTGGACACGCTTTTAGTCCCGCGCGTCTTCCTCGAAAGGGGAAGCTGGAGTTTTTGGATCAGGATCTCGCCGAGCTGCTTGGGGGAGTTGATATTGAAGACCGCCCCGGAAAGCTCGTGGATCTCTTTTTCCAGGCGTTTGAGGTCCCTCTCCATTTCGGCCGACAAAACCCGCAAGGCTGCGGCATCGATGCGCACTCCGATGCGCTCCATCTCGGCCAGGATCTCAATGAGCGGCTTTTCCAAATCGTTGTATAGCCCGGCCAGCTCTTCAGCTTCGATGCGCGGCCAGAGGATCCGGCTCAGGGCCAGGGTGTAGTCGGCGTCCTGGCAGGCATAGGGCGTGACCGCCTCGACGGCGGCCCTGTCCATGGTGATTTCGTTCTTGCCCTTGCCGACGATGTCGTGGAAGGGGATGGACTCCCGCCGCAGATAGGCCAGGGCCAGCTTGTCCAGGTTGTGCCGGCCCCAGTTCGGCTCGAGGAGGTAGGACAGAACCATGGTGTCCTGGTCGATGCCGCGCAGGGTGATGCCTTCGCGGACAAGGACGATGGCGTCGTATTTGATGTTCTGGCCGATCTTCCGGACGGCCGGGTTTTCTAGCATGGGCCTAAGCAGGGCCAGGGCCTTGTCCACCGGAATTTGTTCAGGCGCGCCCATGTAGGAGTGGCGGAGCGGAAGGTAATAGGCCTGGTCCGGCTCCAGAGCGAAGGACATCCCGACCAGACGTGCCCGTGTCGGGGAAATGTTGTCCGTTTCGGTGTCTAGGGAGACAAACCCCGCCTGGGCGATCCGGCTGGCCAGTGCGGCCAGCTCTTTTTCCGTCAGGATGGCCGTGTAGACGGCTTCGATCTTCGGCGGGGCGGGCCGGTATTCGGCCAGGAGCGAGGTGAATTCGAGTTCCCGGAAAAGGCCGGCCAGCGCTTCCCGGTCGGGCTCCTCCATGGCGAAGGCCTCCAGGTCGAACTCCACGTCCAGGTCCCGCTCGATCGTGGCCAGCTTGCGGCTCATCTCCAGCTTGTCCAGATTCTGCTCGATGGCGGCCCGAACGCGGGGGTTCTTGATCCGGGATGTATCCCGAAGGAGGGCCTCCACCGAGCCGAACTCCCGGACGAGCGACTTGGCGGTTTTCTCGCCCACCCCGGGGACGCCGGGGATGTTGTCCGAGGGATCTCCCCACAAGGTCAAGACGTCTACAACCTGGGCCGGCTTGACCCCGAAAATCTCCTCGACCTTGGCTTCGTCCAAGCGGATGTCCTTGGAGGGGTTGTAAACCGAGGTCAGGCCGTCCACGAGCTGGAAGAGGTCCTTGTCGGTCGAGACCAGGACGGTCTTGATCTTGCGGGCGGAGGCCTGGACGGCCAGGCTGCCCAGCACGTCGTCGGCTTCATAGCGGGCGTTTTCAAAAAGGGGGATGCGGAAAGCCCGCAGAACTTCCTTGAGCTTGGGGATCTGTTTGATGAGGTCCTCGGGCATGGGCTTTCTTTGGGCCTTGTAGCCCTCGAAGATTTCCTGGCGGACCTTGGCCCCGGGGGCATCGAAAACGACGCCCAGGAGTTCGGGCTTGGCCTCGTCCAGGAGCTTGCGCAAGGTGGCGATGAACCCGTAAATGGCGTTGGTCGGGAAGCCCTGGGACGTGGCCAGCTGCTGGATGGCGTAGAACGACCGGTAGAGGAGCGAATTCCCGTCGATCAGGTAGAGAGTCCGGCCGCTCATTCCCCGGCCTTGGGGAGATGGTGGTCCAACCGGCCCGCCGCCAGATCTTTGAGGATTTCATTGTGCGACTCATCGAGCAGGGCGGAGAGCCCGCCTTCCCCAGTTGGATCTTCAAGAGAGCGGGTAAAAGGGGTTTTCCGGGAAAAGACGAGGCGACCGTTATGGTAGATGAGCGTCTCGATATAACAGGATCGCCCGCCCATCTCCTGGGTCTGAACAAGCAAGGACAGGCCCGCGCGGACGATTTCACTGCTGAGCCCTTTCATATTAGACCTATTATCAGCCCCTTTTTGCTAATTATCAATAGACAAATCCGCGATATCTTCTACGGCCCTCCGGCCGCTTCCGGCCCCGTTCGGTTGACATGGAAGGCTGAATTGGTATAATAAGGCGATTTCAAGGACGCAACCGATGGTAATAGATATAGATAGACTGCCCAAAGATGGTCTGACCCTGAACCGGAACTTCGAATTTCCGAGCCTTGATCTGGTCGACGAGGACGCCGCTTTCCTCGAGCCGGTCCGGGCCGAAGTGACGATCCGCCGGGTCGGGGAAGAGGTCTGGATCAAGGGCCGGGTGAAGACCCGCTTAAGCTTCGTCTGCAGCCGCTGCCTGGCGTCCTTTGAGCTCCCGGTCGATTCCCGGTTCGATCTGGTCTACATGCCCGAGGATGTCCATGAACTGAAGGAGGAGCTGGACGACGAAGATATGGACACGCTCTTTTTTCAGGGGCACGAGATCGACCTGCGGGAAGTGATCCTGGAACAGCTGAACCTGACCATTCCGCCCAAGCCGCTCTGCTCGTTCTCCTGCGAGGGCATCTGCGCCGTTTGCGGCAAGGTCCGCAAGGATGGCGAATGCGGCTGCCAGGTGAAGGACCTGGATCCCCGCCTGGACCAGCTCAAAATTTTCATGAAAGACAAGAGATAGCTTCATGCCTAACCCAAAACGCAGACACTCCCATTCCCGGAAGGGCAAACGGCGCGGCCACGACGGCCTGGCCGTTCCCTCCTTCTCGGTGTGCTCCAATTGCGGGACGCCCAAGCTCCCTCATAAGGCCTGCCCGGCCTGCGGGTTCTATCGCAGCCGCCAGGTCATCAAAGCCGCCGAAGATTGATTTCCCGGGCGTTTTCCAAGCGATGATTTTCCAAGACCGGATTTCGTTGGTCACGGGCGCGTCCCAGGGCATCGGTGAATCGATCGCCCGCGAGCTGGCCCGCGAAGGGGCCACGGTCATCCTGGTCGACGTCCAGAAAGCCAAGCTCGAGACCGTCGCCCAGACGATCGCCGCCGAGGGCGGACGGGCCGACGTCTACGAGGCCGACGTGACCAAATCCGGCCAGGCCGCGGCGGTCGTCGAGGCCGTCCTTAAAGGCCATGGCCGTATCGACCACCTGATCAACAACGCCGGCATCACCCGCGACAACCTCTTCATACGGATGAAGGAGGAGGAGTGGGACGCCGTGATCGGCGTCAACCTCAAGGGCGTCTACAACTTCACCAAGGCCGTCATCCGCCCGATGATCTCCGCCCGCTACGGCCGGATCGTCAACCTCTCCTCGGTCGCCGGCCTCATGGGCAACGCCGGGCAGACCAATTATGCGGCTTCCAAGGCCGGGCTCATCGGTTTCACCAAGTCCCTGGCCCGGGAAACGGCCTCCCGCAACGTCACCGTCAACTGCGTGGCCCCGGGGTACATCGCTACCCCGATGACCACGAACCTTCCCGAAACCGTCAAGAAAATGTTCCTCGATATCATACCCATGGGCCGTTTCGGCGAACCCGCCGACGTGGCTCGCGCGGTGCGCTTCCTCTGTTCGGACGACGCCGCTTACATCACCGGCCAGATCATCAATGTCAACGGCGGGATGTATATGTAGCCATCTTACAACAAAATTTTGAGGAGGTTTTACCATGGAAAGAGATGAACTGCTGAAGAAAGTCAAAGCCATCGTTGCGGACAAGCTGAGCATCGGCGAAGATCAAATCACCGAAGAAGCCTCGTTCATCGAAGACCTGGGCGCCGACTCCCTGGACACCGTCGAGCTGGTGATGGCCCTCGAGGACGAATTCAGCCTGGACATCCCGGACGAGGACGCCGAGAAGCTGACCACGGTCGGCAAAGCGATGGATTACATCGTCGGCCATGTCAAGTAATCCGGGAGAAACGAAGAAAACACACGAAAAACGGGTCGTCATAACGGGGGTCGGCCTGGTGACCCCCTTGGGAACCGGCACCAAAAAGAGCTGGGATGCCCTTCTGGCCGGGGTGAGCGGGGGAGGGCCCATCACCAAGTTTGATGCCTCGCGCCACGCGACCCGGATCGCGGCCGAGTTAAGGGACTTCGTCCCGACCGATTTTATCGAACGGAAGGACGTCCGCAAAATGGACCCCTTCATCCAGTACGCCATGGCCGCGGCCCAGCTGGCCGTGTCCGACTCCCGGATCGCCCCGGAGAAGCTGCAGAGCGACCGGGTCGGCGTCTACGTCGGGTCGGGAATCGGCGGCATCGGCACGATCGAGGAATGGAGCCGGGTCCTGCATGAAAAAGGCCCCAACCGCGTTTCGCCGTTCTTCCTCATTTCCTCGATCATCAACGAAGCGGCCGGCCAGATCTCCATCCGCTACAAATCGCGCGGCCCCAATTCGGCCACGGCCACGGCCTGCGCCACGGGGACCCACGCCATCGGGGACTCCTATCGGATGATCGCCCGGGGTGATGCCGACGCGATGATCGCCGGCGGAGCGGAGGCCCCGATCACGCCGCTGGGAGTGGCCGGCTTTTGCGCCATGAAGGCCACGACCGAGAGGAATGATGCGCCGCAGAAGGCCTCCCGGCCTTTCGACGCCCAACGCGACGGTTTTCTGATGGGCGAGGGAGCGGGCATCCTGATTCTCGAGGAGCTTGGCCAGGCTATGCGGCGCGGGGCCGACGTCTACGCCGAAATCGTCGGCTATGGGATGTCCGGCGACGCCTTCCACGCGGCTGCTCCGGCCGAGGACGGCGACGGCGCGGTGCGCTGCATGCGGCTGGCCCTGGCGGACGCCGGCGTCCCGCCGGACGTCGTGGCCTATATCAACGCCCACGGCACATCGACGCAGCTCAACGACAAGATCGAGACCGCGGCGGTCAAGCGCGTCTTCGGCCCACACGCCTACAAGCTGGCCCTCAACTCGACGAAGTCGATGACCGGCCACCTTTTGGGCGCGGCCGGCGGCATCGAAACGGGCATCACAGCCCTCTGCCTCAAGCACCAGATGATGACTCCGACAATCAATTACGAATTCCCGGACCCGGAATGCGATTTGGACTGCGTGCCCAACGTGTCCAGACCGGCCGAGATCGTCTACGCTCTGTCGAATTCCTTCGGCTTCGGCGGGACGAATGGGACCTTGCTTTTGCGCCGCTTCGAAGCCTGAGCCTTCCGCGGCGCCGTCCGCATCGTCTGAAACACGGAAAAGGCCCGGCCCGAGCAGCCCGAGGCCCGCTTGCTTTTACCAAGGGAGGGTGGTCATGAACATCGTCGTTTTCGTCAAGCGTGTCCCGGACACCGAATCGAAGATCCGTATCCAGCACCAGACCAACGCCATCGTCGAGGAGGGGCTCAATTTCGTCATCAGCCCCAACGATGAATATGCCGTCGAGGAGGGCCTGCGGCTGCGCGAGGCCCATGGCGGCAAGGTCACGGCCGTCTCCGTCGGCGGCGAAGAAGTCCTGGCCACCCTCAAGAAATGCCTGGCCATGGGCGCCGACGAGGCCGTCCTGATCAAGGACGATCTCAAGGAGGCCTATGACGGCCTGCGCCTGGCCCGGATCATGGCCAAGGCCGTCCAGAACCGTTTCGCCGACGCCGACCTGCTGCTCTTCGGGCGGATGTCGGTCGGCGCCGACAATGCCCAGATCCCGGCCATGGCCGCCGAACTGCTCGGCTGGCCGCAGGCCACCGTCGTCACCAAACTGGTTATCGAGGGCCGGACGGCCGTCGCCCACCGTGAGATCGAGGGGGCCCAGGAAAATGTGGCTTTTGCCCTGCCCGCGGTCGTTTCGGCCCAGAAAGGGCTTAACGAACCGCGCTACGAAACGCTCAAGGGGATCATGGCCGCCAAAAAGAAGGTCATTCCCGTCCTGACCCTGGCCGAACTGGGCTTGACCGCAGAAGAAACGGCGCCGCAGGTCCAGATCCGGAAAATGGAGACGCCCCCGCCCAAAGCGGCCGGACGCATACTGACCGGAACACCCGAGGAAACGGCCAAAAAGCTCGTCGAACTGCTGCGCGGCGAAGCCAAGGTGATCTGAGGAGGCCGGTTATGATTCTGACATTCATTGAAATCCGCGACGGGAAGATCAAGAAAAGCTCGCTCGAGGCCCTGTCCGAGGCCAAGCGCCGGGCCGACGAGTTGGGCGCGGCCGCGGCCGCCGTTCTGGTCGGGCCGGAAAGCGCGGCCGTCGAGCTCCAAGCCCATGGCGCATCTAAAGTCTACCTTTTGGAGAATCCCCAGCTGGACGCCTATTCGGCCCAGGGTTATGCCGCCGCCTTGTCAGAAGTCGTCAAAGCGACGGCACCGGCAGCGGTTTTCTTCGCCGCCTCGGCCATGGGCAAGGACCTGGCTCCGCGGCTGGCCGCCCGCCTGGGGGTATCCATGGCTTCGGACTGCACCCGGATAGCGGTCCAGAACGGGGCCTTGGAATTCACCCGGCCCATCTATGCCGGCAAGGTCCTCCTGACCATGGGATTGAAAAACCGCCCGGCCCTGGCCACCTTGCGGCCCAACGTCTTCCCCGTCGCGGCGTCGGCCGTGGACTCGGAAGTCGTAAAAATCGCGCTGAACCTGCCCGAAGGACTGGTCAAGGGACGCGTGGCCGAAGTCCTCTGCGAAACGGGAGGCGAGATCGACGTGTCCGAGGCCGAGATCATCATCTCGGGCGGCCGCGGGCTGAAAGCTCCGGAGAGCTTCACCCTCCTGCGCGAATTGGCAGTGATCCTACCCAAGGCCGCCGTGGGGGCCTCGCGCGCGGCCGTCGATTCGGGCTGGATCGGCCATGGCCACCAGGTCGGCCAAACAGGCAAAACCGTCACGCCCAATCTCTATCTGGCCTTCGGCGTGAGCGGAGCCATCCAGCACCTGGCCGGGATGTCTTCGTCCAAGATCATCGTCGCGGTGAACAAGGA
>PMCY01000287.1:12024-18444 GCA_003154255.1 Candidatus Aminicenantota bacterium | reverse complement strand
TAGATGAATTTGATCGTCCGGCCGGCCCGGCGCAGCTCGGCGATGCGCTCCCGGACGCGGCCGACGATCAGCCCTTCCTCGTCCATCGGCACGCCGGCCAATTCGGCCCCGCAGGCCTCGATGGCCACCAGCGAGCCGTTGAAGGAAGGGGCCTCGCAGAGGACGATGTCGCCGGGATCGATGACCGACCGGGTGAATAGATAGATGGCGTTGGTTGTGCCGTCCGTGATGAGGATTTCGTCGTTGCCGACCTTGGGCTCCATTTCNNACCTCCCGGAAGAGCTCGGCCAGCTGGGCCTTGGGGAAGGAATCGGGGCTGGGCAGCCCGCCGGCCAGGGAGATCATGCCTTCCACACCCTTGGTCGCCTTCAGCATTTCGCGGATGAACGAGACGCCCATGGAACGGGTGGTCTGTGAGAGCAAGGTTTCGGGAAAAGCCACGGCTTCGCCTCCTTGTCGTCCTACNNCCAGGCCTGGGATGGCCTTTCCCGGACGTCGGGCTCGAATCGATATTAAAAATGTCCGGTCGAGCCGCCGCCGCCCGATCGCCCGCCGCCGAATGACGAGCTCGAGGAACTGCTCGAGCTGTGTCCCGAGGACGAGGANNGTATATCCGCATTTCGGGTTGAGGCACTTTTTGTCGACGCGGACACTTCCTCCGTGGCCGGTCGTCGCCGCGGCCAGCGTTGTCCGAGTCTCGGTCAGGGTCCGGCGCCGGCATTGCGGGCAGGCCGAAGCTTTGTTCAACTTGACGGACAAACGCTCGCCGGCCCCGCAGGACGGGCAGTTCCAGATCTCATAATCCATGCCGCCCGCCTTTTCTTCGGCCGCTTCTTCGACCGTCAGAAGGGCATCGTCCTTGTCCTCGGGCAGAAGATCCATCGGGTGCCCGCACTTGGTGCAGGCCAGGTGATAATTTTTCAGGCCGCGGCGAAGCCCTCCGGCCAGCTTGACCTGCCCGATCGTCACCGCGACGGGGGCCAGTCCGGCCGCTAATACCGGCCAGAACAGCGCTCCTCCAGCGAGGAGGATGATGAATCCGACGAAAGCAAACAGCCAGAGCAGGATGGTGGAGCCCGTCAGTCCGCTGCCAACGATCTTTTTGCGGGCGGCCAGGGCCCGCTGCTTCTTGAATCGCAGGGTGATCGACAGCATGGACAGCGTTCCCCAGAGCAGAAAAACGCCGGCATAGATGATGGCCCCCAGATTGTTTCCCTCGCGGGCGGTCCGGGCCCGGACGCTTTTCCCCGCCTCGGCCTTGGGGAGTTCAACCTGGGCCGGCCAGGCGACCGGGTCGGCAATGCCGAGGGACGCATTCTGGGCCTTGGCGATCTCATCCGCCGTGGCTTTAGCCAAGGCGAACAGGCCGTGTCCGAAATCATTGCGGCGGAGCAGGGGAATGGCCAATTCGTTCATGAACCGCTTAGACTTGGCGTCCGTGACGACCGGTTCGAGGCCGTAGCCGACCTCGACGCGGACATCCCGCTCGGCCAGGGCGCAAAGAATGAGGATACCGTTGTCCCGCCCCTTTTTTCCGATGCCGAACCGCTTGAAGAGTTTCTCCGCGAAATCTTCGATGGTCGTCCCGCCCAGGTCCCGAACGGTGATGACCGCCATTTCGGCCGAGGTCGCCGTCTGGAGGGCCTTGCAGACTCCGTCGATCAGGGCGATGTATTGGGGGCCCAGGATGGCGGCTCCATCTCCCACGTAACGGCCGGAGGCAGAGAGCGGATTAGGCACGTCTTCGGGCTTTTCGGCTCCCGACGCGACGGCCGGCCGGGCCGCCAGAAGCGCGATCAGAATCAAGGCNNCGAAGTGGGCGTTGCAAATGGAGGGCGAAGCGCTTATATTATTAAAAAGAGTTTAAAAGGAGAAAAAATGAAAAAAATGATTTTCCTGTTGGCCTTTCTGCTGGTCCTGGGAACGTTCCTGTCCGCCGCCCCGGGCGGCGAAAAACCCCGCATCGGCGTCCTGCGGTTCACCAACCACACCAGCGCCGGCTGGTGGAGCGCCTCGGTGGGCAATGAACTCTCCGATATGCTCGTCTCCGAGCTGGTAAGCACCAAGGCCTTTCAAGTTCTGGACCGCAAGGATCTCGACGCCGTCATGAGCGAGCAGGACCTGGGCGAATCGGGCCGGGTCAGCGCGGCGACGAAGGCCAAGCTGGGCAGAATCAAGGGCGCCAAATATATCGTCGCGGCCACGGTGTCCTCTTATGAGGAAAGCACCAGCGGCGGCGGCGGCGGCATCAGCGTCGGCGGCATCAGTCTCGGGGGCAAAAAGGAAAAGACCTATATCGCCTGCGACCTGAAAGTCGTCGACACGGAGACGGGTGAGATCGTCGATACCCGGACGATTGAAGCCGAATCCAGCGGCGTCGGACTGGGCGGCGGGGTATCCATCGGCGGCGTTTCGCTTCACGGCGGAGGGTTCGAAAAGACTCCGGCCGGCAAGGCCATCCGCGGCTGCGTCATCTATCTGGCTGATTATCTCGAATGCTCCCTGACCAAGGGGGAGAACGACCGCTGCATGAAAAAATGGGATAAAATGGACGAGGACCGCAAGGCCCGCACGCGCGGCTCCATCGACATCAAGTAATTCTCCCGTTTTCCGGCGACCGAAATCCCGCCTTCAGAGAGGACTCTCGTCCTCTCTGAGGGCTTTTCTTTTTCTCCCCCCGGCGATCGTGATATAGTTTTTCCGTTCCCAGGAGGAAGTTCCATGATCGCTCGCCTTCGCATTCTGGCTTTTGCCGTTGCTTTATTTTCCGTCCTAGCCCCGGCCGTCGAACCGGCCGCCGATCCTTATNNCGCGGAAGCGCGGTCCAGGACAATAAGGATTTCGTCTACCTGACCGGTCTGTCCGTTCCTGACGCGCTTCTGGCGCTGGGCGTCGGCGCCGAGAAAAGCGCCATCCTCTTTTATCGCACTGAGGAAGGGCGGGGCAAGCCGGGACAAGCCCTGGAGACCCGGCCGCTGACCGATATCCGCATGATCCTCTCGCGTTCGATCGGAGAGGCCAAGATTTTTGCGCCCTTCTCCGCTTTGGACGCCATCCTGATACCGCTCGGAGGATGGGCCGCGTTGGCCAGGGCGTCGCAGTTGATCAATGTCGATCCCGTCCTGGCCGAAATGCGCATCATCAAGGACGCCTCGGAGATCGAAATCCTGCAACGGGCCATTGACCTGACGGCGGCGGCTTATATTGAAGCTCTCAAGGCGGCCCGGCCCGGCCGGACCGAGCTTGATCTTAAAGCCGTTTTCCAATACATGTATTCACGCCGCGAGGCTTCGTCTTCTTTCACCCAGATCGCCTCAGGCCCCAATTCGGTCAACATTCATTTCGAGTCGACCGGCCGGATTCTCTCCGCCGGGGACCTCATCGTTTTTGATCTCGGGGCCTGGGTGGACGGCTACACCTCGGATATCAGCCGGACCGTTCCCGTGAGCGGCCGTTTCAGCCGCGCGCAGGCCGAACTCTATAATGTCGTCCTGGCCGCCCAGAAAGAGGGCATCCGGCTGATGACGGCCGGCAACGGCATCCAGAAGACGCAGACGGTGGTGGAAGACGCGCTGCTGTCCGGGTTGAAGAAGCTGGGCCTGGTCACGGATCCGGCCAGCCCCTGGCAGCGGCGGTTTTACATCCAGCATGGATTCAGCCACGGCATCGGACTCGATATTCACGATGTCTGGGGCTGGTTCTCCCGGCAAATGCGGGCCGGTCTGGTTTTCAAGCCGGGCATGGTCCTGACCATGGAGCCCGGCCTCTATTTCCCGGCCGGCCGCCTGGACAAGGTTCCGGCGGAGATGAAATCGATGATCTCCGAAGCGGAATGGACGGCCTTTGCCGGGAAAGTCGGCCCGATTTACAAGAAGTTCGAAAACATGGGCTGCCGCATCGAAGATGACATCCTGGTCACCGAAACGGGTAACCGCGTTATGACGGCGGGCGCGCCCAAAGAGATCGCCGAGATCGAGACGATCATGAAGGGCGGCAGTCCCTTCCTCCAGATCAAATAAAGAGAGGGGCTATCGCTTGCGGGCGGCCCGGATTGCCTCGAGGTTGGCTTTGGCCGGAGGGACTTTTTCCAGGAAACCGGAGATCGTGTCGCAGCCATACTCTTCGCACTCCCCGCAATTGCGGACTTTATGGCTCTGGCCGCATTTCCGCATGGAGCACTCATCGCAGTGACCGATGTGGACGCCGTCGACGGATGTGCAGCCGACGCAGTTGATCATGGGGGGCGTCAACTCGGCCTGAAAAGCTTTGGACCATTCGACGGCGGTCTTTTCCCTTAGGGCCTGGTCGTCGGTCAGGAAAGCGACATGGGCGGGGCAGACGGAACAATCCAACCCACAGACGGAAATCATTTTGCTCAAGTCGGGCCTCCTTCGGCATGTTTTTTTTTCAATGTGATCAGCTTCCCGGTTGCCGAGGCCAATTCCTGGCCCTCGGCGTCCCGGATCATGGAGACGCACTTGATCACCCGGCCCTTCATGGCCAGGACGCGGCCCTCCAGGAAAGCGGGTTCGCCGATCGGGACGGGTTTCTTGAATCTCACCGTGATTTCCGCGGTTACCGCTCCGTATCCCTCGATGCCGCGGCCGGCTCCGCCCGCGGCATGGGCGAAGGCTTCGTCGAGAAGCGTGGAGACGATGCCGCCGTGAAGGATGCCTTGCCAGCCTTGAAACTTCTTAGTCGGGGTGAAAACGGCCCGGCAGAAGCCCTTGGCCGGGTATTCGAAACGGATCCGCAGGCCGTTAGGGTTGCGCGGCCCGCAAGCGAAACAGAAGTGGTCGTCGTTGAGAACAGTGTCCGACATGTCCCCCATTATCGCCCGGAGATCCTGGTTGTCAAGGGTCTCGGCCGTCAGCGCTTCGGCCCGATACGGACCCAGGAGGCCCGGGCGGGCGCCAGCGTGACCTTGATATAGGCGTTGATCTCTTCAAGGGAGATGCCGCCGAGCTCGGCGGGGAACACGTCGAAGAAGGGCGCTCCCAACCCCAGCATTTCCAGCGTGGCCAGGGTGGCGGCCCGGGCGTCTTTTCTCTCGTTGCCTCGCAAAAACTGGGTCTTGACCTCGGCCCGGGCGGCCTCCAGCTCGTCGGCCGTGATCCCCCGCGAGGCGAAATCGCGCAGGGCTCGGTCCAGGGCGGCGCGGGCTTCCTCCGCTTTGGCCGGTTCGGTCTCCAGCGTCGATTCCAGGATCCCCCCATATTTCATCGAAGTCGCGCGCGCCACCACGGCGTAGGCCAGCTTCAATTCGGCCCGCAGGCTCCATAGACGTGTGCCCGGTCCGCGTCCCAGGGAGTTTTCGACGAGGGCATTGAGCGCGAATATCCGAGGCGAAAGGGAAGGCAGGGCGAAAGCCGCGGAGACGAGCGTCTGCAGGGAGTCCTTGGCGATATCGCGAATGCCTGAAAAAGCCTTGGCCGTGTCCGACACAGGCGGCGAAAGAGAAGGCGGGCCGGCCGCGCCCTTACGGAATCCTTCGAATCGTTTTTTCAGAATGGCGGCCAAAGTGCCGCTGTCCATGTCCGAGACCGCGACCAGGGTCATGTTGCCGGGAACGAACCAGCGGCCATAGAAATCCTTGACATCGGCCGCCTTGATCGCCCGGACAGAGGCCTCGCTGCCGAAGACGGACAGGCCGTAGGCGGAGCTCCCGAAAAAAGCCTCCAGGTGGGCGGCGTGGCCGGCGTTGTCCGCCTCGTCCGCCGTCAACCGCCGTTGGTTGTCCATGAATTGCTTGAGCCGGTCGATGCGGATTCCGCTGAAAAGCGGATCGGAAAGGATTTCGACAAATACCGCCGCGGCTTCGTCGAAGAATTCGGTCAGGCACTCCAAATGGATGACCGAATAATCGGCCTTGGCCGAGACCGAAAAATGGAGGGCCTTGACCATGAAATCCTGGACCTTATCCTGGTCGGGGATATCGACGGCCAGGCGCGTCGTCAGGTAGGAAAGTCCGGCTCTACCTTCCGGCTCGGCCGTCTGCCCGCCCCGAATGAGGATCTCCAGGACCGTGAGCGTCGAGGCCGTGTCCCGCTGGGTGACGGCGGCCATGCCGTTTTCGAGGACGACTCTTTTCGGGCCTTCGGCCGAGACCTCGGCCGGCCGGGCGAACGAACCAGAGGCTTGAAGAAGCAGGAGTGCGGCGGCGAGCAGGCAGCGCTTCATTTTTTCTTCGGCTTGACCGTGATGATGACAAATTCGTTGCGGCTCAGGTACTTGGAGCCGATTTTGCGCAGGTCGAGCGGCTTGATCCGGGCGATCCGCTCGAGGTAATCGATGCCCCCCGCTGATTCATTGATCAGGGCGTGCATGGCCAGGGAATAGCCCAGGCCGAGACCGCTTTCCCAGGCCTGCTGGACGTCCATGCGGAGCTCGTTACGGGCGCTTTCAAGGTGTTCATAGGCA
>PMCY01000287.1:0-12006 GCA_003154255.1 Candidatus Aminicenantota bacterium | reverse complement strand
GCATGGGATTGAGGCCCTGTCCGAGGGCCTGGGTCAGGACGTCGGCGGCATATTGATCGGGATTGTTGTAATCGGGGCCGGCGGCCCCGATGATGAGATACCCCTCCTCGACGTCCCGTTCGAGCTCGATCTCGACCGTCTGGGCCAACGGCGCCGGCGTGGGCAGGGGTGTGGCGATAGGCTCGACGCGGGGAAGGGGCCCGAAAACGGCCCGGATCTTGGCTTCCATGTCGGCGATCGTGAAATCCCCGACCACGGCCAGGGCCATGGCCATGGGCACGAAGCGGGTCCGGTAGAAACGATCGACGTCGTCGACGGTCAGGGCCTTGATGGAATCGGCCCGCCCGTAGACCGGCCGCTGATAAGGATGGCCGGGGAAGAGGTTCTGGAAGACGAGGGATGTGCCGAAGCGGAAGGGATCGTCCTCGATCTGGCGTATTTCCTCCAGAATGACTTCTTTCTCGGCGTCGAGCTCGGCCGGCGTCAGCTTGAGATGAAAGAGGATGTCCATCTGGTTGGCCAGGGCGAAATCGGCCTGCTCGGCCGGCAGGCTGATTTCGAAGACGGCCAGGTCCTGGCCGGTGTGGGCGTTGAAATACGCGCCGTGGCGGCGAATTTCCCGGGCGACCTGGTTTCCGCTGCGCTGTTCCGTCCCACGGAAGAGAACGTAGTGCTCCAGAATATGGGTGATGCCGCTCGAAGCGTCCGTCTCGTTCTTGGTCCCGGCGTCGACGGCGGCGACAATATTGATGAGCGGAAGGTTGTGTCGTTCGAGCAGCATGACGCGGAGGCCGTTCTCCAGGGTCAGGGTTTTGATCGCCGCTCCCGGCGATCCGGGGCCGGCCTGGACCGGCGCTCCCCAAGCCGAGGCGGCCGCCCATACGACCCCCAGGAGGAGAAACCCCAAACAAATCTTTTTGGTCATGGCCCCGACTCTTATTGTAAAACGACCGCAGTATTTCTTGAAGCAAAAAATGTGCCCGACTCCTAGCAGGCGGCGGAGTTGGGCAGGCCGGGCCGGAACGTCAAGTTTCTTGACGGAGGGGCCGCATCCATGACATCGTCTCTGAAGCCCTGGGCAAAGGCCGGCCCCGAACTTGTGATAAAATAAGCCGGCAAGGAAGGCGCCATGAAACCCGAACGCAAGGCCCGCGTCCTCGTCATCGATGACGAG
This sequence comes from Candidatus Aminicenantota bacterium, assembly GCA_003154255.1. GTDB lineage: Bacteria > Acidobacteriota > Aminicenantia > Aminicenantales > UBA4085 > UBA4085. The sequence goes on along the minus strand of PMCY01000287.1, from coordinate 10,832 downwards.
GAGAATATCCGCAAATCGCTCAAGATGATCCTCGAATACGAGGGTTTCGTATTTTTGGAAGCCGGAGACGGGGAATCCGGCCTGCTGAAGCTCGATGAAAATCCGGGCCTCGATATCGTCCTGCTGGACATCAAGATGCCGGGGCGGGACGGACTGGACATTCTCAAGGAGATCAAAGCCAAGCCCTACTCACCCGAGGTCATCATGATTTCCGGGCAGGGGACGATCCACACGGCCGTCGAGGCCACCAAGCTGGGCGCCTTCGAGTTCCTGGAAAAGCCGCTTCATCGCGATCGGGTCCTGCTCAGCATCCGCAACGCCTTGAACCAGAACAAGCTGGTCCGGGAGAACGTCGACCTGCGCCGCAAGGCCGAGAAGCGCTATGAGATCATCGGCAATCACCCCCTGGTCAAGAAGCTCTGGAAGGACATTCAAACCGCCGCCCCGACCAACGCCACGGTTCTGATCTTCGGCGAAAGCGGCACGGGCAAGGAGTTGGTCGCCCGGGCCATTCACGCCCTGAGCCTGCGGGTCAAGGAGCCCTTCGTCCAGGTCAACTGCGCGGCCATTCCCGAGGAGCTCATCGAGAGCGAGCTGTTCGGCCATGAAAAAGGCTCGTTCACCGGGGCCACCGAGCGCAAGACGGGCAAGTTCGAACAGGCCGATGGGGGAACGATCTTCCTTGACGAGATCGGCGACATGAGCCTGAAGACGCAATCCAAGGTCCTGCGGGTGCTGGAGGAGGGTGAGGTCCAGAAGGTCGGTTCGAACCGCATCAGCAAGGTCGACGTCCGGGTCATCGCCGCCACCAACAAGGACCTCAAAAAGGAGATCGAGGCCAGGAATTTCCGCGACGACCTTTATTTTCGTCTCAACGTCGTCCCTCTCTATTCGCCCGCCTTGCGGGAAAAGAAGGACGACATTCCTCTCCTGATCGATTATTTCAGCCGGCTCTTCGCCGAGGAGAACAACTTCAAGGTCAAGGCCTTCAGCCCCGAGGCCCTCGAGGCTATGGTCAAGTATTCCTGGAAGGGCAACGTCCGCGAGCTGCGCAACGTCGTCGAGCGGCTTCTGATCATGACCGATCGGGATTCGATCGAGAAGCGCGACCTGCCCGAAAACATGAGGGGCGAACGGGCCTTATTCATACCGGACGCCTCGAAGGTCAAGACGCTCAAGGATTTCCGTGACCTGGCCGAGAAAGAGTTCATCCTGGCCAAGCTCGAATCCAACGACTGGAACATCTCCCAGACGGCCCGCGATATCGACACGCCGCGCTCCAATCTCTATAAAAAGCTGGAGCAGTACGACATCAAAATAACGACAGGTGTCGGCGAAGCGAGTCCTTCCGACTCCGCCGACGAGGAGACGACGGAATGACGATCCAATCCAAGCCCCTTCCTACCGGAACCGCCCGGATCAAAGCCAAGGACCTGGCCGTGGTGGCGATGTCGCCGTCGGGTTGGCGGATTGCAGAGGTTGCGTTTCCCGATGCCCTGCACGCCGTCACGCTATATAAAGCCCATGGCCGTTTCAATATCCTCGTCGACTCCAAGAACCCGCGATTCCTGAAAGGGATGAGTTCTCCGGACGGGCGGCCCCTGGGCGCCCGGATCGCCGTCCTTCCGGACGGAAAAAAGCTCAATGCCGGCTTCTCGCTCTTCGCTAAAAATCTCCGGTTTCATGACGAAGATACCGACGCCCACTGGGACGTGATGTTCGAGAATCCGGCCGGGTTCCGGTATCTGTACGAAGTGAACAAGATCGCCCGCTCCAAAAAACACAAGACCCATGTCGTCGACGAATTCGCCCGCGTCTTTCCCCTGCTCAAGCGAAACGTGTTGAAGGCCTTGAAGGAGGGGTCGGACGATGTCTTTCCCGCCACCCTGCTGACCTTGATCAAGACCTACATGCGGGTCGGCAACGAAATCTATTACAAAGCCCATCACCATAAAGGACTCACGACTCTGCAGAAACAAAATATCCGGATTCTAGGGAACGACGTAGTGTTCGATTACGTGGCCAAGGATGGAGTTCCCGTCAAGCTCGACGTCCGTTTTCCGGATGTCTATATCCGGAAGCTGTCCGAACGCCTCCAACACAGGAAATCCGATGATTACGTCTTTTCCCACGAATCTGAACCCCGCCATCCCCTGGACGGAAAAGACATTAAAAGGGCCATCAAGACCTATTGCGGGAAGGAATTTTATCCTCATATCGTCCGTTCCTACTATGCCGATACGGAAGTGAAAAAATTCTTCCGGACGCACCGGACGGCGACCAAGGACGAGGTTTACTCCCTCCTGATTAAAATCGCCTCGAAACTGGGCCATAAGCGCTATGATAAAAAGGAACATGAATGGATCGAAAGCCCCAAGGTGACGGTTAATAATTACATCCGGCCCGAATTCGTCGAGCGTCTGCACGGCTATTATCTGTAGAATTTCCAAGGCCGGGCCGGGGGGTTACCGGGGGATCTGCCGACGGCAGGGAAGCTCTTCCGCAGCTCCAACACGGTTTCAAAAATCGCCCGGATCTTGTCGTCCGTCACCCGGTCGTCCATGTTGATGCAGCAGACTCCGGTGAGAAAGGGATCGCCCGAGGCCCGGACAAGCCCGGTGACGATCCCGCGGATGCGCTCAGGGCTCCAATCGACGATCCCGACGGGGCTCAAACGGATATTGAGGAATGTCCGCGGTAGTTTCGCCCGTAGGACGGTCAAATCGCCGCCCCAGCCGACGTCCATGAAATCGAGATGGGGGAGTCCGGCCAGGGATTCCGCATAGCGGTGCGGGTCGGCGCCGCAATAATGGACGCCGAAGGGGCGATAGCGGGGGCTCCAGTCCGCATCGATCGGCCGGATGAATTTGTCGTAATGGACCGCGGAGATCATGGTCAAGGCGCATTCAGAGTGCAGGAAAACGGGTTCGGTGATATGCCGGACGGTCCGGTTGACCGAGATCGACGTGGTGCCCGTTTCCCGGGCGATGCCCGCCGTAAATCGTTCGATGACCCGGGCGATACGGCGAAAATAATCTCCTACTTCGGTCGGGCGGTCCTCCATGTCCAGAAAAATGGCCTGTCCGCGCAGATCGAGAGCCAGATTCAACACGCCTGCCCAGTTGACGTCGCCGACGACATATCCGTATTTCGCTTTCAGGGTGTCGATCAGGGCCTGGAGGCGGTGCGCGGCCGGGCTCTTGAACGCGGCCTCAACATCCAGCGCCAGATCGCCGCGGTTTGCGCAACTCACCTGGGGTGGCGCGTCCTCCAGGTAATCGACCCGGCAGCCCAGCATCTCCGAAACGAGAAATCCGGCGGCGAGGTGGACCGCGCCGATGACGGGGAGATCACGGCCGCGGTCCTGGCCGAGGCCCAGATCGCCGAACCGGTCGTGGAGGATCTGTTCCATGCGCCGTTCGACTTCAACGCGGCGCCGGGGATGGAAAAAGAAGTCTTCGTCGAACGTGATCCCCGCGTGCCGGTGCCACCAAGACGGGTGGAAGACGACGTCCACGGGTAAAAGCCCGTTGCTTGGAGAATTCCCGGTTCCGCCGTTCATGGCCCAAGGATTGTATGGGGAAACCGGCAACGGGTCAACGGCGGCTGGAGCCCCGGTCTTTGCCCGGGGGGGGAATTTCCTTCGTAAAGGCTCGCCCCTTGATCGATCGGGGCTCGTCCCGGTGCGTCCACGAAAGGCGACGATCGAGCATCCCGATCGTCAACGTAATGGTCCGTCGCCCTGTCGTCCGGAAAGAATTCCCCCGAAAAACCCCAGCAATTACCCGGCGGCGCGTCTCGCACTCTGGCACGACTTTCGCTTTCTCCTTAGGGAAAGGAGAACGTTATGTTTAAAACAAGATTAGGGCGCTCCGCGCGCCGAACGGCCGCGTCGATCGGTCTCCTCATCCTCTTGGCGGCGGCGGCCGGAGCCGGCCGGGCGGGCCGGGCCGAGGAGGATCCGTACACCTTCTGTCAACGGAAGCTGATCGCGGGCGTGGTCAGGTCCGTGGCGATCGCCGTGATCACGCCGGCGGATTTCAACTATTACTTTTATTCCGCACTCATCGGTTACGAGTGGTGCCGCAAGCTCTTGGAGTAACGAACAGGGGACGGTTCACTTCCCTTATTTCCGGGCCCAACGAATTAGCGCCGAGGCCCAGTCCGGTTCAGGAGCGGATCCGAAGCTCCAATATTTTTCAGCCTTGACCAGGCTGCGCAGTCCCGCTAAAGCGGGAGCATAATTCGCCCGGGGCTGGACGGCCAGGAGCGGGACGTTGTCGTTGAAGGCGTCGGCGTACGATTCCAGCGTGGACAACCCGGCGACGAAACCGATGCGCGGATCGAGGAGCGCGGCGGCGAGGGCGGCTTGGCCTGCCGCAGGGCCGCGCCCGATCACGGCGATCTTCGCATTTTCGGCGCCCAGCGCGGCCGCGGACCGGACGATGTCCCAACCCATGCCGAACGCGGGGGCCTGGCCCAGGTAGGTGGTGAAGCGCAGCTCCAGCCCTTTGAGCTCGCCGATGCCGCGCGGGTCGACGGCCAGGCAGGCGATTCCGGCTTGGCGCAGCCCGGCTACGCCGAATTCCTCCGCGGCCGCGGCCTTGCCCTTTTCGGTGATGAGGACGGCCAGAGCTCGGGCCGTTCCCACGGCCGGCCAATATAAGGCCGGGAGGACCAGTCCGGGCTCGGAAACGAGAGTCAGGCGGACTTTGCCTTCGCTTTCATCCAATCGCTTGACGTCTCCGGGGACGGCGGCGGGGCGGCCCCCGTTGAGGCGGATATAATCGGCGACGGAGGCGGCCGGCGCGGGGCGGTCGAACATCGAGCGGGCGATTCCGCGCATGGTCAGCAAACCGGCCGGCGGCTCGGGCACGACGAACATCTCGGGGGACTCGGGGGGTTCGGTGGCAAAGTCCGGTTCCGCGACGGGTGAGCCATCGCCCAAGCCCTTCAGATATTTATCGAAAAAACCCATTGCCGTTTCGCGCATGGGCCGGCTGTAGTCGTGTCCGCCGGGAAATATGCGCAGCCAGGCATCCTCGGATTTGCCGAAAAGGCCCCACAGGCCGTGCAGCTTGTCGACCGTTAAACGCATTCCCTTGGCCGGAAATTCGACGTCTTCCTCGGCGCCGATGATCAGGACGGGCGCCGGGGCCCGCACTCCGAGGACATCGGAACGATCGCCGAGCTGGATCGAGCCGGGAACGTGATTGCAAAGGCAGCCGTTCTCCGGATTAATCTCCATGCTGCTGGCGTAGACGACGCTGGCCGCGCAGGTGAAGCGCGGCTCGGCGGCGAAGGCCCAAAGGGTGGCCAGTCCGCCCCCGGACGCGCCGGTCAATCCGATCCGGGTCATATCGGCTTCCGGCCTGGTGGCCAGGTAATCGAGCGTCCGCATGAGGTCCCAGACATAGACGCTGGTCGCGTTCTGCGAACCCAGGATCAGGCGAAGGTCGTCGTGCGTCCCGGCGAAGCGGCGCTCGATGCGGCGATCGCCTTCGAAGCTGAAGCCGGGGGAATCCACGACGATGGCCAGATAGCCGTTCAGAACCTGCCCGATGAGGCGGGACTGGACGGTCGGCTCGTTCTTTTTATATTCCCAATGGCCGTGCGGATTGACGATGACGGGCAGCTTCCGGCCCGCGGCGCCGTCGGGGACGTACACGTGGGCGGTGACCTGGAAACCGGGGCGGCTTTCGAAGGCCAGCTTTTCGATGCGATAGCCGCGCCGCTGCAGGGTCCCGGTGATGAGGGCCCGGAGCGGAGTGCGGGGCGGCAGGGGATCGAGCCCCAGGTCGCGCATGATCTCCGGCCGCTGCAGGGCCCGCCGCTTTTCGAATTCCTCACGAGATGCCGGAGCCGGGAGGGCCGCCGCCGCCTTGACCCTGTTCTCGATGAATGTGTTGAGCATCGGTGTCGCCCGGATGTTCTGCGAGCTGAGGAGATCATCGTCGTCGATTTTCCCGGGAGTGGGGATGATAGCCTCCGTTCCCTGCGTCCCGGCGATCACTTCGCCGAGCAATTGGAAGGGAATTTCGCGGGCATTCATGAAGTCGATGACGATGGAGGAGACTTTCTCGCCGCCCTCCGTACCCGCTTCGACGACCACGACCGGTTTGGCCCGATCGCCCGGGGAAAGGACGGTCGCCAACGCGGAGGCGCAGGCGGGGATATGGATATTTTCGATGAGCCGGGCGTTGAGAAGGATGATGCGGCCGGCGCCCCATTTGAGGACGGCCAGTCCGCCGTTGCCGGGAATATCCCAGTCCGGGCTGGGAAGGAATCTCTGGCGGAGGATGTCGTCCTTCTCGATTCGAGGCAGGCCTAAAGCGCCGGCCGGATCGAAGACCTTGTCTCCCGCGGTTTCCAACCGTAGGGGCCGGGGAAGCCAATCGAGCGTATAGCGGCCGCCGGCATAGTCTTGGGCCAGAACGACCAGCGTCATTCCGCGGCGGACGGGGTCGAGGATCTTTCTTTGCAGGGGGATGTTGAAAGCGCGATGAAAATTGGAGGCCCGCGTGGCGAGGAGCAGCAGCCCGTGAGAGGAGGGCGACAGAACTGCCGGATCGAGGAACGTTAGGGCTTCCTCGCTGGAATAGATGAGCGGAGTCGGCGCGGAAAGCGAAGGCACTAGGAGATAAGGCGCGTCGTCGTCCCAGCTCGGAATGCGCCGGATGCGCCCCGCCGATTCGATTTCGGCGGCCAGCGAGTGGCCCCAGGGCTCGCGCCGGAATTCTAGCTCGAAGCGGTCGCCGCGTTTGACCATGGCGACCCGATGGAAGAAGGTGCTGCTGGGAAGAGGTTTGATCAGCGCCCAGGCCCGGGTCAAGCCGGCGGCCGATACGGAAAGCCGGGCCGTGGATACGCCGATCTCCAGGGCGGGGGCCGGTACGCGCGCTTCAATCGGCAGTGGTTTCGGCGGATCGGCGATGGGCGCGGCGAGCTTGACAAGCTTTTCCGCTTCGGCCGTGACCTTGGACAGCTCCAGCGACCAGTGGTAGGCGTTTGTGTGCATCCGCAGCCGCTCGGTGAACGGCTTGTAAAACGCGCAGGACGCCAAAGCGGCCCATTCCTTGGCCGCCGCCTGCATATGAAAGGAGGCTTGTCCGGCGGCGCCGAAGGCTCCGGCTTCGAACTGGCCGGCGCGCCAAGCCGATAGAAAGCGCTCGGAATAATAGCGGCCGAGGTGGGCGGCCTGCCCGCAGGCCGTGACCACCTCTTTCCATCTTTTTCGCTCGGCGGGCGCGACGGTATCCATGGGAATCGCGGCNNGAGGCGAAGACGTGAGAATCAAAAGGCTCGGCGGCCAGATAGGCGGCCGTGTCCCCGCCCCATTCGAGCTCCACGGCGTGGTTGCGGTGGTCGGGCCCGAGGGAGAAAGCGGAAAACGCCGTGGACACGATCCGGCTGGCCGCCTTCCAAGAGGCGGAAAGCCGCGAGGAGGCCGCTCCCAGCTTGTCCGCGATCAAGGCGTCGAATGTTTCCTCGGGCGTCTCCGGATCATAGCCCAGACGCCCCCAGGTCGTTAGATACATCCAGTCGCGCTCGTGCGTCCAATCGCAATAGGCGTCGTTCGGATCGGCCAAGTAATAGCGGGGCGATTTGGGATAGTAGGTTTCCAGGCCCTCGACCACGAATCCTGAAGCCGTGCCCAGGGGCATGGACTTGACGGCTTTGCGGACCGCAATGGGATCATAGACCGGCAGAATTCGGTTCGTGCCGTTGGCCCGCACCTGCCAGACGATTTTATAAGGCTGGGCCGGCCATGTCCCGCCGCCGGGGGCGGAGTTCCCGGGCCAAAGGCGGGCCGCGCCGTGTGTGCCTGAATCGCTCAGGTAATCCTCGAACGAATAGCTGTACCAGCCGGACATGCGGCCGCCCATAACCATGTAGGGCGCGCCCCATTGCTCGCCGTTATACTTGATCTCGACCGTAAAGTCCCGGGCCGCCTTAGCCAGAGGCACGACAAGGGCCTTGCGGGCCAGCCAGCTTCGCGTGTAGAGCGGGATATCCCGGCCGGAGGCTTTGACGGCTTCGATGTAACACTTGAAAAAGGCCTCGCCATGGCCGCTCTCGCCGATGCGGAAGCCGATCGAATCCAGGCCGGGGACCTGGCGGATCATTTTCTCCACAACCTCTCGGGTGTAGGCGTAGAGATCGGACTCATTTTCGGGATAGGGGGTTTTGGCATGGGGGGTGTGGAAGCGGGCCTCGTAGGCCATCAGACTGATGCGAACGCCCCGGGCGTGGGCCATTTCAATGATCGTATTCAAGCGGTGGAGGTTGGCCGCCTTGATCTCGGGGGAAACGCCGACTTTGGGGAAACGGTCGCTTTGAATGAAATAGGCATAGAGATTGGGTGCGTCCGTTACGCTGATGTCCCAGGTCCCGTGTAGATCGAGCCAATTGAGCCTGGCCAGGGCCATCTGGTCGAAGAGCTTGCGCCAGAATCCTTCGTTGGCAAACCACCAGCGGGTGGGATCGACGAGGGCCTGCGGATCGTAGTCGGTGTTGTTGGCTTTATAGTCCCAAGGCAGGGTCAGAAACAGGTTCCAGCCCCGGTCGCGGAGGAAGGGATGCCCGGACAGGGACGGGCCGGTCAGGACTGCGGCCCCCTGCCTCCGGACGCGCTCGGCCAATTCCAGCGCCCCATAGAGGGCGCCGTTGGCATCGGGAGCCTGAATGAGAATTTCTCCTTTGCGGAAAGTGACGGAATAGCTTTCCGGGAGGCCGGCGCCGGCCAGGCGAATGGAGACGGGAGCTCTCAATCCGCGCGCGAAGAGGGCTTCCCGAACTGTCCGCAGGCCGAAATCGGCGGGGCCGTCGGACGGCGCCGCTAAAACAGCGGCAGATCCGGCCAGCAGGATAAAAAGAACGGCTAGACGGAGAGTAGGCTTCATGACAGGTATCCTTTTTGGAGAAACCATTCGATGGCTTCGGTGACGGCCGCCGCAACCGGCGTCTGGGGCATTCCGAGATCACGGACGGCTTTGGCCGCCGAATAATATTGCCCGGAGCAGAGCCAGGCGGCATTGGCCGAATCGAGGGGTGTTCTGGACGGCGCCAGGAATCCGAACAGGGCGCCGAACGTCTTGAGGAGGTAAGCGGGAATGGGAATTTTCAAGCTGGCCTTTTTTGTCGCCTTGGCCAGGATGCCGAAAAATTCCCGATAGGTCAGGTTCTCGTGGGCCAGGATATAACATTCGCCGACGGCCCCCCGGGTCAGAGAGTTGGCGATGGCTGCCGCGGCGTCGCGGACATGGACGAAATTCCGCCCGCCGGGCAGAGCCGGGGCGACACGCTTTCCATAGGACGCAATGATCAGTCGGCCCGAACTGGGTTTGCGATCATAGGGACCGAGCAGGAAGGACGGATTGACCACGAGGGCGGAGATCCGCCCGGCGCGAGCGGCATCCAGCACGAGACGCTGGGCCATGATTTTGCTCTGGATATATCCTGGCGTCCGGCGTCCGCCTTCATATTCCCGCGCCTCCGTGCCGGGATTCGATTTTGTGCCGCGGGCAAAGGCGTTGACCGTGCTGACGTGGATCAACCGTCCGACTCCGGCGAGTTCGGCGGCCTTCAGGATATGGCGCGTCCCGGCGATGTTGCTTTCGTAAAGGCGAAGCGCGGTCGGCCATTGGCGGGTCTCGGCGGCGCAATGGACGACGGCTTCGCAGCCCTTCATCGCCCGGAGGACGTCGCTGGGGTCGAGAATGTCGCCCTCGATGATCTCGACATCGAGCCCCTCAAAGGCCGCGCTTTTTTGGGCCGAGCGGGTCAACCCCCGCAGAGAGTGGCCTTGGGATTGCAGGATCCGGGCCGTGTTATTACCCAGCAACCCGGTGATTCCGGTGATCAGAATCTTCATGCGCTTGTCAATTGGCCTCGCGGGAAAAGACGCGGCCGGTGAGAAAAAGGAGAACCGTAGTGGGGAGAACGGCCATCAGAAAGCGGTTGAACTTGGCCGCCGGGCCCGGAACGATAACCGCATGTCCCTTGTGAAGGCCGCGGACGGCGCTGCGGGCGGCGGTCTCGACCGAGACGGCCGTCCGCCGGCCGATCCAGCCCTGTTTTTCCAGGCGGCCGCAGACATCGGCGTTGGTCCGCATCGGCCCGGGCAGAAGGACGCAGATCCGGATGTTCGTCCTGCGGAGCTCGGCCCGCAAGCCGCGCGACCAAAAAAGGACGAAGGCCTTGGACGCGGGATAGACGGTCTTGAAGGGGAGCGGGCCGCAGGCGGCCAGGCTGGCCACATTGAGCACGCGGGCCGCAGGATGTGTCTTCAGCTCCGGCAGGAGGGCGAGGGTCAGCAGGCTCACGGCCAGAACGTTCAGCCGGATCATGCGTTCGAGATAGACGGGTTCGGCGTCCTCGATGGANNACTCCGCAAACCTTTTCGATCTCTCGGGCGGTCTCGGCCAGTCCCTCGCCGGGAAGAGCGGCCAAAATCAAGTCGTTTCCGCGGCGGGCGCATTCCCAGGCCAGGGCTTTGCCCAAGCCCATGCTTGCGCCGGTGATGAGGGTGGCCATGCGTCTCTCTCCGCTGAATTCGGCAACGGGACTATAACGTTCCGTCGCGGGGCCTGTCAAGGAATGCGGCGAAAGGTCGGCGGGTGACTCATCTCGTCGCGTCACCCGCCAAGTTTTTAGGAATCTCCAACGTTCAAATCTCGCTCCCCACCCGCTCGCTCGTCCTGGCCAAGGCGTAGGACTGCAAGGCCTGTCGAGGGGTTTTACCCACTATCACCCTTCGCCCTGGCTAAAGATAAGGCCATGGAGGATGGATTTATGGCATAATAGACGCGGCTGGAGCCGGCGAGGCGGTT
>PMCY01000100.1:12000-13353 GCA_003154255.1 Candidatus Aminicenantota bacterium | reverse complement strand
AACTTGGCGATCGCTTCGACCGACCCCTTCTCGGGCCTGTCGGGGGCATAGGGATTCAAGCTCGGACCGGAGGCCGACGCGATCAACGCGAGGCCCAGGACCGGTCCCAAGAGCCAATGGAGCCGGGGTTGTTTTTTCATGGATTCATGTCCTGCCCTGATAAAGCATTCTGATTGTTCGGTCGGAGAAGAAAGGACAAAGAACGGGAAGAGCATATCGTCCGGGATCGAAAAATTCAAGTTTCCCCGCCAACGACGTCTTGACGAAAAGGGAAGAATGGGGATAATCGATGCTTGACTTAAAACCCATGAATGAACTTGAGCTCCGCCACGCATTCCGTTTCGTCGAATACGGCACGGCCTTCGAGCCGTCCCCGGGTACCATCGTCCTGGACGTGGGCCGCAAAACCGTCCCCGGTGTCATCGACCATCATCAGGCGGACGCGGAGCCCGAATGCACGGCCTCGCTCCTGGCCAAGTACCCCAACCTGATCCTCGATCATGTCCCCTTTTCCGAGACGAACCCGCTCACATTCATCACCCACAAGCTTCCCGATTTCGACGCGCTGGCCTCGATTTTCCTGACCCTTCGGCTGATCGAGACGCGGACGTTCGACGAAGGGATGGCCGCCCTGGCCGCCTACACGAAGATCGTCGATTCGTCCTCCCTGCCGCGAAAGACCGACTTGGCGGCGACTCCGTACGGCATCCTCCGGGGTCTCTTCGCCGGAGCCAAAAAATCCGAAGACGAGATCAACCGGGACCGCCTGGCCGAGGGGCTTCGCTTCATGCGTTACCTTCACGCCAAGGCCGCCGAGGGACGTTCGATTATCGAAGACCGCCGCCTTTTCCTGGGCCTCGACCGCTTCGAGCGGGCCATGCGCAAGGTCGACGAGGACCATTTGAACTACCTCGAGGATGAGCATCGCTCCCCCGTTCTCCTCCTGTCCCTGCCCCGCTCCGACGGCTCCGGCCGGAAGCGGGTTTCCGGATTGGCCGTGGACAATCCCCACAGCTTCCTGCTCAAGGAATGGGCCCGCCGCGAGCGCAACCGCGCGCCGATGGGGGACGGATACACCTTCGTCCTGTCCCGCTTCGGCACTTCCCGCTTCATTCTGGGAGTCGACCCCGCCGCCGGCGTCCATTTGCGCGGCCTGGGGACGATTCTCAACGCCCGTGAAGCGGCGCGGCGGGCGGCTCTGGGGCTGGCCGCCGGGCCGCCCTGGTACGAGGGAGACTGCCCCTTCTTCGGCCACCGGATTGTCGATTCCCCCCAGGAGGGTTCGGATCTTTCGGCTCCCGAGGTTTTAGCCGCCGTTCTGGAATTCGGCGAAGGCCGGATCGTCCGTTCGGG
>PMCY01000100.1:0-11918 GCA_003154255.1 Candidatus Aminicenantota bacterium | reverse complement strand
ACCTTGAGGTTCGTCAGCAGGGACTGCAGCTGCTCGATCAGCTTCTGGCCCCAGCCGTAAGAGCCGACGTAGGAAGCGAACTTGGCCTTGGGCCGGATGGCGTTGGCCAGGAAGGCCGCGTTGGCCACCTTGGGGTGCAACCCGATGTGGATGGCCGGGCCGGCCAGGACGATCGTGGCGGCGTCGACCAGAGCCATGGCCAGCTTGCCGGAGTCGGTATCGGCCAGGTCGAACTGGGCGACCCGGACCCCGCGGCCGGCCAGTTCGGCCACGAGGCGGCGGACCATGATGCTGGTGCTTCCGTGCATGCTGATGTAGGCCACCACCGCGGCATTGGCGGGGGTATCGGAGACCCACTCTTTGTATTCATTCTGAATGAACTCCGGCCGGCGGTGGATCGGCCCGTGACTGGGGCCGATCATCTTAATTCCGTACCGGGACAGCCGCTCCAGGTTCTTCTGAATGGCCGTTCGGAAGGGCATCATGATCTCGGCGAAATACCGCTTGGCCGCGTCGTAGATCAGCTTGTCGTCGTCGACGAAAGGATCGGTCTGGGCGATGTGGGCGCCGAAGAAGTCGCAGCTCAGGAGAAGGCCGCGCTCCCGGACAAACGTGCTCATGGTCTCCGGCCAATGGACCCAGGGCGTGGAGATGAATTCCAGGGTCAGGTCGCCCAGGCTGAGCGTGGATCCGTCCTCGGCCGTCTGGATCCTGTCGGCGGCGATGCCGAGATGATCCCCCAGCATGCTCTTGGCCTTGGGCGAACAGACGACCTTGGCCCGGGGATACTTCTCCAGNNTTGTAGCTCGTCCCGTCGGGGAGGGGGATCAGGGCGTCGAACATACGGCGGTCGAAATCGACGGCGCCGACGGCCCAAATCTGCTTATCGATCAGGCGTGGTTTCATGGCTTATCGACTCCTTGAAGCCGGGCCGCTGCCCTGGCTCTTTTTTATATCCCGAGGCCGGGCGGGGGATCAAGCCCGCCATTCACTATATAATATATGGATTTGCAGTAGATTTAGCAAGCGGGAACGATTCGATGCGGATGCTTCGACGCGAGCGGGAAAAAAATGTAGAATGGATTTTCTTTGCTCCGGAGGAGCCGATGAAAAAACCCGGATGGTTCCTGGCGGTCCTTGTTCTCATTCCGGTCCTGGCCGTCCCGGCCGACCGATCCCGTGGCGGCGCGGGGAGGCTCGAGGACCAGCTCCTTGATGCCGTCTATCGCATCGATATTTCGACCATCCGCGGAACTCTGGCCTACGATCCGGCCGCGTCGGCCGTGTCCGGATCGATCAGCCTGGTTTTCAAGATGCGGCCCGGGCAAACTCGCCCGCTGTTCCATTTCGATCCGCTCAGCCGCGGGTCCCTTACCGGTTATACGGTGGCCCTGGACGGCGAGCCGATTGTCGGATTCGGGTCCAACGGGCTCAAGCTTTTCACGCTTCCCGGCACGACCCAGCCGTCGATCGAGATCGGGCGCGATATCACCGATAACAATGAACACCTCCTGACCGTCGATTACCGCCTCCCGCTCGACCTCCCCTATCCCCGCTTCGCCTCGAACGTTAACGACATCCACGGCCGGGGCAATGAGGAGGTCTGGCCGACCATCAACACCCCCGGCGAACTGGCCCGCCACGAGTTGACTTTCCAGGTCCTCGGTTCCGTGCCCTACCGGTTTATCGGTTCAGGGCTCGTCCAGAAGAGCCCGCGCGAGGACTTGCAGGAATGGACGCTCGACACCGAACGCGAAGTGGCCTCCTACACCGTGATGTTCGCCCTCCTGCCCCAGGCCGACACCGTTTACGAAGAGCGGATGATCAACGGCACACCGGTCCGGATCATGGCTTTCGCCGGCGGCGCCTCCATCGCCCAAGCCTGGACCCAGATCACGCCTTGGCTGCCGGACCTGGCCGCCAAGTTCGGGCCGTTTCCCATGCCCCGCGGCCTGAGCATCCTGCTGCTCAAGGAGGGCGGCGGTATGGAGTATTACGGGGGGACCATCTCCTCGGTCGGCGCCCTCAGGCACGAGATCAACCACATGTATTTCGGCTGCAGCATCATCGCCAAGACCTACCGCGACTCGTGGTGGGACGAGGCGGCCACCTCCTGGTACGTCGACTATGCCCAAAGCATGAACGCCATCCCGACCGGCTTCCGGTCCAACATGGTCAACGCCCGATCCCCTTATGCGGTGGGCTTCGACACCCGGGCTTATTACGAGGGCGCCGAGGCGTTCGAGACCATGGCCCGGGCGATCGGGGGCCGGCAGGCCCTGGTCCTTTTCCTGGCCGATCTGCAGGCCCGCCACACCTTCGAGCCGTTCACGACACTGCAGCTGGCCGACTATTTCCGGGAATTCTCCGGCGTCGACCTGCGGTCGGATTTCATCAACTGGTTCTACCAGGGAAAAACGCCTTCTTCGGCCGAATCGTCCGGCGCCGACGCGGCAGCCAACCTCAAAGATGCCGATTGGACCGTTCCTGATCCCGTCGCCGCCCGCTATCGCGCCTCGGCCGCAAGGAGAAATCCATGAACCCGCGCCGCTTCGCCGGGCCCGCACTCGCGCTGGCTTTGTTCGCCTTTCTTCCCGCCGCCCTCTTCTCCCAGGAGGAGGGCTACGAGTTCAAGTTGTCCAACTTCTCCCTGGAATTCTACGGCGGCTTCTGCAAGATCAACCCGGACGACCTCAACAACCACCCGATCTATGAAGAAGCCTACCTGCAATTTTATTGGGTCAAATATTACGACTACCTTCATTCGATCTACGGCGATAATTTCATCGTCACGTCTACCCGGACGGGCGACGCCACGTTCCAATCACTCAAAAAGGCCGTGCCTTATGGCTTTCGCCTGCGCTATCAGGCCAGCCCGACGTTCGCGCTGACCGTGGGCATCCAGTATCTGAACGGTACCCAGCTGTCCACCGTCGGCATGACGTTCGACATCCAGGACCGGCGGCCGGACTATACCGATTTCCCTAATGTGCGGACGGCCCAGTATCAGAACACCGGATTTACGACCCAGGCCACGGCCTGGGAGCCGGAATTGGGGGCCCATTTCGGCTGGGATTTCATGTCCGTCCTGCGCTGGGAAATCTCCATCGCCTTCGGCCCTATCTTCGCCCAGTGCCGCACCCTCAGTCAGCGCCACAGCATCATCACCACGGCCGACGGCTATCAAACGGACGGCGTTTTCTCCCAGGAGATGAAAGGATCCGTGACCGGCCTGGGCGGAGAGCTGGGCACGGGCCTGTTCGTCCGGCCGCTGAAATATCTCCGGCTGTTCGTCGAAGGCAGCTATATTTTCCGGGAGCTTGGCGAAATTACCGGTTCCGGCTGGTCGACGGCGACGTACAAGGACTCCAACGCCGTCTATGACGCGGCCACCACGACGTGGACCGGCACCTGGTTCCTCCAACCGAGCGATGTGACCAAAAGCTGGGGCCGCTTCACTCCCCTCTACATCCAAAACCAGTACACGATGCTGCCAGGGGTACGGCGCTTCAACCCCGATCTTTCCGGCTTCCAGGTGAAGCTGGGAGCCGGATTCGATTTCTGAGGATCCGCCTCCGCCCGAAAAAGTCAGGTCAGTTTTTCGATGATCCCCCTATGCGCGGGATAGGACGCCAGCAGCTCTTCGCGCCGGCCCAGTTCGAAATCGTCGAATTCAAACCCGGGCGCGATGGTGCAGCCGACCAGGGCAAACGAATCCGGAGCGGCGACTTCGGCTCCGAACCACCAACCGGCCGGGATGACCGCCTGAAAACCCGGGCCGGTCAAAGCTTCCCGGCTCATACCGACCGCTGCGTAGGCGCCGCCCGGCTCGATCGTGTGAATGACGACCGGGCTCCCCTCATAGAAATGCCAGATCTCATCCGAACGCAGGCGGTGGAGCCGCGAAACCTGTCCGCTCAGGAGCAGGAAATAGATGGACGTGGATAGGGAACGGTCGCCGGAGTAGCGCGGCGGAAGTCCGGCCCGGGCCATGCGGTACCCGGAACGATAGATCTCTCGGAAAAAGCCGCCTTCAGGATGGGGACGAAGATCGAGCGCCCGGATCCAATCATTACCCGTGCGCATGGTCAGGCCTTCCGCAGGTGGCCCCGGGCCAAGGAAGCGAACACGCCGGCGACACAGAGGACGGCGAAGAGGACGAATCCCACCCGGGCGGACCGCAGGAATTGGGAATAGACGTCGGGCGTGATCCTGGCCCGGCCGATCATCAGGCTGAAAAGGAGCACCGCCGTTCCCATGCTCAGCATCTGGCCGGTCAGGCGCATGGTGCTGAGCACGGCCGAAGCCAGGCCGAAGTCCTTTTTCTCGACCGAGCTCATGACCGCGTTGGTGTTGGGCGAGGAAAAGAGGGCGAACCCAAAGCCGAGGATGAAGAGAGAACCGACGATGAACGGGAGTCCCGTGACCGGGCCGACAAAAGAGAGGAGAAAGAGCCCGGACGCGGAAATCCCCATTCCCGCCGAGGCCAGGTAGCGGGGCTCGATCCGGTCGGAAAGCCGCCCGGCCAGGGGCGAGAAAATCGCCATCATGGCCGGCTGGGCCAGCAGAATAAATCCGGCCTTCTGGGGAGTCAGACCCTTGATGTATTGCAGGTAGAGGCTGAGCAAAAAACCGGCCGCCGAGGTCGCGCTATAGTTGATCAACGCGGCCAGGTTGGAGAAGGCGAAAACCGAATTGCTCCGGAAATGGTTCAGATCGATGAGCGGATGGCGGGCCCGCTTTTCCCGGGCGATGAAAGCGGCCATCCCGGCCGCCGCGGCGGCGATCATCAGGCCGCCTGACAGGCGCGGCAGCCGGGACAATCCGAGCATCAGCGAAACCAGGGCAAAGCCCTGGAGCAGCGCGCCAGGTCCGTCGAGCGATTCGGCCCGTCGTTCGCACCACTCCCCGCCCAGTTTCCAGGCCGTGGCCAGGACGAGGATCAAGCTGACGGCGGCGTTGGCCAGGAAGATGCTCCGCCAGCCGAAGTTCTGAGTCAGGACCCCGCCGAGGACCGGGCCGAGGGACAGGCCGATGTAGGTGAAGGCCACGTTGAGGCCCAGTACGCGGCCGCGCTCACCGGCCGGGTAGGCCGAGGTCAGCATGGCCACGCCCGTGCTGAAAACCATGGCCCCGCCGAGGCCCTGGAGAATCCGACCGGCCATGAGAACGCCAACCGTCCCGGCCGCGGCGCAAAGAGCCGAAGCCGCCGTATTGATGATGGCGCCGTAGAGAAAGACCTTGTTGCGGCCTCGGATGTCGGCGATTTTACCAAAGGGCAGAAGGAACAGGGCCGAGGACAAGAGGTAGACCGTGGCCGTCCAGCCCAGGATCACGGCATCCAGACGGAGCTCCCGTCCGATCGAGGGCAGGGCGATGTTCATGGCCGAAGACATGAACGGGGCCAGAAAAGCGGCGATGACCGAAACCGCGAGCACGGTGGCCCGCGGGGGCTCGGCCGCCCGCTCGGGAATTCTGCGGTCTTCCATGCGAATGGGCCTCAGTGTAATCCGGGGTGGTCAAAAATGCAACGCACGCTCCCCTCAGCGAACGCGCACGGCGGCGGCGCTGCGGGGATACGCGATGAGAATCGAACGCTCGTCCCGTTTCAGAACTACCGCGTCCGTCTTGAATTCGAGAGTCCTGCCGAACGCTCCCGAGGCGATGTCCAGACGCAAACGGACGCCTCGCACGGACAGGTCGGCCCGGGCCGGGCCGGACCCAGGAAGAAGCCGGGGGCGGATAAACAGTCCTTTTTCCGTCGGCCGCACGCCGAGGACGTTTTCGACGGTGAGATGAATGATCTCGGCCCAGGTCCAGGGAATGACGCCGACCTGCGGGAACGGCGGGGAAAGGCGCCGTCCATAGAACTCGAACCAGGAACCCGCGGCCGCGCCCGGCACAGATCCCATCCAGTCCAGGATCCTGCGGACGAGATCGAAGCGGCCGCTCTCGACGGCGGCCCGGGCGACGAAAAGAGAGGCGAACGGCCAGGGGCCTGCCGAATCGGGCTCGGACGTGAAATGATAGCGGCCGTATCCCCCGCCCGTCCAGGCCTGGTTCCACAGGGCATCGAGCGAAGACAGGGTCAGCGCCGCCAGGGGCGAATCGGCCGGGACGAGCCCGAACAGGATCGGAAGCGCGGCCGACGTATCGGGATTAAGATAATGTGGGCTGTTTGCGCGAAGCGGAACGCCGTCGGGCAATCCCGCTTCGGGAGCGGCGGTGATCGTCTCCTGGACAGGTCCGGCCGGGCCGCGGCGCTTGATGAAACCGCGGTTGTCGGCCATCCGAAAAACGCGATCCTCGAGCCAGGCTTTATGTAAGCGCGCGGATTCGACCGTCCAGCGGACCGCCAAAGCAGGTTGGCCGGCCATCCGGGCCAGGGCCGCCGCCGCGTCCAGGCCAACCGTGACCATGACTTGGTGGGCCAGCTCCATGCCGGTCTCTATCCCGTGGATGCGATGGCGCTCCCAGTATTCGCGCCGATTCATCAGCAAGCCGGAGGGCCCATGACGGAAAACATCCCGCAGGGGGAATTCGGCGATAGCGGTGATGCGCGGCCAGAGCCGCCGGGCGATGTCTTCATCGCCCGTCCAGAGGGCGTAGCGGAGGATGGCCCGGAGGAGATACCCGTTCTGGTCAAGCTCGATCTCGGCCGGGCCGCGGCGTTCGCTCGAATCGATCGTATCTCCCTCGTCCGTGACGAACCGGCCGGCCAGGCGCTCGATCATTGTGCGGGCCAGGTCCCGGGCTCCGAGAGCGGCCAGGGCTTCCACTATGACCGACTGGTCGCGGACCCATTCCCGATTGTATTGCCAGATGCTGCCGTCCAACCGTCCGGACTTGGAGAGGGCGGCGGGCAGCTGGAATTTCGAAACCTTAAAGAACCGATCGAGGAGCAGGTCCCCGGTGGCGATCGAAGCCAGAGACCCGCTGAAAGCGGCGGCGCTTTCCGTGCCGACGGAACGGACGGCCCATTCGAAGGCGACTGACCGGCGGCCGGCGTCGAGCGCATAAATCAAAGCCCATGTCTCGGACTTCGCCGGAGCGGCGCTTGCTGATCGTTCGACGACGGCCCGGCCGATTCCGGTCCGGACGGAAAACGCAATCGGCTTGGATCCGGGATTCCGCAGGGTGATTTCCCGAACGATGACGGGACTCTCCCGGTCGGGACAAAAGAAGCACTCCGTGATCTCCATGGCTCCGGCGGACCATTCCGCGCGCACGGCGGGCACGCCATCGCGCTCGTCCCAGGCTGCGCGCACATTCCCGGCCAGGGGTTTGTGTATCTTGCCGCCCGCGGAAACCTCGATAGCCGTTGGGTCCAGGCCGCGCTCAGGATCCATGGTCAAAGCGGCGCGTTTCGGGCCCAGGACTTCCGGATCCAGGATCAAAAGGCCCAGAGGCGTGCCCTCGCCGGCCGGCGCGAATTGGACCGCCGCTTGGATCAGGCCGTTGCCGAGAAAAAAATAAGAAGCGCCCTTTAATGTCGTCCGAACGTCGGAAGGGCCGACCGAGGGGTCGTCGCTATAGAAATGCTCTTGGGCTTCTATCATCGAATGAAAACGAGCAAACCGGCCAGGAAAATGAGCGTGGCGACCAATCCGACGGCAGCCGCACGAAGGGGGCCGAGCCCGCGGGCGGACCGGGCCGCCGATGCGGCCAGGACGAACATCCAGGCGNNCAGTACGGCCTGGGGAATCCAGGCCAGGAGCGTTGGAACAGACAGGGCCAAGCCTAGAGCGGATAGAAAACCCTTGAAGGAGCCCGCGCCTTTCCCCAGGCTCACAAGTCCGGCGGAAAATCCGGCGGCGAGCCAGGCTAGAACAAAAACAGGCAGAGCGAAAATCATCTCCCAGAAATAATAGTTCTCGGGGACGAGCTTCAGAACGGCCGGNNAGGGCTTTCAAGCCGGCAGCCGAGGGACGAGGACCGGATGAGACGGCCGCAAAAGTCCGCCCGGGATGGATGATTGTTCCACCGATCGCATGTCCGATGTTCATGTTTCCGGTCCTGAAAAGGAGCTTCATTCTAACAAGTCCGGCGGGGCCGCGTCTAGACGCGGTCTCCGCGATATTTTATACTGACGTCCGAATGCGGAGGGCGCATGATCGAAGTCATCCATAAGAAGCCGTTCCAAGTCCGGGCCATCGAGATCGACGGCGCGGGCGTCATTCAGGCCATCCCTTTCCTGGACTACGTNNTTCCATATCGAAATCGTCCGCTATCCCCGCTGGGGGGAGCGCGTCGAGATCCGCACCTGGCCATCCGGTCGGGCCACCCTGTTCGCCGTCCGCGACTACGAAATTGTCGATGAGAGGGGGACTTTGGCGACAGCCACGTCGTCCTGGCTCATCGTCGACCTCAAGACCCGCCGCCCGGTCCGGACGCCTGAGTACTTGGCTGGATTCCCACTCCTCGATAAAAGGGCGCTGGCCGACGACTTCGCCTCTCTCCCCGCATTGAGCCGGGAAGACCTGGTCAAGGAATTCCCTGTCTTTTATTCCGACATCGACCTCAACCGCCACGTCACCGCTACGGTCTATATCCACCGCGCCCTGGAGACCGTCCCGGATGAGATCCTGTTCGGTTACCGGCCGTCGGGCATCGAGGTGAATTTCCGGGGCGAGGCTTTTTACGGCGACGGCCTTCGTTCGCGGACCGCAAGGCTCCCCGGCGACGGAGCCCCGCGCTTCCTCCACCGCATCTCGCGCACGGCCGACGATAAAGAACTGACTCTCCTGCGTACGTCCTGGGCGCCGGTCGGTTAAGCTTCACCGACCCGCGCTCAAGGGAAGCGAACCCCGTATCTTTATTCTTGCCCTTCATGTATAAAAGTGAAGTCGAATGCCAAGGATTGGAGGGAACCCATGAAAAGACGGATCGTCGGACGGATCCTCGTCGCCTCGACTATTACGCTTTTCGCGGTTGCGATAGCCGCCGGGCAGGAGAACATCCCCGGCCAGAAACAGTTTCCCATCCTCCAGGACGGCTTCCACTTCGAGCCCGGGACCTGGACGACCTATTCCATCCTGGACAAGGTCAAGAACGAGACCTATAAGATGAAGTTCTCCTCCCTGACCAGGGAGACGATCCAAGGAAAACCCTATTCCTGGCTGGAGATCGAGATCGAGATGAAGGACGCGCCCTCCGTCGTGACCTCGATCCTGACCGAAGAGACCGGCCAGGGGCCGGGCCGGATCGAGAAAGCGATCGTCCAGGTGCGGGGCATGTCGGCCTTCACGGTTCCCCAAAAATATCTGGAAGGCCAGGACCAGGCGGTCGCGGAGTTCAAGCCCGCCCACATCGTCCGGAAGCTCGAAAACCGCAAAATCGCCCTGGCCGGAAAAACGATCGACGTCCTGGCCGTGGAGGCGGAGAACGACAAGGGCGAAAAGTTGACGGCCCAGGTCAGCCTGCAAATCCTGCCCATCGCCCTCTACGAGGCCGACACGGCCGACATGAAGATGACCGCCCTCGATTTCGGCGGCGGAGCCAAGACCACGATCGAGGGGATGCCCATCCCCTTCGCCCTCTGGATCATCGAGCAGGTGGCCGACGCCCTGACCAAAAAGAAATGATCTGAAAGGCCCGGCCGAACTTTTTCATCGGCGGGAAACGCAACCTCTATTTCACGAATCCGATTTTAAAATCCTCGAACAGCCCGTATCCGACGACGCTGTAATCCTNNCCCGCCGGGCGGCCATCCTTGGCCCCCTGCTGGAATCCCGACGGCCAGGCCCGCCCCAGGAGCGGCTTGTTGTGGAAAGGCCCCAGGGTGTTCTTGAGGGTGCCGATGACGGCCACGGTCACCTCGTTCTTTCCGGGCTGGAGCGCGGATGTGATATCGAGCTCGAAGGGGGCGAAGGCGATCAGTCCGGCTTTCTTTCCGTTGACCTGGACTTCAGCGGCCGCGCCGAGCCAGGAACCCAAGGCGACGGTATAGCGCCCGGCCTTAAGGGCCTCCGCGGCCACTTCGATCGTCTTGGTATAATTCACCCGGCCGGAGAACATCGGCATCCCCTGCCCGCTCCAGGGCCCGAAGGTCAAAGTCCTGGCCGGAGCGGCGGAGAATCCCTTGGCTTCCCCTCGCACGGCGAAATCGCCCAGCAGATAAACGGGTTCGAGCTCGGAGTGGATGGTGAACGGCTTGGATTTGATCGTGACGGCATTCTCCCCCGCCACGGCATTATCGACGGGAAAGACGCCGAAGGCCTTGTCCAGCCACCATGCGTCGGCGCGGGGGGCGGCCTTTTTCCCGTTGATGAAGACTTCAAACAGATGCGGCCGCTCGACGACGACAGACAGCGGGGATGTGGGCAGCGGGCCGGCGATCCGGAAACGGAAGGTCGCCTCGAATCCCGAATCCTCGCTGAAATGGTCCTTGTCCAGGATGTTCGTCTTGTATTGGACGGCGCTGTCCCAGGGATTGCGGTCCAGACCGTGAGCCTTGTAGGTCTTGAGCTGGGCGTCATAGAAGTAGAGATCTTTTTCCGTCGTTCCGTTGAGAGTCAAATCGCAATAATCCATGGTCAGGACGTTGTCCGTCGCCCGGACGACCCGCGTCGGGCCGGCCGCTGGCACGGCCTGGGAAACGGACGGCGAAGCGATGGGCGCAGCCGCGGGCCCGGCTTCCGGGCGAACGGCCAGAAGCAGGCTGCCGCCCGGCTGCAGATCGAATTTGACCCGCATTTTACCGTTGGCGGTTTCAGCGGGATAGGCCTCGATAGCCCCCGTCAGGGGGTCCCAGCGCTGGACCGAACTTCCGGCGGCGGTGAATTCTCCGGAGACACCCACGGCCGGATCGATGTTGGCCAGGAAAACGAGATTGCCGTCCTGGAGGGCCCGGCGGTGATGAAAGAGAAGATGGGCGCCTTCATTGACCGGCCCACCCTGGATCTTGAACTCGAGGGCCGGTGGACAGGCCTGGGCCATCTTGGTTTCCCAATTCTCGATCCCCATCGTTATCCAATTTTCCGCATGGGCAACGGCCAGCTCGGACGGACGGGCATCGGGCCGGCCGTCGATAAACCGCGGAACTCCGCCCCAATTCAGGACCTTGCCGCCCTGGGCGACGAATTTTTTCAAAAGATCGAACGTGGACGCATCCAGATTCTCGATTCCGGGGGGAAGTACCACGGCTTCGTATTTCTGCGGTCCGACAAGGAGCGCGGGACCGTCCACGCGGGCCCGCTCCCGGAGAATGGCTTCGCTGCCCAGGTCATACTCGAATTGGGCGGCCTCCAGATCGTTGACGAAGCCCTGGAAGACCTTGCCGATGGATTTGATCTTGTCCGGTTCAGCGCCCGGCGCGTAATACATCCAGGCCGTGGTCGTCGGCTCCAGGACGAGAATTCGATTGTCCTGGCGGCCCGCCGTCGTGGCCAGCGAGAGCCGGCCGAGGTAATCGCCCATCGTCCGGTAGTCGTCCCACCAGGGCTCGTGATAGGAGAACGACTGCGNNGCCTGGTTGGCCGCGCTGCGCAACTCCTTGATCGCCCGGGCGTTGCCGAACTGGGCGTGGACATCGGTCTGGAAATCGTTCATCAGGATGTCCACCCCGGGCATGTGCGACCAAGACTCCATGGCCATGCTGTCCGGGCCGACGGCCGGGCGCGGCCACTCGTGCTCCCAATAATGGCCGGTGAAGATGAGATTGTTGCGGGCGCAATATTCCGAATAGGGCTTGGCCCAGCCCTCGATGAAGAGATCCAGCAGCAGGGAGTAGTAGTCGTGGCGCACGCGCATCCAATCCCCCGCCTCCTCGAAGAGGGAGGGCAGACTGACCTGCAGGTCGTAGCCCCATTTCGATTGGAAGGCGGTGAACAGGCGGGGCGTCCAGTTGACGACGACCATATCCTTTCCGCCGGCCGGGCTGATTTCGGCTTCATCCTGGAAACTGCCCGGGACGACCG
>PMCY01000338.1:7076-7652 GCA_003154255.1 Candidatus Aminicenantota bacterium | reverse complement strand
TCCCCAATATCCTGGGCGCCATTCTGCTGTTCGACGCCGAATCGGGATATCCCCTGGCCATCATGGATTCGTCCGAGCTGACCCGCCAGCGGACGGCCGCGGGTACGGCGATGGCCCTGAAATACCTGGCCCCGGCCGGCNNGAACGGGTCCTGGCCTACGACGTCCGGCCGGAGGCGGCCCGGGCCTTCGCCGGGGACATGGAAAAGGAATTCGGCCTTCCGGTCGGCGCGGTCACCGACCTGTCCGAGGCCGCGCCTCAAAGCCGGGTCATCGTCACCTGCACGCCGTCACGGGTCCCGTTTCTGCGGGGAGCGGATATCCGGCCGGGGACGACCATCGCCGCCGTGGGCGCGGACAGCCCGGCCAAGCAGGAAATCGAAGCGGATCTGCTTCGGGGCCGCAAGGTCATCGTCGACATCCTGCGCCAATGCGCGGCCGCCGGAGAGCTCCACCACGCCCTAAAAGAAGGGCTGATCAAGGAATCCGACGTCCACGCCGAGATCGGCGAAATCGTCGCCGGGAAGAAGAAGGGGCGGGAAAACGCGGAGGAAATCATCGTCTACGACGCGACGGG
>PMCY01000338.1:0-6975 GCA_003154255.1 Candidatus Aminicenantota bacterium | reverse complement strand
GACCAAGGCGAAGCCATCTTCGAGCCGGGGCGGAGGCGCGCCTGAACGGACCCATCGCTCGTCTTGACCCGGAGGCCGTCGAAGCGGCCGCCGGCGGTGATATGTCCGTCGCCCGAATGGGCCTCGAGCTTGCCGTCAAGGTCCCGCGCTTCGATCGATCCGTCGCCGGTGCGGAGCCGGATGTCTCCCTTGAGGCCGTCGACGGCGATGCTGCCGTCGCCCGTATGGATATCGACGGTCCCTTCCAGTGCGTCCGACTTCACCGAGCCATCCCCCGTCTCGACCTGGAGATCGGCTAGGCGGGGCATCCGGACCTCGATGCGCAGGTTCCGTGACCGGAAAAGCCCCGAGATCCTCAAATGGTCGGAGACCCGGGCGACGAGCTCGATCTTGTCCCCGTCCTGGCGGGCCTCGATGCGCAGATCTTTGCCCAATTCATAACCTTTATATTCGACGCGGAATTCGACTTGCCGGGCGTCGCTCGTGATGACGCGGACGGCGCCGTCGTTAGTCTCCACCCGGACGCTGGCCCGGCCGGCGATGGCGAAGGACTTGGCGAAGTCCTCGGCGCTGGCGCCGGGAACCGACGCGGCCAGAAGAACGGCGCAGGCGATGCCCAGGCCGATCGAAGACGTCAAGCGATTACGGATATTCATAGGAGTGCCTCCGAACAACGCGTTCTAAAGATAAAGACGAAGTTGGAGGGAAAAAGGTTCCCCGAAGGGATTCGTCGCGTCTCCGGCCGCAGCAGGCCGGGTTAATCTGTTGACGAAAATGGAAAAATGGCTACACTGAAGAATAGAGGATAGAACCGCCGTACGGCGAACCATCCATGGACCTGAAAACAAGACAGGGCTCGCTTTCCTCGGGGGACAACCGCATCATCGACGCCAAGGCCTTCGACAAAGCCGGCGATATCGTTCGTCATATGGCCAACACGGTTTCTTCACTGAAGCTGTTTCCCGCGGATCATGCCACGGTCGGGAGATTCGTAGACGGCCTCGCCGACAAGCTCAAGAGCTATTTGGACCTATACGGAAAGCTCGAAATCGGCATCAACGAATTCTCATTCATGTATGCCGGCCGCATTCTGTACACGGACGAAACGATGATCAAGAGCCTGCCTCTCTTTTTCTTCAAGGACGGGCTGCAGATCCTCTATTTCTATCAGGGCCTCGACCGGACCGAGATCGCCGATTTCCTGGATATCGTCCGGAGGGAATCCCAGAAACCGGCCGAGGACAGCGACATCGTCACGGCCTTGTGGAAGGAGGACTTCGCCAATATCCAATATTACGCGCCCGATGATTATCTGGAGAACCGCATCGCGGCCGAGCGGGGAGGAGGGGAGTTTGCGTTCGGCCGGACGTCGCTTCCCGCCGAGCTCGAACAAGAAATCATCGAGATCAAGGTCGACACGTCCAAATTCACGACGGGAAAGATCGAACTGATCGGAGCTGACCGCGAGGCCATCCGGAAGCACGATGTCGTCGCGGAGCCGAATATCCTCAATGTGCTGCCCTCCTACGCCGAAGGAACGGGGGCCGAGGAATCCTCCGAATCGGGCCGCAGCCCCGCCGCATCGATGGATCCGATGCTGAACGACGCCGAGATCGGGGAGCTCGAGGAACTCATCCGAACCAACCGAACGATCGTCCCCGACGAGGAATTCCTGGATCTCATGGTCGAAATCCTCTTTCTCGAGGAGGATATCGGGCACTTCTCGACGACCCTCGATCTCCTGCTTGAGTATTATTTCGACCAGGTGCAGCACGGGGGTTTCGGCATGGCCATACTCTTCATCGAGAAGATCACGGAGATCCGGGACCATTTCGCTCTTCCCAATCCGGAGAAGACCGGCCGGCTCAACGATTTTCTGAAAAAGACGACCGGAGCGAAGACCCTGGATGCCGCCCGGCAGCTTGTCGGCTCGGGGCAGCCGGTGGCTTGGGAGGGCTTGACACGGCTCCTCCGCCTCCTTGGGGGCCCCGCCCTGCCTCTGGCCGCGGACTTCTACGATTCCGTCAGCGACCCGGATGCCCGCCGAAAGATCCTGGATGTGATCGTCGCGGGAACATCCGGGGACTCCGGTTTCCTGATCGGGCTGGCCGGGGACGAGCGCCCCCTGTTGTCCAAGGACATCATCGGTCTTTTAAGAAAAGAGAAGGGGAAAAAGGCGCTTTCCCACTTCACTCAATTCTTGAGGTTTCGGAACAAAGAGATCAAACTCGCGGCCGTCGAGGCCCTGGGCGACTTCACGGACGAGCTCGCCAATCACGTCCTGATGGGATTCCTGGAAGACGGCGACGAGGATGTCCGCATCCAGGCCGCCTTGAGGCTCAATCCGGTCGAGGAGCAATCGCGCATCCGACGGCTCATCCGGGAAACCCGCTCCAAAGCCTTCCGCGGCAAGAGCGCCAGGGAGATCACGGTCATCCTGAACTACCTCGGACGGACGAAGACCCCGGAAGCGACGGCCTTCTTGAAGAAGACGCTTCTGAAGAAAGCCTTCCTGCCGTCGGCCCATAATCTGGCCATGCGCCTCGGCTCCGTCGCCGGAATGGAAAGCCTGGGGACCGAAGAAGCCAAAAAAGCGCTGGAATCCGGGACCCGGACCGGAAAGAAGGCCGTCCGGGAGGCCTGTGCACTGGCCCTGGCCCGACTGGCCGCCGGGCCTACCGGGATCCCGGGGGAGAAAGCTTCTTGAACGAGACGACCGTCCCTTCACCGGAGAAGCCGGCGGAGCCGCCCGACCAGCGGCGTAAAACCGGCCAAAAGGCCGGCGTAGAACTGCTCATCCACTTTCACATAGTGGCCAAGAACGCCCGCCTTTACGAGACCAATAACACCCTGTTCCAGGAGCAGGTCCGGGCCCTCTTCGATTTTCTCGATGTTTTCTTCAAGGGTCAGCAGGAGGCTTCGTTCGAGGTCCGTCACAGCTCCCTCTTTTTTAACGGCGTCCGGCTTAAGTTCGGCCTGGCCAGCTACCCCATCTTCAAGTTCATCTTCGAGGAGTTCAGGATCCGCGATATCGGGGCCCTGTCCTTCCGACCGGGACTGACGCCTGAGGAGCTCGGCCGTTTCATCGCCGCTTTCGGCAAGAAGGGAAAATCGGCGGAGCTTCCGTTCGATAGGCTGACCGCCGACCTCGATGCCGCCGGCGTCGAAAACGTGCGCCTTCAGAAGGTCCTGGATGCGGAAACGTTTTCCAGCCTGCATCGGGACACGGCCCGGATCTTTTTCCTGAGCATCGTCCACCTCAAGGAGGCCTTTGAGCGCGACCAGAAGGACGAGAAGCTCACCCTCAACACCACCCGGCGGCTCATGCAGTCCATTTTCAATCATCTCGTGGACAACGAATCGTTCATGGTCGGATTGACGAACCTGAAGAACTTCGACGATTATACGTTGAACCACTCCGTCAACGTTTGCGTGCTGGCCCTGGCCCTCGGACGCCGGTTGGGGCTGAGTCATGGCGAGCTGGTGGATCTTGGCCTGGCCGCTTTTTTCCACGACCTCGGGAAGCTCGACACTCCGATCGAGATCCTCAACAAGCCGGCCGCGCTCAACGACGAAGAACGCGGGATCATCGAACGCCACCCCCACCAGGGCGCCGAAAAGCTCCTTCATCTCAGGGAATTCAGCCGCCTTCCTTTGAGAGCCATCCACGTCGCCCTCGAACACCACATCAAGGAAGACCTGTCCGGATATCCCCGCTACTTCAAACGGCGGGACATCAATTTCTTCAGCAAAATCGTCAAGATCGTGGACTTCTTCGATGCCGTCACTTCGAAACGCGTGTACCGGGCCGACGCCTTTTCCCGGGCCCAAGCCTTGAGCCTGATGCTGGAGAACAGCGGCACCGAATTTAATTCCCTGATCCTGAAGTCGTTCGTCCATCTCATGGGCGTCTTTCCCATCGGGACCTTCGTGGCCCTCGACACCGGCGAGCTGGGGATCGTCTTCGACGCCAATCCGGAGACGCGGTTCCTGCTGAGGCCCAAGGTCAAGCTGATTACGGACGCCGAAGGAAAGCGTATCGACGGGGACATCGTCGACCTGGCCGAGGCCGATCCGCAGACGGGCGCGTTTCCCAGGACGATCGTAAAGACCCTGGATCCAGCGACTTATGGAATCGAGGTCACCGATTATTTCCTGGCCGAGGCCCAATAAAACGCCGTCCCGTGGCGGAAACCGTCCGCTTGGCGAACGGCCTTGAATGCCGACCTTTAAAAGGCGGCGGCGGCCTTATGGACTACGGGTCTCAAGGCGTCCACGTCCTGACTCGTCCCCTGGCTCCCCGTCCAGTACTGCACTTGCAGAAGCCGACCATGCTTGAGGAGCACAAAAACCGCCCCGAAGGAAGTCGTGCTCGAGAATGCCTTGTCCCCGATGCCGGCTTCGTCGATCATCTTGGCGTTTTCCTCCGCCTGCATGCCCTTTTGGGCGCCCATAAAGGCGGCCTCGCTGGGTACTCCGGTCTTCTTGTAGGTCAGGATGAGCAACTTGTGTCCCGCGACGGCCCCCGTCCAGGTACAAGCTCCTCCTTGCGGTGTGGATTTGGAAACCGGCGTCCCGCCGAGCAGGGCAGCCACGTCTCCGGCCTTAACGAGCGCGCAAGCGTCCGTTTGGGCCGGGAGCGGCTGGGGACGGGCCATCAGGACGGCCAGAGCCAAGGCCACCAGAATCAGGGAGCGAAGGCGGAAAATCTTCGATGTGTGAGAGTTCATGGGATTCATCCTCCTGTGTTGACCGATCTACCGGATCGAGCGGAAAGCACAGAGCGCCGTCAGCCCGATTATTACTTAGAATTTATATATATTATATAGGATCATGCTACAATGAGGCAAGGGAAAAAGTCCGGTCAAGGCGGCCGGGGATCCGATCCTCAAGTTTTATGATTTCCGGCCGACGCCCGAAAAATATGGGCTTTCCGCGGCCGGCGGCGTGTATCCGATGCGGTCCCGGAGGTTCGCGAAGTCCGGCTCCTGGACGGTTCCCGCCCCGGGTTATGGCGCGGAACGGAGCTCGACCCCTTCGACCGATCAGTTCGTCCGCGTTTCCTTCCGGGGCTGAGGGGTCACTTCTTGGCGGTCAGGGTCTGGAAACACTTCAACATCAATTCGGCGTCCGCTCTGGCATAAACGGGACCCTTGGTATCTTCGGCGCCGAACGTCGTGCCGCCGGCTTTGACATTGGCCGCGAAATGAAATTCGGACTTGCCCATGAGCGTCGATTCGTAGAGAAGAGCGGCGGGCGTTTCCACGAGGAAGGACTTGAGCCTGTTAAGGGTGTTAGCCTTGATTTCCTTCTTGAGACTTTCCATGTCCTTGGGGCTCGATCCGATCTCGACCTGGAAATTGGCGCCTTTCTTGACGAGGATGTTGCCGAAATCGTCGGCCGCGGTCGCGCCCTCGGGAGCCTGCATGATCACGGGAAAGGAAGCCGATGCTTTCGAGAGATCGAGGGGAACAAGCTTGGGCTCCGCTTGCGCTCCTGCCGAAGCGGCCGCTAACAGCGCCGCAATGACGAAGGAACCGATCGCCGGAAATGTGTTTTTCATCAGGATCCTCCTTCTTCCACGTCTCAGTTTACGGGAGTGGGGACGGCGTGTAAACGGCCTGGGTCAGGAGAATTTCGGCAAACGCGGGTTTGCTCTCAAGTACTGGTTCGGGTAGGGCGGATCGTCTCCGAGCATTTTTGCCGCGTGTAACGGGAAATAGGGATCGCGCAGGAATTCGCGGGCCATGATGACGACATCGGCTTGTCCAGAGACCGGGATATTTTCCGCCTGGGCCGCGCCGGCAATCAATCCGATGGCTCCGGGCGGATGAGGGGCTAGATATCCCGGACTTGCGGACTTGAACCCGCTGCTCCTCCCCTCGTCACTCGGCTCAAATTGCCGAGTTCGGCCGGATATTTTCCGTTTTTGGCCGCTTTAACACGCGTTCATTTATTCGGCTTTACACAGCCAGTCTTTATGCCAGAAAAAGAAACAAGTGCGATCACACTTTTCCCGTCGCGGTTGGAGCCGGCCGCCGCATTGGACGTCTTTGAGGACGACCAGATCGCGCGTCCTGACCATCTTCCGCTTGGCTTCGTCGAAAAAGTTGACAATCTCTTTTATGACCTCGAATTCTTTTCCGCAATAAGCGAACATCTCTTCCATGAAATAACAACCTTTATAGCTTCCCTCCTTGCTTAGCAGGGCGCGAATCTCCTTTTCGGAGCGTACGAGAACGATGTCTCCCGGAGAAATCGGAAGGCTCGGACCACAGACCGGTCTCTTCTTGGGGAGCCTCCCCAATGTCCGGGCGACCCGCCTGGCCAGCGTCCAAAACCGAACGCGGATTTTGATTTTTGCATTTTCGACGGGACCATCCGTTCCCTCGAACGCAGCGTTCGGGCTTTTCAGGTGATTGAGCGATTCAAGCTGGCAGGACATGCGCGAGCCCCTTCAAACCGGCGGTTCAAGCCAATCCTCGTGCCATAAAAGCGGGCAGCTCCGGTCGCAGCGGGGCTGAAAATCGCCGGTGTCTCCTTCGCAAATGAGGCCTTCGAGAATATAAAGCGGAGCCCGCGGCCGGAACATTTGCTGGCTGAATTCGTCGAAGCAGGAATAGACCAGCTTCTTGACGGCCCGGATTTGGCCGGTCCAACGGCCCATCGGTCCCATGAAAACACACCCGTCACGCTCGAAAGCGGAATCCAGTCCGGCTGAAATTTCCTCTCCTGATTTGATGCGGACGAGCTGTCCAGCCGCGTATTTGTGAGACCTTGCGCCCTTTTCCTTCATGCTGTCCGCGCTTCGATAGTCCCAGAGGCTTCGACCTTTTTNNNCTAAAACAGCACTCGTTCGCGGTTTCAACCTCGAACGAGTACGGCGGAAACGGTTCCCCAGGCAAGGCCCGGGGCCCCTCCGCCGGGAGGGATATGTCAGCGTTTTGGGAGAGGAGTTTATAAGATTGCCCGATG
>PMCY01000145.1 GCA_003154255.1 Candidatus Aminicenantota bacterium | reverse complement strand
TCGCCGCATAAAGAGTGTCGGGCGCGGAGGCGACCAGCACGAGATCGACGACGCCGATTTTGTCGTTGACGAAGAGGACCTTGCTCCAGGTCTTCCCGCCGTCCGTTGTTTTGAAAACACCCCGTTCAGCATTGGGCGTAAAAAGATGGCCCATGGCCGCGGCGTAAACGACGTCAGGGTTCGTCGGGTGGATGACGACCCGGGCAATGTGATGGGAATCGCGCAGGCCCATGTTGGTCCAGGTCTTGCCCGCGTCCGTGGATTTGTAGATGCCGTCGCCGGGATTGGAGGACCGGGCGCAATAGGCCTCACCGCTGCCGACCCAGACGATACCGGCGTCCGAAGGGGCCACGGCCACATCGCCGATCGAGAGCTTGGGCTGGGCGTCGAAGACGGGCTCGAACGTCGTGCCCGCATTGATCGTCTTCCACACGCCGCCGTTTCTCGTCCCCACATAGAAGGTATAGAGATGGTCGTGGGCCGGGGCGGCCGGGACGGCGAAGCTCGTCACCCAGGAGCCAGCCCGGAAGGGCCCCATGTTGCGGAAAGCCAGGCCCTTGAGGAAGGCGGGAGCGAAAGGAGCCGGGCCGGAGGCCTGGCCCGCGGCCGGGGCCGCGGCCAAGGCGGCGGCGGCCGCGGCGGTCAGGAGGAGAGCGATGACGAGGCGGTTTTTCATGATGATTCCTTTCATTTCCTGACGAACGAAACGCCTTTCATCCGGCCGGCGCTGAGCTCGAAGCCGATGACGGCGTTGCGCGCGCCGCGGACGAAGTCGATGGTGAAGCGGCCCAGGTCGAGCCGGGCCAGCATGAATTGGTCGAGGCCGGAGGGGAAAATGAAGCCTTGGGGGACGGTCCGGGTGCGGACGGCCAGCCGGCCTTTTTCGACGGTCACGCGGTAGCGGGCGCCGAGAAGCTCGTCGCTGACGTAATCGCCGGCGTATTCGCGGAGTTTGGCTTCGGTCAGTACCGGCGGGACGCTTTTGGCGGCCGGAGCGGCGGCCGCGGCCGGCCGGGCCGCGGGCGGCGCCGTTTCGATCATCCGGTCGCCGAGGTATAATTCAGCGATTTTGAAACAGGCCGAGCCGTCGAAATCGCTGCGATTGGAAAGGGCGATGACGGAAAGCCGTTGCTCCGGGAAACGCAGGATCTCGGCCCGGAAGCCGGCCCAGGCTCCGCCGTGCTCGACGATCTTGAGGCCGCGATAAGTGCTCACCCGCAGGCCCCAGGCATATTCGATTTCCGTTCCGTCGGCTAGAACGCCGGGCGTGTGGAGCAGGTCCATGACGTCCTTGCCCAGGGCGTTGGAATAGAAGGCCTGGTCCCAGAGAAAGAGGTCCTCGACCGAGGTGTAGATGTTGCCGTCGCCCGTCTCGTCCCAATTGCTCATGTCGATCTTGAAGCCACCGCCGGCGGGGTCGTAGCCAACGGCCCGGTTCGGGATGAGCTGGGTATGGTCTTCCTGGAACAGGGTGTGGATCATGCCAAGCGGCTTGAAGATCCGCTCCTGGGCGAAGGCGTTGAGTGATTTTCCGCTGACCTGCTCAACGATCTGGCCGAGAAGAAAATAGCCGGAGTTGGTGTAGGAGAATTCCCGGCCGGGCGGATAGTTGAGCTTATTCTGGCGGAAGATGATTTCGCGGGACTCCTCGACGGTCGGGCAGTCCGATTCCGGGCGGAAGCCGGCAAAGGCCAGCAGGCTGTTGTAATCCCGGATCCCGCTGGTGTGATGGATCANNATCGAAGATCTTGGAGGGCGTGATGACCACGCCGTCCTCGATGCGGGCCATCCCATAACCGCGCTTGTAGATGATGGCACCGTCGCGGATGACGGCCAGGGCGACGCCGGGCGACGTCGTCGTGTCCCAGGCGGCGAAGAGCTTGTCGATCGAAGGGAGCTTTTCGTCAGGCCCGGCCGCGGGCGCGGCTGGTGCCGCGAACGACCCAAAGCCGAGAATCAAAACCAGGACGGTCAGGAATGAGCGGCGGCGCATGCGGTCCTCCTTCCGGAAGAGCATAGATATATCAGATTTATCGAAGAAGAAAAATGGCTTGAATACGGCGCCCTTATTAAAGAACCGGCTTGTTTCCTTTAATAAGAAAAGGCATATTGAAAGATATTTAAATAAGGAATCCCCCATGGACCATCGATTCAAGGCTGAGCGGATTTCCCTTCCTCTTCACCTGGCGTGGCTGTTCGTTATTCTCTGGTTTTCCGCAGCCCCGCTTCCGGCCGCTCAAAACACGATTCCTGCGGCGGCCTTGCCGGCTCTCGACGTTAAAGCCGTCGAAGCCCTGATCGCGGAGCGCATTCAAGCCGGGGATATCGTGGGCGTTTCGCTGGCCGTGGCCCGCGAAGGCAAAATCGTCCTGGCCGGAGGGTACGGGCGGGCCCGGATCGACGACGCCCGGTCCGTGACTTCCGAAACGATGTTCGCGGTCGGTTCGGTGACCAAGCAATTCACGGCCGCCTGCGTCCTCCTCCTGGCCGAAGACGGAAAGCTGGCCGTCACGGACAAAGTGGCCCGCTATTATCCCGACCTGACCCGGGCCGCCGACATCACCATCCTCGACCTTCTCAACCATGTCTCGGGATACCCGGATTATTATCCGCTCGATTTCGTCGACCGGCGGATGGCTAAGCCGATGGCCGTGGACGACGTCATCCGGGCTTACGCCAAAGGCGCGCTCGACTTCGAGCCCGGCAGCCGCTATTCCTATTCCAACACGGGCTTTCTCATCCTCGGCCGCATCGTCGAGCGGGTCTCGGGGGAATCCTTCGGATCTTTCCTGTCACGAAGAATCCTCAAGCCGCTGGGAATGGGCCACACCCTCTATGAGCCCGACGCCAAAGGCCCCGCCTTCGCCGTGGGCCACACCACGTTCGCCCTCAGCCCTCCCCTTCCTGCTGCGCCCGAAGGCAAAGGTTGGATCGCCATGGCCGGCGCGCTGTACTCGACCGCTTCCGACCTGGTCCGCTGGGACCTGGCTCTCATAGGCAGGGAAGTGCTCCGGCCTGAATCCTTCAAGCTCATGACGACCCGCCGGCGGCTTTCCGACGGGACTCTTTCCGGCTACGCTTGCGGGCTGGGCGTCGGCGAGCGCAACGGCGTCACCGTTCTCAACCATAACGGCGCAGTCAGCGGCTTCTATGCCTACAATCTCGTCGTCCCGTCGACCGCTTCGGCCTTGGCCGTTTTAATCAACTTCGAAGCGGGCGGACAGGCCGGGAAGATCAACCGCCTGATCGTGCCTTCCTTCTTCCCGCCC
>PMCY01000206.1 GCA_003154255.1 Candidatus Aminicenantota bacterium | reverse complement strand
CTGGACATCTCCTATTTCCTGTCCAATGACGACGGGCGGACCTGGATGTACTATGCCGAATTCACCGGCGGGGCCCTGGCCAATGTCGGGGCCCAGGCCTGGATGGATTTCAAGACCTATGGCAGCAAGCTGCGCTGGATGGCCGTGCTGTCCGCTCCCGTCGATGCCATGGCCGATTTCGACAACGCCTCGTTCGAGACCCCCATCCTGGACACCATCAGCCTCGAATATGTTTACGTCGCCCGGCGGGAGTATTCGCGGACCTCGGCGGCCACCGAAGTCGTCGTTTCGGGGCAGAGAAAAGAGCTGATGATTTCGGCCACGTTCATGTATCCCGGGCTGCAGGGCCATATGCGGGCCTATGACGTGACCGGCATCACCATGCAGGCCTCGGTCAATTCGGTCATCCAGACGATNNAGCCGGACGATCTATGCCGGCTACAAGGCCAATAGCGGCGCGGCGCTCCAGAGAATCGATTTCTCCACGGCCAGCTTGTCCCTCCTGTCTCCTCTGCTCGTGGACGTGGACGGCGACAACGCCGGCCTGATCAACTTCGTCCGGGGTCAGGATCGGGATTGGAAGCTGGGAGACATCCAGCATTCGACTCCGCTCATCATGGGGCCGCCCTCCGGGTCCCTCGCGGTCATGGGCGCGGGCTACGACACGTTTTCCGCGGCCAACGCCGGCCGCCGGAAAGTGATTTTTGTGGGGGCCAACGACGGGATGCTCCACTGCTTCGACGCCGTCGACGGGACGGAGCTGTGGGGCTACATCCCCTACAACCTCGTACCCAAGCTCAAGAACATGTCTCAGAAGGACAGCATCTCCCACGTCCGGTTTTTCGCCCCCGATTCCTTCGTCGACGGGTCGCCGGTCGTCACCGACGCCTACATCAATGGAACCTGGAAGACCATCCTGGTCTGCGGCCAGGGCCCGGGCAAGGGCAGCTCGGTCGGCGGCGGATTGAATTACTATATCGCTCTGGACGTCACCGATCCGCTGAATCCCCAGCCGCTGTGGGAGCTGACGGCCACGACGATGGGGGAGACCTGGTCCGTACCGGCCTTCGGACAAGTTAATCAAAGCGGCACGAACCGCTGGGTGGCCTTCATGGGTTCGGGTTACGACAACGATCCCTCCGCCGTCGTCGGTAACCGCTTCTACGTCGTCCGGCTGGACACGGGCGCCGTCATTCGCACGGTTTCCGTCAGCAATGTCAACTCAGCCGCGAAAACGCGACCCAAGCCGTTCGACGACATATACGTTTCCATCCCGGGTTCGCCCACGGCGGTCAATTCGGATGCGGACGGATTGACCGAATATGTCTACGTCGGCGATCTCGACGGGCGGTTTTATCGGATGGACGTGACCAGCACCAGCGTCAGCAACTGGAATCTGACGGCGATCTATACGGACAACGACAATTACCCGATCATCACCAAGCCGGCCGTCTTCGCCGATCCGCTNNGCCGTGGAATGGTATCTGGGCGACGCCGCGGAGCTCAATCTTTCCTCCACGCTCCGCGTCGGCGGGTTCGGGGTCGGGGAAAAGGTCTGGGCCGACCCGGTCATTTCCGACAACATCGTCTACTTCAGCACCCTTAAGGGGAGCATCGAGAACGTCAATCCCTGCATGAATCTGTATGATGTCGGCAGGCTCTATGCCCGGTTCGTCCGGTCCGTGGCCGGGAGTACCGTCGGCGCGACGGCCCTAAAATCGACCGGCGGGGTGGCCGCGGAAAGCTATCAGCTGGCCAGTAAGGCCCGCCGCGCCGTGACCATCGGGGAGCGCCAGAAAGTCCCCGGCTCATACAAGAGGGAGGTCTATATCCAGGAGTACGACTCCACCGTCGAGCGCCTGGAGCAGCCGATCGGCTCACTGCTCAAGATCCTGTCCTGGCGGGAGATTCTCAAGATCTATAAATAAACGCCGGCTTTGTTCACGGCCGGCTTGACATGACGGACGGCCGGGGCTATCTTCCCGCGTGCCGTCGGGCTGAGGCCCGATGACGAGGAGAACAGGCGTGGAACCCGGTCTTCAAAACGCCCTGGCTTCGCTGGCCGGAGAGCTGGCCTTTCCGGCGGCCCGCATGCGGGCCATGATTGCCGCCTTCCAGGAGGACATGGATCGCGGGCTTCGCGGCGAGCCGAGCTCGCTCAAGATGCTGCCGACGTTCGCCGACAATCCGACCGGACGGGAAAAGGGCGATGTTCTGGCTCTCGACCTGGGCGGATCGAACGTCCGCATCCTCTGGGCCCGGCTGACCGGCGACGGCCGGCAGCCGGAGGTCGTCAGCGGCAGGTTCAGGCTGGAGCCCGAACACGTTTCGACAAGCGGAGAAGCCCTTTTCGGGGCCATCGCCCGTTTCATCCGCGGATTTCTGGACTCCCACGGCCTGCGCGGCCCCTTTCCACTAGGTTTCACCTTTTCCTTTCCCATCCGCCAGCATTCGATCCGCCGGGGCGAGCTGATTCTCTGGACGAAAGGCTGGACGGCGTCGGGGGTCGAGGGATGCGATGTGGTGGGGCTGTTGGAGCGGGCCCTGCATGGACAGGGTGCCGGCGGCGTGCGGGTGGTCTCCTTGAATAATGATACGACGGGGACCCAGGTGGCCCGGGCTTATTTTGATCCTGCCTGTGACGCGGGCTGCATCCTGGGGACGGGGACCAACATCTGCTACCGGGAGCAGGCGTCTCTCATCCGCGGACCCCTGCCGGGATACGGCCGCGACCGCATGATCGTCAACATGGAGTCGGGAAATTTCAACCGTGAGCTGCCCCGCCACCGCCACGATGCGGCCCTCGATGCCCGTTCGGAAAATCCGGGCGCGCAGTGGGAAGAAAAGATGGTTTCCGGCAAATACCTCGGCGAGCTGGTCCGGCTGACGGCCGTGGATTGGACCGGCCGCGGCCTGCTTTTCGGCGGCCGCCTGCCCGGCCCTTTCGCCGAACGCGATCTTTGGACGAGCGAGGCGGTCGGCGCCCTGCTGGGGGCGCCTCCGGCCGAAGCGCCGGAACTCCTGGCCGGGCTGGGCGCGGGACCGATCGGGNNAGCGGCGCCATGCCGCGGCCGTGGACGGCAGCCTGTTCGAGAAGATGCCGGGCTTCCGGACCGCCATGGTCGAGGCCTTCACGGAGCTTTACGGCGACCTCGCGGACAGGATCGTTTTGGCCCTGACCCATGACGGATCGGGCCTCGGCGCGGCCATCATCGCCGCGTCGGCGCTCCATTCTCCGGCCGGGCCGGCCTGAAGGACGGGGCTCCAAAAAATTTTGCCGGTCTTGCATTCGGATAATTTTTCTGCTAAAATTTTGGCCCTAGATTAAAGGAAGGGGCACGGGCCCTGATCGGTCGCATACTCCTCTCCTTTATCTACATTTTGCAAGGAGGGCTTCGGCGCCATCCGGAGCTCATCCATCGTCAAAGGAGACGAGTATGAACATTTACGTCGGCAACCTGGCTTTCAGCGTGACGGAGTCGGATCTCAAGGATACGTTCGCCGCTTTCGGCGCCGTCCAGACCGCCTCGGTCATCAAGGACAAGTTCAGCGGCGAATCGCGCGGCTTCGGCTTCGTCGAGATGCCCAACAAGGATGAGGCCGAGCGCGCCATTTCCAGCCTCAACGGCAAGGACCTCAAGGGCCGGGCCCTGACGGTCAACGAAGCCAAGCCCCGGACCGACCGGCCCCGCAGCGGCGGCGGCGGCGGCGGCTTCGGCGGCGGTTCCGGCCGCGGCAGCGGCGGCTTCGGCGGCGGCGGCGGACGTCGCTACTAAGCCGTTTCAACGGTTTTTCGTCAATCC
This sequence comes from Candidatus Aminicenantota bacterium, assembly GCA_003154255.1. Taxonomy (GTDB): domain Bacteria; phylum Acidobacteriota; class Aminicenantia; order Aminicenantales; family UBA4085; genus UBA4085. The sequence continues at coordinate 647 of PMCY01000206.1, read as the reverse complement.
GAGGGGGCGGTTCACTCGAACCGCCCCCTTTCTATTTATCGTCCGCCGGCGCGGCGATCGACCCCGGGGTGAGAAGCCGCGGCCGGAACGGCCGGAGGGGCGAGACACGATGCGGCGGATTGTGTTAAAATAACTTCGCCGCTGAAGGAAGGAGGCCCCGTGCCGAAGAACAACAGAGCCTATAAAAGCGCCAAACGAAGCAAGGAAATCTCCCGACTGCAGAAGCAGGAAGAGAAGCGCAAAAAGCGCCTGGAGCGGGAAAAAGCCGAAGCCGAGATGGGCATCCAGCCCCCGGCCGGCGAAGAGGCGCCCATCATCCCTCCCGCCGAATCCGACTGAGCGCGCGGCGCGCACGGCATCCGTCCATGAATCCCCGCCGGAGCGCCCCTGCTTCGGTNNATTCCGGCGGGCTTTCCACGAATTCGAACCGGCCCGCGTGGCCCGCATGACGCCCCGCGCGGTCGAGCGCCTTTTGATGGATTCCGCGATCATCCGCAACCGCCTCAAGATCGAGGCGGCCATCTCCAACGCCCGCCTGTTCCTGGCTGTACAGAAAGAGTTCGGCTCCTTCGACCGCTATCTCTGGCGCTTCGTCGGCGGCCATCCCATCGTCCATGCCCTCCGTTCGCTCCGGGAGATGCCGGCAA
>PMCY01000293.1 GCA_003154255.1 Candidatus Aminicenantota bacterium | reverse complement strand
CCGACGACGTCGGCCGTCTGCCCGACCTGCGGCGATACTGATCCCCGCCTGGAAGCCTGCACGGTCATCATGGTCGGCCGGCTGGCCTCGACGGACGGCTCGGTCATGACGACACACACGTGCGACTGCGGCACCTGCGACTGGACCTTCCGCCGCATCCCGGCCCGCGACCACAAGCCCGGGGAGATGCGCAAGATCTACCACATCGGCCAGTTCGACTCCACCGCGCCCGAGCTCGGCCTGAAGTGGGACCGCGTCCCCCTGGACGGATACGCCGGACTGGACCTGCCGGAGCCCGCCCACACCTACGGCTANNCAGACCCCCACGCCCAAGTTCGACATCACCATGCTGACGCTCATCGCCATGGAGCGGGCCTCGACCGCCCGCGAAGCGATCAAGCTCATGGGCGAGCTGTCCGAGAAGTACGGCTACGGCTTCACCGACTCCGGCGAAATGCTGGCCGTGGCCGATCCCAAGGAAGTCTGGGTCTTCGAGATCATGCCGGCCGGGCCGCTGTGGACGCCCCAGAACGGCAAGCCCGGCTGTGTCTGGGCCGCCCAGCGGGTTCCCGACGACCACGTTTCGGTCTGCCCCAACGAGTCACGCATCGGCGAGATCGATCTGGCCAATAAAGACTTCTTCCTGGCGTCGCCGAACGTCGTCTCCCTGGCGGTCGAGCAGAAGCTTTATGATCCCAATAGCGGCAAGCCCTTCAGCTTCAAACGGGCCTATTCGCCCAATGACGTCAGCGCCGCTTCGTCCAACGGCAACCGGGTCCGCCTATGGCGGTTCTTCAACCTGGTCGCCCCCTCCCTCAACCTGGGCCCCGAGACGCCCAACATGGACCTGCCCTTCTCGGCCAAGCCCGAGAAGAAGCTGTCCGTGGCCGATGTCATGACCATGACCAGGGACCGCTGCGAAGGCACGGTCTTCGATCCCGCCCGCGGCCTGCAGGGCGGCCCCTTCGGGAACCCCAACTTCCTGCCCTACGGCTTCAAGCTGGACGGCAAGCAGTACAACACCTCGCGCATCATCAGCGTCAACCGGGCCGAGTACGTCACCGTGACCCAGGCCCGCGGCGGACTGCCCGATCCCGTCGGCGGCATCGTCTGGCTGGCTTTCGGCCACCAGGACACGTCCTGTTTCATGCCCCTCTATGCCGGCATGACCGAGATCCCCCGCTCTTTCCAGATCGGCGACCACTGGGAATTCAACCGCGACTCGGCCCGCTGGGCCTTTGACTATGCCGATTTCCACGCCCAGCTCGTCTATTCGGAAGCCATNNGAATGCCGTGGAATTGTTCCAGAAGGACCCCGCCGCGGCCAATAAATACCTGACCGATTATTGCCTCTCCAACGCCCAGGCCGTCATCGACGCCTGGTGGAAGCTGGGCGACAACCTGATGGTCAAGTTCAGTAAGCTCTGGATCTATGATTCCAAGACCCGCAAGCGCAGCCCGCTGCCCTTCCCGGATTGGTATCTGCGCATGCTCGTCGAGACCAACAAGCTGCAGCCGCAGAGCGAAAAGAAGTAACCTCCGTCGAGAGAGCGACACCCCTCCTGCCCCTTTGAGCCGGGGGGGTGATTTTCCGGGAAAGGAGAAGCGATGAAGACACTCCGTCAAACGGTAACGTTCAAGGCCCCCCCCGAAGACGTCTACGAGCTCCTCATGGATTCCAGAAAGCACGCCCGATTCACCGGAGACAAGGCCCGGATCAGCCGCGAAGTGGGCGGCAAGATCATGGCCTATGACGGCTATGTCGAGGGCACCAACCTGGAGATCGTCCCCAATGCCAAGATCGTCCAGTGCTGGCGCGGCAGTGATTGGCCGCAAGGGCATTATTCAAAGGCCACCTTCGCTTTCGCCAAAGTCAAAAGCGGGACCCGGATGACCTTCATCCAATCCAACATCCCCGACAACCAGTATGAGCCGATCAAGGAGGGCTGGAAAGAGCACTACTGGGAGAAGATGAAAGCCCTCCTGGAGAAATCGAAGTGAGGCTGGTGGGGCTGCTGTTGGGATTGATCCTTTTGAGCGCGGCGGCGGCCCCGCAATCGTCTCCGGCCAAACCGACTCCTTTATCCCTGGAGCGGCCCGTCCTGCTCGTCATCGACATCCAAAATTTCTATTTCGAGGGCGGACGCGTTCCGCTCNNCTATCCATGCCAACGTCGCGCCGGCCGAGGGCGAAGCGATCGTCGTCAAGCATTACGCCAACGCCTTCCGTGAAACGGATCTCGCCGATATTCTGAAAAAACTCGGCGCCAAAACTCTGGTCGTCACGGGCATGCAAACGCACATGTGCGTCGAGGCCGCCACGCGGCACGGCGCGGATCTGGGCTACGTCATAGTCCTGGTCGACGACGCCTGCGCCACCCGCGATCTCAAGTTCGGCGAGACGGTCGTTCCGGCCAAGGCCGTCCACGCGGCCGTCCTGGCGGCCATGAACGGGACCTATGCCAAGGTCGTCGCGGCCGCGGACGTTTTGGCAGCCTTGAAATAAACGATGGCGGCCCCGCTCTTCGGCTGGCTGAGGTCCGCGCCGCCGGCGGCCCGCCGCTCGCTCTTCGCCGCCGCCTTCGGCTGGATGCTCGACTCCTTCGACGTCATGCTCTACGCCATGGTCCTGGCCTATCTCATGAAGGACCTGGGCATGACCAAGGCCACGGCCGGGCTGCTCGGCTCGGTGACGCTGGTCGCTTCGGCCGCGGGGGGCGTCATTTTCGGTATCGTAGCCGACAAACTCGGCCGGACCTGGGCCATGCGGGCCAGCATCCTGATCTATTCGGTCTTTACCGCGGCCTGCGGCTTCTCCCAAACGGTTCCCATGCTGGCCGTGTTCCGCGTCTTCCTCGGCCTGGGCATGGGCGGCGAATGGGCCAGCGGCGCGGCCCTGGTTTCCGAAACGTGGCCGGCCGAGCATCGGGGCAAGGCCTTCGGCTTCGTCCAGAGCTTCTGGGCGGTCGGCTATGCTTCGGCCGCGTTGGTCACCGCCATCATTTACCCCTGGCTGGGCTGGCGGGCGGTCTTCTTCATCGGCGTAGTGCCCGCCCTCCTCGTTTTCTGGATCCAAGCCCGGGTGGAAGAGCCCGAGCTCTGGAAAAAGCTAAAACAGGCCGCGCCGGCTGAAAAGCCGTCCATCCGTTCGACCATCCGCGGCCGGCTGTTGGGAATTACCGCGGCGGTCACGGTCATGAATGCCTTCACCCTCTTCGCCTGGTGGGGATTCAATCTCTGGATCCCCGGCTACCTCTCCCTGGCCGTAGGCAAGGGCGGGATCGGGTTGAGCCCGGGGAATATGTCGGCCTTGATCATCTTCATGCAATTCGGCATGTGGCTGGGTTATTTGACCTTCGGCTTCATCAGCGACAGCCTGGGCCGCAAGCGGACCTATATGGCCTTTCTCTCGCTGGCGGCGCTATTCATATTCTTTTATGCCCGCATCCGGTCGCCGTGGCTGCTCTTTTTCCTGGGGCCGTTCGTGGCCTTCTTCGGCACGGGCTATTTTTCGGGTTTCGGAGCGCTGACGGCCGAGCTCTACCCGACTTCGATCCGGGCCACCCTGCAGGGAT
>PMCY01000333.1 GCA_003154255.1 Candidatus Aminicenantota bacterium | reverse complement strand
CGGCGAGGATGCCGATGATGGCCACAACGATGAGCAGCTCGATGAGGGTGAAGCCTTTCTGTTTCTTAAGCATTGAAATCTCCTTAAGTCTCGATTTAGCCCCGCAACTGCGGGACACCCTTTTCAATGCAATCCCCATGCCAATCAGTAACTCATTTATATGGAGTATGTTGCAAAAATATTTCCAATTTCATGGCGGAAACTAATGCCGTGAAATGGCAATGCGCGCCAAATATTGTCATTAAAATGATTTTTTGGGTCGGATACCCAATAATTCGTATAAGCCGCCCGCATGGACGAACCTCGCTTCCGGGCGTATAATCGTCGCCCCAGGCGGAACAGATGAGCCTTGATTTTCTCAAAGATGTCGTCGAATTCAAGGATTTCGTCCGCACTCTGGAACATTTTCGCGAGGAGCTGCCCCGGCTCTCGCTTTCGGGCCTGAACGACGCGGCCCGGCCGTATTTTCTGGCCATGCTGGCTATCCATGCGCCCGCCCGGATCATTTACGTCCAGACGTCCGACCGTCCGTTGTCCGAGCTCGAGGAAAGATGCCGGTTTTTTCTGAACAAGCTCGGCGCCTCCCGAAATGTCAAATCCCTGCCTTCCCTGACCGAGAACCCTTATGGCGGCGCGCCGCCCTCCCTCGAGGATGTCGCCTCGAGGATGCGGTTTTTCTACGACCTCAAGCACCGTCCGCCGGCCCTGGTCCTGACCAATCTTTTCGGACTGCTTCGTCCGTTTCCCGGTCCGGGCCGCCTGGACAGGCTGTTTGTGCGGCTCGAGCGCGGGCTGGCCTTTGAACGCGACCGCCTGATCGAACAGCTGGCCGAATTCGGCTACGTCCGCGAGGACCTGCTGGCCTTCCGGGGCGAATACGCCTTCCGGGGCGGCGTCGTCGATGCCTTTTCACCCTGGCACCCCCAGCCTTTCCGGATCGAGTTCAGCGGGGACGAGATCGCCTCCATCCGCGAATTCGATCCGGCCAGCCAACGGACCATCCGCAAGATCGAGCGCTGCGTCATTCCCGCCCTTGTCGAAACCGTTGATGAAGAGGAGACCGCGCCGTATACGGCATACCTCGGTGACGCCGTCCTGATCATGGAATCGCCCGAAAACGTGGAGCGCGAATACAAGGAAGTGATGGACGAAATCCGGGAGCAGGCCGCTGCGGCCGCCGCGTCCGGAACTCCCGTCCTGGCGCCCGAACATTATTTTTCCCCATCGCTGTGGGCGACGATCCGGGCTCGGGCCATCCGTTCCGGGGAGCTGGCGCCGGAGGAAAGCCGCGGCGATTTTCATTTCGGATTTCAATCCGTGCCCCGGTTCGACAACCGTATCGCCTTCTTTCTCACATATATAAAGCGGCTTCAGGAGGAAAGTGAACGCTGCCTGATCTTTCTCTCCACCCCGACCATGCGGCAGAAGGTCATGGGCCTGCTGGCCCAGGAGAACGCGCCGGCCCGGGCCGTCGATTCGGCCCTCGACCGGCCGGCCTCCGGAGAAATCCTCCTGGCCCTCGGCGACCTGGAGCGCGGCTTCGCCTACCCCCGGGAAAAAGTGGTCGTGTTCGGCGAAACCGACATCCTGACCGAAGAGAAAGTCGTCGTCGCCCGGCCCTCGGCCAAGCCGTCCATCACCCAGTTCCAAGACCTCAAGGCCGGTGATTTTGTCGTCCATGCCGATTACGGGGTCGGTCTCTTCCAGGGGCTTTTGAGGATGGATGTCGACGGCCGGCCGCGTGAGTTTCTGGAGCTCCGCTACCGCGACGAGGACCGCCTCTATGTCCCGGTCGAGGACCTCAATCTCCTGCAGAAATTTACGCCCGTCGGCGCGGGCGCGCCGTCCCTGGACAAGCTGGGCACGCCGGGTTGGGAGAAGACCAAGGCCAGGACCAAAAAAGCCGTGGAAAAAATGGCCCAGGAGCTTCTGGAACTCTATGCCCGGCGAAAATCGGTGCAGGGCTTTGCCTTCAGTCCGGAGGGCGCCTGGCAGGAGGAATTCGAGAAGACTTTCGAATACGAGGCGACCGAGGACCAGCTCCGCTCCATCCGTGAGATCAAGGCCGATATGGAGTCCGGGGCGCCCATGGACCGGCTCCTTTGCGGAGACGTCGGCTACGGGAAGACGGAAGTGGCCATGCGGGCCGCATTCAAGGCGGTCATGGACGGCAAGCAGGTCGCCGTCCTCTGTCCGACGACCGTCCTGGCCAGCCAGCATTTCAAGACGTTTGCCGCCCGCGTGGCCCTCCACCCCGTCCGCGTCGCCGCCCTGACCCGGTTCCAGGGCCGGGCCGAGCAGGTCCAGGTCCTCAAGGATCTCAAGGCCGGCCAGCTGGACATTCTGATCGGCACGCATCGCATCCTGTCCAAGGACGTCGAGTTCCGCGATCTCGGCCTGCTTGTGGTCGATGAGGAGCAGCGCTTCGGCGTCCACCACAAGGAGAAGATCAAGCAGATGAAAACGGTTGTGGACGTTCTGACCCTCACGGCGACGCCCATCCCGCGGACCCTGAACATGTCCCTGACCGGCTTGCGAGACATCAGCCTGATCGAGACTCCGCCCAAAGACCGCCTGGCCGTGCACACCGTGGTTACGACCTTCAGTCCGCGGCTCATCGCTTCGGCCGTCAAGCACGAACTGGCCCGGGGCGGTCAGGTCTACTATGTCCACAACCGGATCGAGGACATGGATGCGCTGGCGGCCCGTATCGCGGAATGGGCGCCTCAGGCCCGAGTGGTCACCATCCATGGCCAGATGGCCCCGGCCGAGCTGGAAAAGCGCATGCTCGGCTTCATCGANNCAATTGCGCGGCCGCGTCGGGCGGTCCTCGCGGCAGGCCTACGCCTATTTCCTGGTCCCCGCCTCAAGCGGCCTGACCCCCCTGGCCCGCAAGCGCCTGGAAGCGCTCAAGGAGTTCAGCGAACTGGGATCGGGTTTCCGCCTGGCCTTGAAAGATCTCGAGATCCGCGGCGCCGGCCACCTCTTCGGCGAACAGCAGAGCGGAGTCATGGAGGCGGTCGGCTACGAATACTTCATCCACCTGCTCGAACAGGCCATCAAGGAGCTCAAAGGCGAAGTTCCGGCCGAGGCCAAGAGTGAGATCAATCTGCGCGTGGACAACCGCATTCCCGAAAGCTACATCCCCCAGGTCAACGTCCGGCTCAGCCTGTACAAGCGCATCTCTTCGGCCGAGGACCTGGCGGAATTCGAGGCCCTGGGCGCGGAGCTGGCCGACCGCTTCGGGCCTCCGCCGGCGTCGGTCGACCATCTTCTCGACTACGGCCGGATCAAGCTTCTGGCCCGGATGCTCTTTGTCCAGTCCGTCGACCGCGCCGAAAGCCGGGTCATCTTCAAGCTTGATCCCGCCGCCGTGATCCCGTCGGAGCGTTGGACCGGCCTGATCAAGTCCCGCGGGGCGCGGCTGACCCCCGAGGGCGTATTGACCGTGCCGCTCAAGGGGCGCTCCGACGGCGACGTCCTGGCTGAAACGATCTCGATCTTGAAGACGTTATACGGGGTGTAATATACTAAGCGGGGCGGAATATAGTTGACTCCGTATGTTTTTACTGCCCGGCTAGTACTCGGGGAGCAGTAAGGACTTTGTAACGTATTTGCTGCTCCCCGTAGTAATGTCATGAAACTAAAAAAGATGTGTGAAAAAGGGCCCTCGAGAATCGGAAAGGCGGCGGCCGTCCTCGTTGTCCTCCTTCTGGCCTTCGGGGCCTGCCGGAAGAAAGCGGCCGGGGCGGACCAGCCCGAAGGCGCGGCCGCCGCAGGCCGCTCCGAGGCCATCATCCTGCAGGTCGAGGGAAGGGCCTATTCGACCGCCGATTTCGAGTCGCACTTGCAGCTCAATATCGGGTCCGATTGGAAAAGCCTCGAGCCCGGGGCGCTCAGCCGGGTCTTTGACAACTTCGTCCAGGAGAAGCTTCTCCTGGCCCGGGCCAAGGCCCGCAACATCGAGCTGACGGATGAAGAGCGGGCCGCCTACGTGGCCAAGTTCAAGAACGCTTCCACGATCCCCGGGGCCGACGCCTCCGCGGCGACGATCGATGAAACCGCGATCACGGAAAAGCTGCTCATCGAGAAATACCTGGAGACGATCCTATCCACGCTCAAAGTGGAGGACGCCGCCATCGCCGAATATTATGACGCCCATAAAAAGGATTTCCTCCAGCCCGAACGGGTCCAGGTGAGCCAGATCCTCCTGGACAGCGAGGCCCGGGCGACCGATCTCCTGAACAAAATCGCGGGGGCGGGCGAGGAACAGTTTCGCGCCGCGGCCCGTGCGGAATCCCGCGGCCTGGAGGCCTCCAAAGGCGGCCTGCTGGGCGAATTCAGCGCCGGTCAGCTGCCCCCCGAGCTGGAGAAGGCTATTTTCGTCCTGAAAACGGGCGCCCTCAGCCGCGTCGTCGAGTCGTCCTACGGCTTCCATATCTTCCGGCTGGACAAGCGGTTCGAGACCCGCCTGCAGACGCTGGCTGATGCCGCACCGGCCATCCGGGCCAAGTTCATTGAAGAGAAAAGCGAGGCGCTTGTCGCCGCTCATGTCGAGGAATTGAAAGCCACCCTGGAGTGGAAAGCGGCTACGGACAAGCTGCCTTTCCCCTATCAAAGGAACGAATCATTATGACCATAAAAAGAAACCGCCTGGTTCTGATCCTGCTGGCCATCTGCGCCGTCGGGGCCGCCGCCCAGCAGGTCGTCGAAGAAATCGTGGCCATCGTCAACGACGAGGTCATCACCCTGACCGAGTTCAAAAAAGAATACGATCAACAGCTGGCCGGGATCAAGGCCCAGTTCCAGGGTGAACAACAGGAGAAAGCCATCGAGCAGCTCAAAGCCCAGCTCCTGGACACCATGATCACGAATACGCTGCTCCTGCAGATGGCCAAAACGGACAACCTGAACGTCGCCGAGCAGCTCAAGATGGCCGTCGACAACATCAAGAAGGAAAACAATATCGATTCGGACGACGATCTGCAGCGGGCCTTGCGCAGCCAGGGCATGCAATACGACGTCTGGCTGAGGCAGATTGAGGAGAGGATGCTGCGGGATCGCGTCATTTCCTCTCAAATCAGCAAATCAATCGTCGTGGACGACGCCGATATCATCGACTACTACAAGAAGCACGGCGCCGAATTCGTCGTCCCCGAGGAATACAAGGTCCGGGTCGTGTACCTGGCGCCCGATCTGCGATCGGCGGCGGCGACCGAAACCCGTAAGGCCGAGATCCTGGACAAGCTCAAGGGCGGGCTTCCGTTCGACAAGGCGGCCGAGGAATATTGCGACGCGCCTCTCAAGGAGACCAAGGGCGACCTGGGCACCCTGAAGAAAGGCGAGACCGACAAGACCCTCTGGGACGCCCTGGCCGCGATCAAGAAAGGCGAGCGGACGGGCTGGATCGAAAAAAAAGGCTGGTATCTGCTCAACCTCGAGGACAAAAAAGACAGCCGGACGCGGACGTTTGACGAAGCCAAGCGGGATATCGAGCAGAAGCTGTTGCAGGACCTTCAGACGGCCAAACTGGAGGAGTTCCTCAAGGTCGTCAAGAAGAGGAATTACATCAAAATCCTCAAGCCCAATCCGCTGGGCTGAGTCGCGTTGCAAGGATTGGAAGCATGGGTCTGACAAAAAGAGGAAACGATCTTTATTTTTTCGAGGATCTTTATCCCGACATCACGTATGGATTCAAGGTTTCCAACGTGCTTGTTCCGGAGACGGACACCGGATTCCAGAAACTCATGATCCTGGAGACCAATCGGCTGGGAAAAGTCCTGGTTTTGGATGGCATCGTCCAGCTGACCGAGGAAGACGAAGGCATCTATCATGAATGGATCGCCCATTGGCCCCTGTTCAATCTCCACAAACCCGCCCAGCACGTCCTCATCATCGGCGGCGGCGATTGCGGCGTCGCCCGGGAGGTCTTGCGACACGATAGCGTGAAGTCCGTGACCATGGTCGAGATCGATCAAATGGTCGTGGATTTGTGCCGAAAACACCTGCCCTCCGTCTGCGAGGGCGTGTTCGAAGATCCCCGCTTCAAATTGGAAATCGGGGACGGGGCCGTTTTCGTCGGTTCGAACAAGAACCGCTTCGATGTCATCATCATCGATTCCACGGACCCGATCGGACCGGCCCAGAGTCTGTTCAACACCAATTTCTACACGAACGTTTACGACGCTCTCGTTCCCGGCGGGATCGCGATTCATCAGACCGGCGCTTTGATCCTTCAGCCCTACGAATGCCCCGGCAGCTGGCGGCAGATGGAGCGGATTTTTGACGAGGTCCGCGTGGTGCAGTTCGCCAACGTGAGCTATATGGGCGGCCCTTTCAGCTTGACGGCGGGCTCGCGGGGGAAAAACGTGTTTCCCAGCACGTTGGGCCAGATCCGCCGGCGTTACAAAACCGCCGAAATCAAAACGAGCTGGTACTCCCCGGATTTGACGGCGTGGCCCTATCCGGAATTTCAGAAGAGGCTGGAACGCGACCGCTATGGGGAGGAAATCGTCTTCGATCTCGAATTGCAGGATGCGGAGACGCCGACGCTGGATCGAGTCCAACGCTGGGGACGGGAAACGTGCGAGGCCATCCGCATGAAGGCCTTCGGCCAACCGAATGTTTCGTCGCCTGCCTTCGCCGAAGGGGACACCTACGTCCAATACATTGAAACGAGCGCCATCAGCTGCCGGCGCTACGGTCGGACGTTGAGCGCCAATTGTTTCACCTGCGACCGTCTTCCGGCGAAACGGGTCGTCGATTTCTCTTTGCGCTATTTCAACGCCAAATCGGCGCTGTGCTGGCATTTGCCCAGAGGATCGTTCGGCAACGTCCACGAAATCCGGAAAGGGACGAAAATATTCAAGGTTTCCAAGGCCGCCTTGAAGAACAAAGACGCCGACAAATCTCCGCGGGTATTCGGCCCGCGCCTGGTTGAAAGCAGCGAAGTATTCTCTCCTGCTTTCCGGAACCCCATCGAGAACGGGATTTCCTCCGCGTACGAGCTGATTTTGGACATTTATGGCTGCGATTACAGCGCGATTTCATCCTGCGCAAGCGTGGCCAACTGGGCCGGGAATGAGTTCTGTCGGATCGCCGGATTGAAACCGATCGGCGAAGCCGATGCGCCCGATTTCGGACATGCCAAGAAGAAAACGTCCGGGCCGTCCGTCATTCAATTCTTCAAAGGCGGCTCGAATATCAGCCATTATTCGGAAAATTGGCTGATGATCGTGGTGAACGTCGTCCTTTGGGATAAAATCCCGCTTCAAAAAGCCATCGAATCGACGCTGGACTATTTCAAGGGGCGATCGGCCATCGGCTGGATCCTGCCGCGCGGGATCCTCTCCGGTGACGTCGGCGAAATCGCCAAAAATTCTATTCTTTTTGAAATAAAGAGATAAGACGTTCGAGGATAACTTCGCGGCCTCCCGCTATTTCTTGATTTCGGGCTTGGCCGGCTCGGCCTTGTCGGACTTCTCAATCTTGCCGTCCATGTGGACGGGGGGGTCTTCCTTGAAGTCGATGTCCCGGGAGATGGGAAATTCACCGAGCAGGGCGTGGCGCGAACCGCCGAATTGGGCAAAGATTTTGACGTTGTATTGGAGCTCCTGGGGGAACAGCTTGAACTGCTCCAGGTTCCGCCCTTCTCGGCCGAAATTGCTCTTCAGGAGGATGACCGGGCTCAATCCGCCGGGCGGGATGGGCTCTTTGCGGATGGCGGCCAGGAAGTTGTCGCCGAGGTTTTCGGTGTCGCCGGGTCTCTTGAACACGCCGTTGAAATTGATGAAATTGATCGGCTCGGCCGTTTTGTTGCGGACCTGGAACTGGACCACCGGGACGAGGACAAGCTTGGGCTGGGGCCACTGCTTGTAGTCCTTGGCCACCCATTTGGTCCGGACGTTGACGACCTCGAGCGAGGCTTTGACCTGATCGATCGAAGGGGTCTTGCAGGCGGCCGGCAGGAGCGCGGCCAGAACGGCCAGGGCCGCCGCGGCGGCCGGATATCGATGCGGGTATTTCATTTTCCTTCTCCTTCCCCATTATTTTACTATGGATCCGCCCGCGCGGCCATCCCCTTTTCGCCAACCCTCCGAGTCCTTCATTGACAAGGCCCGCGCGCCTGAATTACCTTAAGCCCTCGAGAAATGAAAATCCGATTCTTCGGCTCGACCGATACCGGCCGCAAGCGTCCCTTCAATGAGGACCGCTTTCTCTGCACCGAACTGTCCGGCCCGGCCCCCGTTTCCGAGCCCTGGGTCCTTCTGGCCGTCGCCGACGGAATCGGCGGCCACGCCGCGGGCGAGGTCGCCAGTTCGATGGCCATGGAAATCCTGGAGAAGGATGTTGCCCGCCAACGAACCGCCGCGGGCTCCGGGATTCTGAGCGGCCAGGTGCTGGAGGAGTCGTTCATCAGGGCCAATCGCGAGATCTTTCAGAAGTCGGCCCGAACCGCGGAGCTGGGCGGAATGGGCACGACGCTTGCGGCGGCCCTCACTGACGGCCGCCGGTCGGTCGCTGCCAACGTCGGTGACAGCCGCGTCTACCGGATCCGCGGGAACGACCTGATTCAGATCAGCCATGACCATTCCTGGGCGGCGGAGCAGCGGCGGGGCCGGGGCCTGACGGCCCAGGATATCAGCCGCTCGCCCTTCCGCAACATGGTCACCCGGTCGATCGGTTACACGGAGACGATCCTGGTCGATACGTTCGTTCTCGATCTCCTGCCCGGCGACGGGGTTCTTCTCTGCACCGACGGGCTGCACGGCTCGCTCACGGACGCCGAGATCTTGAAGGCCGTCCGCAAGCATCGGGATCCCGGAAAAGCCTCCGCGGCATTGTTGAAGGCGGCCAACAAGGCCGGGGGGCGCGATAATATCACGGCCGTCATCGCCTGGATGGATTGACCGGGCTCAACGAACGATCTGAGACGCGAAGACCAGCTTGACCCCCGCCGCGTCGGCCAGAGCTAATCCGGCCTTGAGGGCTTCGATGGTTTCCGTCCGGGCGTGGCCGATGCCCACGGCCGTCCCGTCCCTGCGGGCCATACGGAAGAGCTCCTCGAGACGGGCGCGAACCGTTCCCGCGCCGGGAGGCTGGTCGAGGAAAACGCGGCGGGAGGCGGAGGGAATGCCGAGCGCCTTGGCCGCGTCATAGGCCACCGAGCGGCGGGATGTCCGGCTATCGATGAAATAGAGCCCCCGGGCCTTGATCACCTCGAGGACGCTGATCATGACGGCCGGGTCTTCGGTGGCCTTGGATCCGGTGTGGTTGTTGACGCCGCGGGCGCCCGGGATCTCGTCCAGGAACGCGGCCACCCGCTCCTCGATCTCGGCCCGGGGCATGTTCGTATCGATCGTTCCCGGAGCCCGGGCGGTGCCGCGTTCGAGGGACTCCAGCGGAAGATGCAGCATCACCTCCAGGCCGAAAGCCAGGGCGGCCCGGGCGGAATCCCGGGTGTAGGGGCAGCCGGGCAGAACGGCCAGGGTCAGGGGCCGATTCAGAGCGGCCAGGGCCCGGACGATGTCCACGTTGTAACCGACGTCGTCGATGATGATGGCGGCCACGGGTCCGCCGGTCGGGGCCGGCCGCTCGTGGACGGCGGCGGGACTCTCGGGGCAGACGAAGAGCAGAATGGTCCTGGCGGGCGCTTCATCCGTCCCGCCGAGCACGTCCCAGAGAAAGCGGATCGAGCCGTCCCCTCGCTCCTCTTCCTTCTTGGCCAGGCGCGCCGGGATGGCCCGGATTGTTTCCTCGAGCCCGGCTTCCAGGGCCGCATACTTTTCCAACGGAAGGATGACCTGGATATGCCACTCGCTTTCGCCGGCCTTGAACAGGTGGACGGAAGAGGCCCCGAAGGCGGGCCGGGATACGGCGTCCTTGAGGACCGGCCCGAGATCCCTGGCCGATCCTCCTGCCGGGTAATCAGGGCGGCTGGGGCATTCGACGGTCAGGAACCCGACTACGACGATCAGCAACGCCGCCGCGAAGAGGAGAAGAGAAGCCCGGTGCGGCATTCCCTTATTAGCGCGCCAGAAGCTCTAGGGTTTTATTCAGGAAGATCTTGCGGTCTTGTTTGTCGAACTCGAGCTTGATATCGGGGGCGATACCCTTGGCCCAAACCTTCTCGCCCGAGGCCGTGTTGAAAACGCCCGTCGTCAACAGGAGAGCGTCGCCCCCGGCGAGAGAATAGACATCCTGGTGAGCCGCCAAACCGGGCGTCTGAACTCCGATGGCCTTGGCCTTGCGGGATTCGCGAAGACAGGCGGCCACGATCTCCGCCGGGCCCATCGTCGTCTGGTCGATCCACAAGACCAAGGTCAGGGCCTCGAGGGGGGCGGGCTCGGGGCAGGCCAGGATGTCCTTGGCCCCGCCCTTCTTTTCGAACACCCCGGCCAAGGTCGTCTTGAGGAAGAGGTTGAGGAACTTTCCGGCTTCCCCGTTTTCGCCCTCGAACGAGCCGCGCAGGTCCAGGACCAGGGCGCCCTTTCTTCCGGCCAGCTTGGGTAGGAGCTCCAGCCGGACGTCGTCGACCAGGGGGGGATAGAAATGGTGGACGGCTAGGATTCCGGCCGTTCCGTTTTGTTCGGTGAAGGTGAACGTTCGCGGATAGATCGGGCCGCGGGTGACCATGATTTCCTTGGTGGCGTTCTCGTGGATGATGCGGACTTTGACCGGCTTGGCTTGGGGATCCTTGGAATAGAGCCGGATCTCCGGGAGGCCCATCAGCGCGGTCGATCGGTCGTCCAGGGCGCTGACTACATCACCCAACTGGACGCCGGCTTTCTGGGCCGGAGATCCCTCAATCAAGCCGACGACCAGGGGGAAGCTCGAGGCCCGCTTGAACAGGATCAAGCCCAGGTCCTTGTATCGGGAGCGGGCCGGATCGGCCAGCTTGGCGACCTCGGCCTTGTCCAGGAAGCTGGACATCGCATCCATGGAGTTGACCATGCCCTGGAATGCTCCGCGCATGGTTTTGGCGGCGTCCGGCTCCTCGACGTAGTTGCTGCGGATGATGCGGACGACGGATTCGACCAGATCGATGTTTTTCTGGCCCACGGCGGGGCGGGAATCTCCCGGCAGAATGCGTCGCTCCAGCCAGAAAAAAAGAATCCCGGCGATGAGGGCGACGAGGCCCAGCAAACGCGCCCGCGCGGTTCGGCTCATGATGGTGATGTTCCTCGGGGAAGCCCGGATTGTATCATCTCCGCGAGAGCCATTGCAAGGGATCGACGGGCTTGGTCTTGTAGCGGATCTCGAAATAGACCGCGATCCCGACGAGCGAACCGGTGTCTCCGGCCACGCCGATGGGCTGGTCGGGCCGGACGAAGTCCCCGGCCTTGACCAGGAATTCGGCGCAATGCCCGTAGAGCGAATGGTAACCGTAGCTATGGTCGATGATGATGAGGTTTCCATAGCCGGGCAGGCGGTCGGCGAAGGCGACGCGTCCGCCCTGGACGGCCCGGATGGCCAGATCTCCGGCCGCCGGAGCGATCTCGATGCCGTTGTTCATGGTCAGGGTGTTGAATTGGGGATGGCGCTGCAACCCGTAGCCCTGAATGATTTTGCGGCCGTTCGTCGGCCAGGAGACCCGGCCCTTGAGCTCGCCGAGCGAGGTCAAGGGAAAGGGGGCCGTGAACTGGAGCTTCTCCAGCCTCTGGAGAAGGGCCTGGAGCTCCTCGGCCCGCCGGGCCAGCTCGGCCAGGGTCTGTTCGTGCGTTTTCTTGTCGGCCCGGATCTGGGAAATGAGGGCGCCGATCTTCTCCTCTTCCCGGTCCAGCTCGGTCTTCTTGGCCGCGGTCCGGGCCAGGAGCTGGTTGATCTCGTTCTCCCTGGCCGACAGGGTCTCCGCTTCCCTCCCAAGGGCGGTCAGGTCCTTGCCGTAATCGGCGATCAACCGGTCCTGGCTCGAGGCCAGGATCGAGAGTCTCTTGTTTTCCTCCGACAGAGTGCGAAGATCATGGGCCTGGATAAGGAAACGGGCGAAGCTCAGCCGGCCGAATTTGTAAAGGGTGATCAGAACGCGCTCCAGCTCTTCTTTTTCCTGGGCCAGCCGGGCCCGGAGCGTCGGAATGTTCTTCCGTGTGGCGGCCAGGTCGGCCCGGTTTTTGTCCAGTTGGATGGCCAGAAGGCCCAGCTCCTTTTGGATTAGTGATTTGGTGGCGCCGATCCGGTCGAATCGGGAAAGGGTCGTCTGTTCCTTCGACTCGTCCTCCCGGAGCCAGTTCTTCAGGGATTCGATTTCGCGGCGGATCCGGGCCAGACGGCTCTCGTAATCCGCCTGTTCCGACTGACCGGAAGCCGCCGGGGCCGGGGTTTGGGGCGGAGCCGCTGCGGCGATGATGAGGAGCGCGAGGAGAACGGCCGTCGTCTTCATCGGCGGGCGGCGTAAAGCGCGGCCCCCAGAAGGCCGACGATCAGGCCAAAGGCGATCTCGATCAGGGCGAACGACCAGGCGGCCGAGGCCGACAGCCCATAGAAGGCGAAGACGGTCACGTAAGCCCATTCGCGCACGCCCAGGCCGTTGATGGTTATGGGGATGATCTGGAGAAGCAGCACCAGGGGGATGAAGACGAAATAATCGAAGGCCGGGATTTTCAAGCCCAGGGATCGCCCGATGAGGATGTAATAAAGGACGACATTGAGCTGGAGCAGGACGGCCCAGATCGTGGCTTTGGCGAAAGCCGCCGGGTGACTTCGGTAATCCGTAATGGTATCGCGGAAGAGCCGCAGCTTTTCGAACAGGCGGCCGAGAAAACCGTGCGACGGGCCGCGGTGGAGGAGGCGGCCGACGGCGGGGAGGAAGAACACGGCGATGGCGATCAATCCCGCGGCGCCCAGGAGGAGGGCNNCCGGTCATCCGCTCGACGACGACGATGGCCGAGGATTTAACGAAGGAGGTCGAATATTTTGCCCCGTCCCACATGCGGACGACGTCGCCGCCGACGCTCGTCGGCAGGAAGGTGTTGAAGAACCGGCCGACGATGTACGACTTGACCAGATACCCGAGAGGGATGTGGTCGCCCTGGGCTTTGGCCAGGATCTGCCAGCGATAGGCGCTAAAAAGGAGCCCTAGGGCATGGAGGGAAAACGCAACGGCCAGCCAGCCCCAGGACGCCGCGGCCAGGGTCCGTCCGATCTCCGGGAATTTGGCCCGGGACAGGAGAAAGACGGCAGCCAGTCCGCCCAGACTCAGGGCGAGCTTGAGAAAATTAAGAAGGGTGCGTTTGGAGCCCGCCATGTCGGGGGAATTCTATCATAACGGGGCTCGGGGTGGGGGGTTTGCTCTGGCGGAAAAATTTCCCCTGCCCATCCTGCGCAAAAGAGGATTTGACCGCATGCTCGTAGCGGTGGGAGGAGCGTCGGAGCGTGCCTTCCACGCTAGGGAAAACGAGCATGTTTCGCTCCCGAATGCTCTGAGCCCGGCAGTGATTTCCATTTAGTACGAAATTTCTTTAATATGAAATGGAACACTATGAACGCAGCGCTGCTCGAATCCGCCCGGACGATTTATGAATCCGCCCTCGATGCGGTCCGGCCCGAGCGGCTGGTTAGGGAAAAAGTCAGGCGTGAAGGGGAACGTCTGATCNNCGGCCATGGCCGGCGCTTTGGCCGGAATTCTCGGGGACCGATTAAGCGAAGGGCTCATCGTCGGCCTGCCCGGATCGGATCCCCGTTTGGATCGGCTGAAGTTCTTACCAGGCTCCCACCCGTTGCCGGACGAGCGGAGCGCGGCCGCGGGCCGAGCGGCCCTCGATCTCGCTGGCCGGACGGGACCCGGCCGCCTTCTCATCGCGGCTTTTTCCGGCGGCGGTTCGGCCTTGGCCTGCGTTCCGGCGCCGGGGATCCAGCTCGAAGACAAGGTTCGGGTCACGGCGGCCCTTCTGGCCCGCGGCGCTTCAATCGGCGAGATGAACACCGTCCGCAAACACCTCTCGGCTCTCAAAGGCGGGCGCTTGGCCCAGGCTGCCGCCCCCGCCGGCGTCGTTAATCTTCTCCTCTCCGACGTCGTCGGCGACGATCCCGGAACGATCGCTTCGGGCCCGGCATATCCGGACGCGACGACGTTCTCCCAGACCGCGGAAATCCTGTTCCGCTATGGGATTGGGGAAGCGGATTTCTCCGCCGTTCTCGGCCGCGTTCGAGAGGGGGTGGCCGGGCGGATTCCGGAGACGCCCAAGCCCGGCGATCCGCTTTTCTCCGGGGTTCGCACATTCGTGATCGGCCGGAATGCCGACGCTTTGGATGCGGCGCGCCGATCCGCCGAGACGTTGAGCTTCGAGGCGCCCGTGAAAAAAGAGGCCGAAACGGGGGAAGCGCGGGACGCCGCCCGGTCCGCCATGTCCTTATTGGCCGAAGCGGCCGCAGAGCGCCCGGTTGGGAGCCGCCCNNGGCCGCAACCAGGAATTCGTCCTGGCTTCGCTTTTGGATCTGGGTCCGCGCCTCGATCCCGAGGGCCGGCTCGAAGGCCGGGATTGGCTCGTCCTCAGCCTGGGCACGGACGGGATCGACGGACCGACCGACGCCGCGGGCGCCTGGTCCGGGCCCCAGACATGGCGCCGAGTCCGTTCCCTTGGACTGGATCCGGCCGCTTTCCTCGAGAACAATGATTCATATTCCTTTCTCAAGGCCGTCGGCGGGCTGGTCGTGACCGGGCCGACGGGGACGAACGTCATGGATCTCCGTTTGATTCTCCTGGACTGACGGCGGAGGCGCCCGGGCCCGGGCTGAAAAGAGGTTGCAAAAAACCCAGCAATTCAGTATGATCGATGCAGTCTAATTTTTCTATTTTAGTTGTGAAAGGAACGAGCATGAAAAAACTATTCGTGATCGTGGTCTTGGTGCTGGCCCTGGGCGCCGGTCTGGCTACCGCGGGCCCGGCGGAATTCTCCAAGGGCAACTTTTTCCTGACTCCGCAGGTCGGTTTTGCGTCTTGGGGAGGCGGAGTCTTCCCCTTCGGCGTCAACGCCGAATACGCCGTCTCGGAAAATGTCGGCCTCGGCGGCTCGGTTATGTATCAAGGCTGGACCGAAGAATTGGGGTCCGTAAGTTTGATCTCGTTTGCCTTCCAAGCCAATTATCACTTCATCAAGCTCGATGCCTCCAAGTTCGACCTTTACGCCGGCGCGGAGCTTGGCTATGGCCTCTATAACATTACCTATGACTCCGGCTTTTCCTCCGGCATCTCCGGTTCGTCCGGATTTATCCTCGCGCCCGTTGTGGGGGGCCGGTATTTCCTGTCTCCGACGATCGCCCTCAGCCTGAGGCTCACCGGTTCGCTCGTCCTCAGGCCAGGTTTTGGAGCCACCGTCGGAGTGAGCTTCAAGCTGTAAGCGGATCGCCCATTCGGGCGTCCGGGCTTTGCTTTTTGCCCCTTTTTTCGCTATCATAAAAAGGGGGCTGTTCGGATTTCAATCTCACTATAAGAAGGAGTATCGATGAAGAAAATTATGACTTTCGCGGTCATCATGGCCGTCGCCGTTCTTTCGCTGAGCGCCGACATCTATGTCAAGTCCAAGAGCCACACCGACGCCATGTCCATCATGGGTCAAAACACCCCGGCCAAGGACGAAGTGTCCGAACAGTGGATTTCGGAGAATGCCCTGGCCCAGATCGGCAAAGACCAGGGGTTTGTCATCGACTTGAAGAAGAACATGATGTATATCATCAACTTCGGCGCCAAGTCCTACGTGGAGACGACCCTGCCCCTGGACTACGCCAAGCTCCTTCCGCCGCAGATGGCGGCCATGGCCGGCATGATGACCATGACGGCGACGGTCACCCCGGGGAATGAGACAAAGAAAATCGGGAACTGGAATTGTTCGCTCTACAACATGAACCTGTCCGTCATGGGCATGGCCATGCCCATGAAGATCTGGGCCTCCAAGGATGTTCCTTTCGATTCGGGCAAGTATGCCAGCTTGTTCGCCAACCTGATGAAGGGCCAGATGCGGCTGGATGATGCCTCGGTCAAGGAATTCCAGAAGATCCAGGGATTTCAGATCGCCACGGAAATGAACGCCGACATTATGGGCGCCAAGATGCACACGGCCAGCGAAGTCCTGGAAATCGCCGTGAGGCCCGCGCCCAAAGGCGTCTATGAAGCTCCCGCTGGCTTCACCAAGAATGACAAGCTGTCCATGGAGGAGATCCAGAAGCGCTAACGCGCCCAATCCGGATTTCTTTTCGAATTCTCATCCCCCGTCCTCTTCGGAGGGCGGGGGATTTTTTTTAATAATTTCTTTTAACCTTGCGGCGTCCTTTGTTTTCAGCCAGGGCGAAGGGGGGTTGGGGGGGAAACCCGTGCGACGGGCTTTGAAGTCCTACGCCCTAGCAAGGACGACCGAGCGGGATTGAAGAGGTGACTCGCCCGCGTCCTGCTTTAACCTTATTGATATCACCACCCCAACCCCTCCTGCGCAGGAGGGGATTTGACCGCGGGCTCGTAAAGGTGGGAGGAGCGTCGGAGCGGATTTTCCTCGCAGGGGAAAATCCGCGTGTTTTCCCCCAATCCCCCGAGCCCTATTGGTATTCGGCCCAGTGCTTGATGGCCAGGTCCGCGGGCTTTTTCTGGGCCAGGGCGTGGGCCAGGAGATCGGCGACCTGCAGGTTGGTCAGGATGGGGATGGAAAAGTCGACGGTCATCCGGCGCAGATCGTAATCGCTGTCGAAGGCGGCCTTCCTCTCCGGGTCGGGCACGGAAATGACGAAATCGATCTTCCGCTCCCGGATGTATTCGCGGATGTTGGGGGATTTCTTCTCATGGACCTTGTGCAGGAGCGTATTGGCGATGCCGTGCTGATGGAGAAAGGCCGAAGTCTGCTCCGTGGCATAGATGGTCAGGCTCAGCCCGCGCAGTTCCTCCGCGGCGTGGAGGAATTTTTGCTTGTCCGCCCGCGAGCCGATGCTTAAGAGGATCGATTTCTGCGGCAGCGTGTAGCCGGCCGAGAGGAGCGACTTGAGGAAGGCCTCCGAAACGTCCTCGCCCAGGCAGGCGACTTCGCCGGTCGAAGCCATCTCCACGCCCAGCGTCGGGTCGGCGCCGCGCAGGCGGGAGAATGAGAATTGCGGCGCCTTGACGCCGACATAATTCAGATCCAGGGTCGAGCCGACGGCCCGGGGCTTTTTCCCCATCATCGACTCGACGGCCAGGTCGACGAAGTTGACCCGGGTCACCTTGGAGACGAAGGGAAACGATCGCGAAGCCCGCAGGTTGCACTCGATGACCTTGATCTCGTTGTCCTTGGCGATGAACTGGATGTTGAAGGGGCCGGTGATGCGCAGGGCCGCGGCGATTTTACGGCCCGTTTCCCGGACCCGGCGCATGGTTTCGATATAGGTTTTCTGAGGCGGCAGGACCATGGTCGCGTCGCCCGAGTGGACGCC
>PMCY01000185.1:3847-4006 GCA_003154255.1 Candidatus Aminicenantota bacterium | reverse complement strand
TCGAAGCCCCTTACGGGAAAGGGCGTCTCTATTTGTTCGGGCCGGAGATCCTCTTCCGCGGCCAGCCCCACGGCACATTCAAGCTGCTTTTCAACGGGATCTATTATGGAGGCGCCCAGAGAACGGCGCCGAATTGATCAACGGGATTTTCCATATTCG
>PMCY01000185.1:376-3674 GCA_003154255.1 Candidatus Aminicenantota bacterium | reverse complement strand
GCGGTGCAATCGGCGGCCACCAGCAGATCGGCGTTCTGAAGGTAAGGCGCGAGCGGAGAGACGAGATGGAGTTGGACGGGCCACTGGGTCAGCTCGGATCGGCCGGAGATGTTCTTGTCGGCGGTTTTATCGTCCCGCTTGATCTCCTGGGCCAGACTGCCAGGACAGCCGCAAGCCATGGCCGGCGCCCGCTTGGCCGGAGCGGCCGCTGCATGCCCGTGATGCCCCTGGTCGCCGCGGGCTTTGCCATGCTCATGGCCTTCTAGACCATGAGTATGTTCGCCGATCCCGTGCACGTTTCGGGCCGCATCCTGGCCCCGGGTTGTCAGGACATGCTGATAGGCGGCTTTCGCGTCGTATGCCTCGCTGTCCCGCTCGATGACTTTCAGGGCACCCGTGGGGCAGACATCCAGGCAGGCGCCCATGCCGTCGCAAAAAAGCTCGCGGACGAGAACGGCCTTGTTCTCTTCGTCCAATTGAAGCGCCCCTTCGGCGCAGGCGGTCGTGCACAGTCCGCAGCCGTCGCAGAGGTCGCGTTCGATTTCGATGATTTTTCTTTTGGCCATGGGATTCGTCTCCGTGGATGGATTGTTCACGAAGAGATTTTACAGGATGGAACAGGAGCGGTCTTTGACCGAAGTCAAATCGTCAGTCCCCCGTATCGCGACGCAGGCCGAGACAATCGAGGACCCGGATGGTCTTGCCTTCGACCCTGATCAAGCCTTCGTCCTGCATCTGGCGGAGGGTGCGCGAAAGCGTTTCTCCGACCGTGCCAAGAGCTTTGGCCAGGTCGCCTTTGTTCATGGGCAGGGCGATGGCGCAGGGCCCGCCGTCCCGGCAGCCGGATAAAAGGTAAACGGCCAGACGCTGGCGGACGGTCTTCAGGCCCAGGCTCTCGACCCGCCCGCTCAAATGGACGCATTTGCGGGCCAGGAGCCGGACGAAGAAGCGGGCCGCCTCGGGATTGGCCGCGATGGCCTTTTCAGCGGCAACGGCGCCGAAAACAAGGGCCCGGGTCTCCCGCGCCGCCAGGGCGAAAAATGGATTGCGGGCCTGGACGAGGGCGAAGGCTTCGCCGACGAAGTCGCCGTTCCCCAAACGAGTGACTTCCAGCTCACGGCCCTGATCGTCCATCTTGAAGACCCGGACTTCGCCGCTGAGAATATAAAAGAACGCTTCGGCTTCCTCCTCGGCCTGGAAGAGAAAGGTCCCTTTGGCAAAGGCCGATTCGCGGCCGATCCGGCGGATGTAGTCGGGCAGTTCGTTCATCGGCGCGTCCTATTATAGTGAAAACGCCGATCTTTGCATCCCGGGAGTTGTTTCCATATGATAAGGATTCAGCCCTCATCATAATGCCCGGGAGGCCTTTCGCATGAAAAAAAAATCCTCGATCATTCCGGTCCTCGCCGTTCTCGCGGGGATCTTCGGCCTCATGGGCGCGGCTGCCCGAGCCGCCGTTCCGCCGATACCGGCACCGCCCCCCGCCCCGGTCCGATTGGCCGAATATCTGGCCTATGCCCGGGCTTCGGCCGATTGGGCCTGGCAGCACTATGACGAATCCCTGGCCGCCTGGCGCAAATCCTTCGATCCCAAAAACGTCTTCGGATACCGCGCTCCCGGCGGGCTCCTGGAAATGGCCTCGATCTATGCCTCGCTCTATGAGCGGGAGAAAAACCCCGAATACGCCGCCCGGGCCAGGAAAGTGATCCTGACCTATGGGGACTATCGGTCCGAATTCCCGGACTGGGCCCGCAAGCTGCGATTCGACTATGAGGACGCCGTGCCCGCCCTGCCCGATTTCTTCACGGTCATGCGCTACATCCGGGCTTACGAGATCCTCCATCGGCTGAACCGGCTGACGCCCGCCGAGAATGCCAGGTGCGAAGCGCTCATCGCCGAAAGCATCGACTACATGCTCCGGACGCAGGAATGGGGGGCCATGAACCGCTCCGCCCTGAGGGCCGAAAACCTGGCCTGGGCGGTTCGGTCCCTGCCCGGCCACCCGCAGGCGAAGATCTGGGAGATGCAGCGGAAAGCTTTGGGCGACGACAACTGGGGCAAGTGGGAGATCGAAGACGCCACCATCTATCACGGCATCTGGCTCTACGCGCTTCTCGGATACGCCGAAGCCCAACGCCGCGTGGACGAGCTGTTCCGCACGCCGACCTTTTATTACTATGCCCAATACTTCCTCAACCTGATGAGCCCGGCCGGCATGATCCCCGATTTCGGCGACGCCCACTGGGAGGCCAACTGGCCCCATTACCTGGTCTTCTTCGAGGCCGCCGCGGCCCGCTATAAAAACCCGGCCTTGAAATGGGCGGCCGCCCTCCTGGCCCGGAAAAACGTCGATTTCAAGACGCCGACGAGCGTCGGCCTCGGCTATATGTTCATGGACATCGTCAATTGGGGCTCGGACGCCGTAGCGGCGGCTCCGCCCGAGCGGCTGTCCGGAGAAGTGATGGACGATGTCCAAGGGAAAAAGATCGTTTTCCGCGACGGCTGGGAGCCGGCCTCCACCTACCTGCTGTGGAACTACCGCGACGAAGGCGACGGCGGCCTCAACTACCGCGATTACCTCCGCGACACGATCCCGGTCGAGGAGGAGAAGATGACCCACGGCCACGCCGACGAGAATTCCATCCCCCTGCTCATGGCCGGCCGGTCCGTCCTCCTTCACGATGCCGGATATCGCGACTATATGCCCAGCGGACCCTACGGACAGTTCCGCCAGGATTATTTCCACAACCGCCTCTGCGTCCGCCCGGAGAAGATCTTTATGGGCCAGAAGGAGGGAGAATTCCGCTACAGTGTCCACGACGCCGTCCCGGGCCAGGGTGTGCTCGATTTCCTGCACAATTCCGGGGCTTACCGCAGGGTCCGCACCCAGAAGATCGATTTCCTGAGCCTGCCCGACATCGAATACGGCCGCGTCCGGGTGATCGACGACAACTGGGGCGCCCAGTCCGACCGGGTCATCGCCTACGTCAAGGAGGGCGGTTTCTTTGTTGTTTTCGACATCTTCAAATCCCTCCGCGAGGAGTGGTTCACCCTGAGCAATCTCTGGCACACCCGCAAAATCTGGGCCCGGGGCGAGCATTGGTACGACACGGGATACGACGTCCTGGCCAACTATGGGGGAACGACCACCACCGCCTTGCCCCAGGACCGGCGCCTGCTCATCGTTTTTCCTTCGACTGCCTTCAGAATCGAGGGCGTCGAACCGCAGAAGCGCCATTACCAGGACGAGTGGACGATCCACCAGACGACGGGGCAGCACTTCGAGCTCGGCCAAACG
>PMCY01000185.1:0-322 GCA_003154255.1 Candidatus Aminicenantota bacterium | reverse complement strand
GCCCCCGCTATGTCTATGAAGCCGGCCGCCTCGTGTTCGGCGGATTCGAGACCAACGGCGACTTCCTTTTCGCCGCCTCCGACGGAAAAAAGATGGACTATACAATCGTCAACCTGACCAAGGCCCTCTATCGCCGGAATCCGCTCATCGAGACCAAGCCCTGGTACTCCGGACTGGCCTTCGACGGCGGCCCAGACTCGCCCGAGCGGGGCAAGCTCCGCTACTGGAGAGGCGAGGTTTCCCTGAAATGATCAAATGGGCGGCGGCTTTTTTGGCCCCAGCCCTACCTCAAAGACGGAAAATTCCATACCATCACAGTGCG
>PMCY01000061.1 GCA_003154255.1 Candidatus Aminicenantota bacterium | reverse complement strand
AAATTCAAAATTGATCGGCGGCCCGTCTTTCTTTAGAATTCGGGCAGCGGCCGGCCGGGTCCGGATCTCCGCGTACGGGTCCAAGGAGGGAAGCGTCATGAAGAAAATAGCAGGATTGGCCGTCATCGTCCTGTTCGGGGGAATCTTCCTGGCCGCGGGCCCGCAGGCTCCGGCCAAGGACGTTCCCTTGACTCCGGATCAGAGGATGGACAAGCTGTTCGATTTCTGGAACCGCCTGGACCAGCCTGGCTTCGCCGCCGTCGTGGTCAAGGACGGCCGGATCCTCTATCAAAAGACCTTCGGCCTGGCCTGCCAGGAGCACGCCGTGCCCATCGCCGCGGACACGGTGTTCAACATCGGCGACGCGTCCCAGGTCTTCGTTGGCCAGGCCGTGGCCCTGCTGGAAAAACAGGGCCGCCTGTCCCTCGACGACGACGTCCGCAAGGTCCTTCCCGAGCTTCCCGATTTTGGAACCCCGGTCCGGCTGCGGCATCTGCTGTTCCATTGCAGCGGGCTGCGGGATTGGCTGCCCGTCATCCGGCTGACCGGGCGGGAGGCCGAGGAGTTCGATTTCACCCGGCTGCTGAAGATCCTCCAAAGCCAGAAGAAGCTGATTTTCGCCCCGGGCCAGAGATGCCAATACTCGAACACGAATTACGATTTGCTGGCGGAGACGATCAAGCGGATCACGGGCCAGTCTTTTTCCGACTGGGCTTTCGAAAACATTTTCAAGCCTCTGAAAATGACCCGGACCCAATTCCGGGACAATTACCGCTCCATCATCGACAACCAGGCCTTCACCTACAACTTCACCCGCCAGGAATATCTGAAAGGCATCGACACGCTGTCGTTGACCGGATCGCATTCGCTGTTCATCTCGATCGGCGACCTGGCCAAGTGGCTGACCGCAGCGGAAACGGGCGGTGCGGGCGGGCTGGATGTCACCGACAAGATCTTCACGCCGGCCCGGCTGAACAACGGATCGGCCGGCGGATACGGCTATGGCTGGGCCATCCAAAAAGACGCCGGACGCCGGCAAGCCGGGGTGACAGGAATATGGGCCGGGTCCGGCGCCGTCCTGATTTACTACCCCGACCAGAAATTCGGCTTCGCCGTGCTGGCCAACTGGGACTACACGTCGGTCGGAGGATTCGTTCCGGACATCATCGACATCTATCTGCCGGCCCCCGCGCCCGCCGCTCCGCCGAAAATTCCCTCGTCGGCCGCGGCCCCGCAGACCAAGAAGGTCTCCCTCAGTCCGCAAATCTTGGATTCCTACTGCGGCGACTTTCGCTTGGGACCGGGTCAGATCATGACCTTTCTGCGGACGAACGATCAGTTCTTCCTGCAGATCCCGGGCCAGAAATTCGCCCTGACCACGCTGACCGAGACGGAGTTTCTCCTCGACCTGGCCGGCGCCCGAATCGTCTTCCAAAAGGACAAGGCCGGAAAGGTCAGCCAGATGACCTGGGTCCAGGGCGGCGAGGAGACGATCGCCCCGCGGGTGATCATGGTCAAGCCTACGGCCGAGGAATTGAAGGCCTTCGCCGGCTTGTTCTTCAACGAAGAGCTCAGTGTCCGCTACCGGATCGAAGCCCGGGGCGAGGCGCTGGTGATCATCGACGCCAAAGGCGTCGAAGCCCGGCTGGCCCCCGACGAAAAAGACCATTTCACGTCCCGCGCCGCCTCACTTCCGATGATCATCTTCCAGCGGGACGCCCAAGGCCGCGTCGCCGGATTCCGGATCGACAGCGATCCGGTGGGGGATCTCTTGTTCAGGAAGGATTGAGACGGTCGGCGGGCGGAAATCAATCGGACGCGGACGGTTTGTTGTACCCGCGCTCGCCGAAGGGCCGGAGCTTGTCCAACCAGCGCTTCTCCAGCGCCGTCAAGGCCTCGCGGATGACGAGAGGCGAAGCGTCCCGGGAGGGGGGCGTCAGATACTCCAGGACTTCGAAGACGAAATCACCGGATTTTTGAGCCTTCCAATCGTCCTGCAGGGCTTTATTGGCATGCCCGCCGCCGGCCAATTGAAAGCGCTGGCTGTTGATCTTGCCGTCGACGTTGTGATACGCGACGATATAGATTTTTCCGTTGACCATGTTGCGGATCTGCAGGACGCCCGCGCGGGGCGGGTTCTCCTTATAAGTCCGGGTCAATTCTTTGCGTCGGTCCATGATGTTCTCCTCGATTCGGATGCGTTTTTAACGGGATCGTGGCTCTATTTTGACACGTTTTTCGTTCTTCCGGTAATATATTCGCGACCGGGCTCGATCACCTTGCCGCTGCACTCATCCATGTTTTTAGCCATGGATGAGTACGGCGGAACTGGATCCCCAGCAAGGCTGGGGGCCCCTCCCGCCATAGACGCGGCACGGAAAAAAATGATAATTTGAACCCGATTTCCTTCCCTGGAGGCCCACCCATGAAATGCTCTTATCTGATCGCTCCTTTCGCCGTATTTCTCACTCTCGCCGCCGCGGGTGGACAAAGCCCGCAGGCGCCGGCGCCGACGCCCGCGGACACCCTGTTCCGAACCGCCAAGGTCGCGTCCAAGGTCCCTCTGCCGGCCGCATCGTTCGCCCTCAACCAGGTCCGCCTCCTGCCCGGTCCGTTCAAGGAGGCCATGGAGCGCGATCTGAAATATATGCTCAGCCTGGACAACGACCGCCTCCTCCATTCCTTCCGACTGAACGCCGGCCTGCCCTCGAGTGTCAAGCCCTACGGCGGCTGGGAGAAACCCGACGGTGAGCTGCGCGGCCATACGATGGGCCATTACCTTTCGGCCTGCGCTTTCATGGTCGCAAGCACCGCTAACGCGCGTATCAAATCCCGGGCCGATTCCCTCGTCGCCGAGTTGGCCAAGTGCCAGCAGGCCCTCGGCCCCCGGGGCTATCTCAGCGCCTTCCCCGAGGAATTCTTCGATCGGGTGGAGGCCACGCGCACGGTCTGGGCCCCGTATTATACGATCCACAAGATCATGGCCGGCCTCGTCGATTGGTATGAGAACGGCGGCAACGCCCAGTCCCTGGAAATCGCCGAGAAGATGGCCGCTTGGGTCAAACTGAGAACGGACAAGTCCGACCCCCGCCATATGGAGCGCGTTCTCAACAACACCGAACAGGGCGGCATGTGCGAAGTCCTGGCCAACCTGTACTCGCTCACGGGGAAAGCCGAATATCTGAAGCTGGCCCGCCGCTTTGACGAGCAGCACTATATCGTCCCCCTTTCACAGTACAAGGATGTTCTCAAGGGCGAGCACGTCAATTCCTTCATCCCCAACATCATCGGCGCGGCCCGCGAATACGAAATGACCGGCGACCTGGGACTTTATAACATCGCTTCCTATTTCTGGCGCGAAGTCACGGGCGCGCGGTCCTATGCCACGGGAGGAACCTCGAACGGCGAAGGCTGGCAGCAGGACCCCTATGTAATGGCTTCCGAACTGGGCGCCGACAGCCATGAATCCTGCTGCACTTACAACATGCTCAAACTGACCCGCCACCTTTTCAATTGGGAACCCAAGGCTTCTCTGGCCGATTATTACGAGCGGGCCCTTTTCAACGGCATCCTCTCCACGCAGAACCCGGCCGACGGGATGATGATGTATTACGTTCCCATGATGCCGGGGATGTACAAGACGTTCATGACCCCCGAGGACTCGTTCTGGTGCTGCACCGGGACGGGCATGGAGAACCATGCCAAATACGGCGACAGCATCTATTTCCATGGACCGGACGCGCTCTACGTGAACCTTTTCATCGCCTCCGAATTGTCCTGGCCGGAAAAAGGCCTGATCCTGCGGCAGGACACGAAATTCCCCGAAGAGCCGGGCACCCGCTTGACCGTCACGACAGCCAAGCCCATCGAGCTGGCTCTGAACTTGCGCATCCCCGGCTGGATCGCCAGGGGCGGCTTCGTCAAGATCAACGGCAAAAAGATCGAGGCGTTCGCCGAACCTTCGAGCTTCCTGACCTTGCGCCGGACCTGGAAATCGGGCGA
>PMCY01000055.1:4395-4542 GCA_003154255.1 Candidatus Aminicenantota bacterium | reverse complement strand
AGGACCGCTTCGAAGAGCAGATCAAAATGGACGAGCTGAAGGACATCCGGAATGACCTCAAGGACATCAAGTCCAATCTCAGCGACGTCAGCCCGCTGAAAGGGTTCCAGGACGGCTTGAAGGACATCAAATCCAACCTCGACGACA
>PMCY01000055.1:3741-4303 GCA_003154255.1 Candidatus Aminicenantota bacterium | reverse complement strand
TCCCTTTTCGTCTCCTGTCCCTTCATCTTCTACCAGATCTGGAAATTCATCGCTCCGGGCCTCTACCAGAAGGAAAAGAAATACGTCTGGCCGTTCGTTTTTTTCACCTCGCTCTTCTTTTTCGGCGGGGCGGCCTTCGGCTATTACGTCGCCTTCCCCTTCGCCTGCAAGTTCTTCCTCAACCTGGGCGCGGATTTTTCGCCCATGATCACGGTGGAGACGTTCTTCGGCATCACCCTGAAGGTTCTCTTAGGGATCGGTCTGGTTTTCGAGATGCCCACCTTGATCTTCTTCCTGGCCAAGATGGGCATCGTCACGTCCAAATGGATGGTTAAAAACTTCAAGTACGCCATCCTGGCCGTCTTCATCATCGCCGCGGTCATCACCCCCACGCCGGACATGATCAACCAGACCCTGCTCGCGGTGCCCATGCTGGCCCTTTACACCTTGAGCATCGGCGTGGCCTTCTTCTTCGGCAAGGAAACCAAGACCCGCAAAGCCAAAAAAGCGGCGGCGAAAGGCGAAAACGGCCAGGCGGGCTGAGCCGCCCCGGTCAGGCCGC
>PMCY01000055.1:0-3717 GCA_003154255.1 Candidatus Aminicenantota bacterium | reverse complement strand
GTGCTGGCCCGCCGCACCCTGGCCGGGATCGCCGGGCCGACGGTCATCGACAGCATCCGCAACCCCGCGGAGGTGGCCGCATTGCGGGAACAGCCGGGCTTCATCCTCCTGGCCATCAACGCGCCCGCCGCCCTGCGCTTCGAGCGCGTTTCTCTCCGCGGCCGGAACGAATCGGCCGCCACCTTTGAGGACTTCCTGGACAAGGAAGCGGAAGAAAAGAGCGCGGACCCGGCCGCCCAGCAGATCCACACCTGCGTGGCCCTAGCCGACTTGACGATCACGAACGACGGCAGCATCGAAGACCTTCACCGCCGCCTGGAGGAACTCCTATGAACGCCCCCCGTGTCTCCAAGGAAGAGTATTACCTAGGCATCGCCCGGGAAGTGGCCCGCCGCGGCACGTGCTTCCGCCGCTCCATCGGCGCGCTGATCGTCCGCGACGACCAGATCATTTCCACCGGCTATGTCGGCGCGCCGCGCAAAACCCGCGACAGCGTCGATCACGGCTTCTGCCTGCGCGACCGCCTGGGCATCCCCCACGGCCAGCGCTACGAGCTGTGCCGGTCCGTCCATGCCGAGCAGAACGCCATCATCAATGCCGCCCGGGCGGGGGTCAGCCTTCTCGGCGGCGACATGTATATTTTCGGGAGCGCCCCGGAAACAGGCGCCATGGTCAACGCCTTCCCCTGCTTCATCTGCAAGAAGATGATCATCAACGCCGGCCTCGTCCGCGTCGTTTGCTCGACCGCCGCCGGGCCGCACGGGGAGTTCCTCATCGACGACTGGACCCGGGCCTGGCGCGAAGGAGACATCCTCGATGACACCCACCAGTATGGGACCTGATCCGGATTTTCGTCTCCGCGCCCGCCGTCTCCTCTTCGCGGCCGCCCTCTCCGCCGTTCTGCTGATCCTGTCCGCCACGGCCCTCGCCGGNNCTCCATACCCTGCTGACCGAGCAGCGCCATCCCAAGACCTGGTCGCTCAGCGAGAAGATCCGGAAAGACACCGAGACGGGGCTGCGCATGCTCTTCTCGGTCGACGAGGACGTCGCCGCCAAGATCGACGAGCTGGCAGCCCGGCCGCAAACGATCGACCAGCTTGTTGCCGAAATGGAATCAGCCTTGGCTGAGCGCAAGAAGATCTACATCTATGGGTGCGGGGCCACGGGCCGCCTGGCCAAACAGATGGAGAGCACTTTCTGGCGCCCCTTCTGGCGCAGGGTCAAAGCCGACCCGGCCGCCTGGGCCAAGCTCAAAGGGCGCCTCGACCCGTCCGTCGAGGAGGAGCTCATCGGCGAGATGACCGGCGGCGATCGGGCCCTGATCAGCTCGCTGGAGGGCTTCGAAGACCTGCTCCTCATCGGGCGGCTGCAGCTTCAGGACCGCGGCGTGAGGAAAGGCGACCTCGTCGTCTGCGTCACCGAGGGCGGCGAGACGTCGAGCGTCATCGGAACCGTCCTCGGGGCGCTCGACCAGTGGAAATCCGGGCCGGCCTTCGATCCGGGGGCCAGCCGGCGGCGCCTGTATTTCCTTTACAACAATCCCGACGACAAGCTGCGGCCTTTCGAGCGCAGCCGTGAGGTCATCGAGGAGCCGGGCATCACCAAGATCAACCTGACCACCGGCCCNNCGACGATCGAGACGTTCGTCCTCGGCAGCGCCCTGGAAACGGCCGCCGAGCGCGTCCTGCGCAAAGCCCTCAACCGCAAGGACCTGGAGCGGCTCGGCTTCCGGGAAGAGACGACGGCGGCGGCCCGGCTGAGAAAATTCGGCGCGCTCCTCGAAGAAGTCAAGAAATGCATCCCGGCCCTGGCCCGCCTGACCGATATGGAAACGGCGGTTTACGCGGGCGGTCGGTTCTCCACCTACTTCGCGGCCGGCGGACTTCAGACCGTCTTCATCGACAGCACGGAGCGCAGTCCCACGTTCCGCCTTCTTCCGCTCGACACGGTCAAGGAGCCCCAGCGCAAGTGCTGGATCCAGGTCTGGACGGACGCGGCCGACGGCCGGGCGGCCTGGCAGGCGCTCCTCGGTCGTCCCTTCCGCGGGCTCAAGAATGAGATCTACCGGAGGCCGTTCGAGGACAGGATCGACGACAACTACCTGCGAGAGAAGGCGCTGGCCAGCCTGAGCAGGGCCGGCGACGACCAGGCCGCCCTTTACGATTTCGCCTTCGCCGATCCGAACGTCCGGCTGCGCAAGCCGCGAACGGGGGATCTGGCCGTGATGGCCGTCCTGGGCGATGAAGCCGCGGCGCTGTCCAACCCGAATTCGTCCTTCCGGCGTTTGGCCCAGCTGGCCCTGGGGAACAATGCCAATCTGGGTGTCCTTCTCGTCCAGACGGCGCCCGGCCGCGGCTGGACGCTCCCCGAGGCAGTCGGCGCGTTCAAGGCCGATCCGAAAAAACAAAATGTCGCCATGGTCGCCCCGGCGGTGGACACGGCCAATGATCCTTTCGGCGTCCGGGCCCACATCGTCCTCAAGATGATGCTCAACGCCCATTCCACCGCGGTCATGGCTAAGCTGGGCAAAGTCGTGGGCAACACCATGACCAACGTCAGTCCATCCAACTTGAAGCTTGTCGGCCGGGCCACCTATCTCATCCAGCTACACGTCAACGACATGCTGGGATATCCGGGCTGGGTCAAGACGTTCGGCACGCACAAACCCATAGCCTACGGCGAAGCCAACGCCGTGCTCTTCGACGCCATCGCCTTCCTGAGGGACAATCCGCGGGACGCCGGACAGGCGGCGGAAGTGCCGCTCTCGATCATTCGGATTTTGGAATCCTTGCGCCAGAAACGCGCCTTGGGCAACGCGGAAGCTCTGGGGATCTATAAGAAGACGGGATTGGCGAAATTTCTGGCCACGGCGATTGCACCGGTCGTCCCTGCGGAATAGATTGGGGTCGCGTCTACAGTTCGCTAATTTCCGCGAACAGAATTTGAATAACCGGCGGTTGTAGAAATATTAGCGAACTGTAGACGCGACCCCGATTTCAGCCGATCGGCGGAATCGTGTGGGAGCCGTAGCAGGGGCTGATCTGCGGCCGGCGCTCGCGCTTGGGGGCCTTCTTTTCCGGCAGCGGAACCGTCCGCGGCGTCTGCGGGTAGACGAAGGTCTCTCCCTCGAAATTCCGCATGACCACCTGCTCGTCGTTGATTGTCTGGACGTATTTGGGNNACGGTCGTCCGCAGATGCTCCGTGCCGCTGACATAGTCGGCCTGGTAGATATAGTAGGGCCGGACGCGGGCGTAGAGCAGCTTCTGCATGAGCCGGCGCATGACCAGCGGGTCGTCGTTGACGCCTTTGAGCAGGACGGTCTGGCAGCCCAACGGAATGCCGACGTCGGCCAGCCGGCCGAGGGCTTCGTTGGCCTCGGGGGTCAGCTCGTCGGGGTGGTTGAAGTGGACGTTGACGAAGAGGGGATGGAACTTGCGCAGCATGGCCGCCAGCTTGGGCGTGACCCGCTGGGGCAGAAAGCAGGGGACGCGCGTCCCGATGCGCAGGATCTCCAGGTGCGGGATGGCCCGCAGGCCGGTCAGGATGAATTCCAGCCGATCGTCGCTCAGCATGAGCGGGTCGCCGCCGGAGATGATGACGTCGCGGATCTCCTCGTGGGCCCGGATGTACTCCAGCCCGTCTTCGATGTAGCGGGGATGGATTTTCATCGGGTCGCCGACCTTGCGCTTGCGGGTGCAGAAGCGGCAATACGAGGC
>PMCY01000342.1 GCA_003154255.1 Candidatus Aminicenantota bacterium | reverse complement strand
ACGCCGCCGCCCCAGAAGACGATGTCCCGGCCGTACTTGGTTTTGAGCTTTTCGGCGTCCATGCCCGCTGCCGAGACCTGCACGGGGTTGAGAATGTCGAAGCCGGATTCGATGATCGAGGGGATGAGGGTCTCGACCGCTCCGCAGGAGTGTTTGAACGTCTTCCAGGCCGTATGGGCGTGGATCCAGTCGTTCATCTTCTTGTAATAGGGCATGTAGAGCGAACGGAACGCGCCCACCGAGCAGAAGGTGGACAGTTGGGTCCCGAAGTCCGTGCCGCAGACATACACGGCCTGGACGCGGTCGCCGACGCGGGCGGCC
Organism: Candidatus Aminicenantota bacterium; assembly: GCA_003154255.1. GTDB lineage: Bacteria > Acidobacteriota > Aminicenantia > Aminicenantales > UBA4085 > UBA4085. The sequence goes on along the minus strand of PMCY01000342.1, from coordinate 2,514 downwards.
AGCTTGGCCAGATTGGCCAGGACGAAGTCGGTCTGCTTTTCGAAGACGGCGTGGACGTAGGCGGGCCGGGTCAGCGTGGAGACGTACCACTCTTCGATATCGCGGATGCCCTTGGGGTGCTTCATGAAAGGCCCCGGGACCAGGGCGATGTCGCCGATGCCCGTGCCGCCGAAATTGGCCATGACGGCCCGGTCGGAATAGGCGGCTTCGCGCACGGATTGGTCGAAGTAGTCGAGATCGACGTCGGAGATGGGGCCGAATTCCTCCCAATTGTCGGCCGGGTCGAGCTTGTCCTCGTCGAGGGGCGGCTGACGGATGATGCTGTCGAAAAAGAAGCCGTCCTTGGGCAGGCGGCCGGAGGGCGGCGCGCTGAGGTCGCCCTTGGGAAAGATGAGCGTGTCGCCTTTTTCGTCCTTGATCGTCTTGAACAGCTCCGAGACGAGGACTTCCGTGCCGTCGTCCAGGCGGAAGGGCTTCCAGTTCACGTTGCGGAAGCCGAACATGGTCTCGGGCGGGAAGACGCCGTTGATGTCCACGCCTAAGGCCTGCTTGAGATCTTCCTCGACCAGTCCCAGCATCTGGTAGGGTTCGTGGACCTTGACCGGCCCGCCGCCGAGCCCGTAATGGGCGCGCAGGGCGGCGACGATCTTGACGTGGATGCCGGTCACCGCGGTAGCCCCGAAGTCGACGGGGATGCGGTCGGGTTCCTTGTGGTTCAAGGCGGCCAGGACGCGTTCTTTACTGGTCATGAATCGTACTCCTCTCGAATTGCGTCAAGAGTACCGATTTTTCCATGGCTTTGCAACGGGCACATGTCGGCGGACAAAAGCTGCGCCGTACCGTTCGTTTTCAAAATGTCGCGGCGATTTGGGTGAGCCGGATCAAAACACGGGGATTTTCCCCGGCGAGGAAAATCTCCTCCGAGGGCAAGCGAGATCCTTGCCCTAAACAGCGAAAAATGCTAAAGTTTGAGCCCCTCCGGTGTGGGCGGTTAGTTCAGCTGGGAGAACGCAGCGTTCGCAACGCTGAGGTCGCGGGTTCGAATCCCGCACCGTCCACCATTTCCCTCTCCTCCAAGCTCACGGCGTTTCGCTTGCCGGCCGCGCGGTCTTTTCCTATGATGGAATCGAGACCGCGTTTATGACCTTCATCATCGACGGGATGCTGGGCCGATTGGCCAAATGGCTGAAGATCCTGGGATTCGACGCCCTTTTTCTGGCCGACGATGACGATAAAATCCTGGCGGTCGCCCGGCGGGAAGGTCGTGTCCTCCTGACCCGGGACCGCGAATTCATCCGGCGGGCCGGCCGCCACCCTGCGCTTCTCATCGATAGCACCCGCTGGCCGGACCAAGTCCTCCAGGTCCTGACGCGGTTTGATTTATACGGCGAAGCCCGACCATTTACGCGCTGCCTGGAATGCAACGTCCCTCTCGAATCGCTATCGCACGAGGCGGCCGCCCGACTCGTCCCTGTTCACGTCTTCGAAAAATCCGAGGCCTTCTCCGTTTGTCCATGCTGCGGCCGTGTCTATTGGCCCGGCACGCATCATGCGGAGATGGAGCGGACGATCCGCGATTTGCTTGAGGATTCGAGGAACGTAGGAAACGATTGACTTTTCTTCCGGTCTCCATTAGAAAAAGCCTATCCGGGATATGCATCACATATGGGAGTGCCGATCCATGTTTAGAACCCACTTCAATTCCATCGTCCGTTTTCTCGGCCTTTTAGCCGCGTTCATGATCGCGGCCGGGCCCTCGTTCACGGCCCAGGATGCCGCCAAGCGGCCCTTCACGAACCAGCAGCTCTTCCAATCGGGAGCGCCGCGAACCTTCGAGGGCGAGTCCCTGCGGGAAGTGGCCTTCCCGCTGGGCGGGATCGGCACAGGCACGGTCTCGCTTGGCGGGCGGGGCAACCTCCGCGATTGGGAGATCTTCAATCGGCCCGACAAGGGCGTCAACCTGCCCTTCACGTTCTTCGCCCTCTATTGCGAACAGGCCGGAAGCGCGCCGTCCGTGCGCGTTCTCGAAGGCCAATTGACCCCGCCTTTCACGGGGGGAGACGGCTATCGCCGCCAGGAAGTGCCCGGCCTGCCGCGCATGGAGAAAGCCGTTTTCCACGGCGAGTATCCCTTCGCCTGGATCGACATGGAGGACGGCCGCCTGCCCCTCAAGGTCACGATGGAGGCTTTCAATCCCTTCATCCCGCTGAACCCGGAGGAATCGGGGCTGCCCGGCGCCATCATCCGCTTTAAAGTCAAAAATCTCAGCCGTACTCCCGTGAAGATCACCATCGCCGGCTCCATCCTGAACCCCGTCGGCTTCGACGGCGTGGGTTCGATCGACGGCGTCGGCCACGATAAATTCGGCGGCAACCTCAACGAGATCCGCCGCAGCGGTACGCTTTCAGGCCTGTACATGTCCTCGACCAAGATCAAACCCGACGCGCCGACTTTCGGCTCCTTGGTCCTGGCCACGCCGTGGAAGAATATCACCTATCTCTCGCACTGGGTGCG
>PMCY01000174.1 GCA_003154255.1 Candidatus Aminicenantota bacterium | reverse complement strand
CTGGAGCGGGGTGATTCCTTTTTCCACCGCGGCCTTCTCGATCTTCTGCCCGTGCTCATCCGTGCCGGTCAGGAAAAAGACGTCGCGGCCGGCCATCTCGTTGTAGCGGGCCAAGGCGTCGGCGATGATCGTCGTGTAAGCGTGCCCGATGTGGGGCACGTCGTTGACGTAATAGATCGGCGTCGTAACGTAAAACGTCGGCTTAGACTTCTTTGCCACCGGTCAGTCCTCCTCGGATGAGTGTGATGGCCTCGGCCCGGGTGATGGGATTGGTGCGGAAGATGCCCCGCACCGCCGAGGTGACGGTGATCGTCTTGGGCTTCTTGGCTCCGCGCATGGACATGCACATGTGTTCGGCCTCGATGACGACCATGACCCCCAGCGGATCGAGGTGCTCCATGATCAGGTCGGCTGTCTGCTTGGTCAGCCGCTCCTGCACCTGCAGGCGGCGGGACAGTCCCTCGACGACCCGGGCCAGCTTGGACAGCCCGACGATCCGCCCATTCTTGGGGATATAGGCGACGTGGGCCACGCCGGCGAACGGCAGCATGTGGTGTTCGCACATGGAATAGAGCGGGATATTCTTGACCAGAACCATTTCATCGTGCTTTTCCTTGTGCACGGTGCGGAGGTGGACGTGTGGATCCTCGTGCAGGCCGCCCAGGATCTCCTGGTACATGCGGGCGACCCGGGCCGGCGTCTGCTTGAGGCCCTCGCGGTTGGGGTTCTCGCCCGCCCCTTCCAGGATCAGACGAACCCCGCGCTCCATCTTGGCCAGATCCATGCCCCTTTTCGGTTTCGATTCAGACATGGTCGATTCAATCCTTTTTCAGATGTGCGGCCGAGGCCCGGCCCAGGACGTCCTTGAGGGCCAGGCCTTTCTTGCGGGCCACGGCCAGAGCATCCTCGTATTCGGGCTGGGCGTTGAGAACCCGGCCTCCTAGCGAGGCGATTTTGATCCGCACGGGCGAGCCCAGGACCTTGACCGTCTCGACCGACCGCTCCAACGCCCGCCGTTCGACCGGATAATATCGAACGCCGATGGAGCTCGTCTCCTCGAACACCGCCGTGATGAGGCGGTCCAAGCGGCTTAATTCGGCCAGAATGGTGAGTTTTGAGGCCAGGCGGTTTTTTTTCATGACCAGGGGGGCCAGGGAGGCGTCCAAGGCGCCCAGTTCCAGTGCCCGGTCGAGGAAGGCGCCCAGCACTTGGGGACTGACGTCGTCGATCGTCGCTTCAATCAGGTAAACGCGCTTGTCGGGCGACAGGGCGGCCCGTTCGCCGTAAAAGACGCGCAGGATGTTGGGCAATCCGGGAATGTCACGCCCGCCGGCGCCATAGCCGATCCGGCCGTAGGTCAGCTCGGGAAGCGCCAGGAACTTCGAAACGATCGTCTTGACGATGGCCGCGCCCGTCGGCGTGACCAGTTCCGATTGGGCCTCCGCGGAATAGACGGGCACGTCCTTCAGCAATTCTGCGACCGCCGGAGGGGGGACGGGCAGGACGCCGTGGCTCGTTTTGACCCAGCCCGAGCCGACGTTGAGCGGCGAACAAAAGATTTCGCCGATCCCCAGCTCTTCGATCAGCCAGGCACAGCCGAGCACGTCGACCAGGGCGTCGTCGGCGCCCGCTTCATGCAGGTGGATGTGGTCGAAAGGCTCCCCGTGGACCTTGGCTTCGGCCTCGAATAGATTTTTAAAAACCGCCATTCCCCGGGCTTTGACGGCCGGGACAATCGGCGCTTTCCGTATGAAGCCTTCGATATCGGCCCAGTGGCGGGCGTGGGCGGTCGCCTTGGTGATGTCGACATCCACTTTCAGTCCGCGGAGATGAGACCGTTCGACATCGTGTATTTTCAGGCGGACCGGCAGGCCCAGCGCGTCGATCGCTTTCTTGAATTTCGGCTGGGACGCTCCCAGGTCGAGCAGGGCGCCCAGAATCATGTCCCCGCTCAAGCCGGAGGAAGCGTCGAAATAGGCGTATTTCATGTCTTGAATCCTTGTGAATCCAGTAGGATAGCGTTTTCCCAAGAAAAAATCAAAAGACCGGGTCCCACACCCTGGGCGGAATGCCGGCCGAGCTTCCGGCGGCCCCGGTCGGTTGGCAGAATAGGCATTTTTGAGTATATTACGTCTTCCCCTTCGAGGAGGAATCATGCCGGCCAAGAAAAACGTCCGTTCCCAGACCAAGTCGCAGCCGCCCCGGGCCGAGATCGGGATTCTCGGCGGGACGGGACTCTACGAAATCGAGGGAATCCGCGGACTCAAAGAGCACAAGCTCAAAACCCCCTTCGGCGATCCGTCCGACGCCTTCATGGTCGGTGAGCTCGAGGGCCGGACGGTGGCCTTCCTCAGCCGCCACAGCCGGGGGCACCGTCTTCTCCCGTCCGATATCAATTACCGGGCCAATGTCTATGGCTTCAAAATGCTCGGCGTCGAGAAGTTGATCTCGGTCAATTCGGTCGGTTCGCTGAAAGCGGATATCCGTCCGCGCGATTTCGTCTTCGCCGATCAGTTCATCGATAAAACCCACCGCCGATCCACGTTTTTCGGAGAGGGGATCGTCGCCCATATCGCCCTGGCCGAACCCGTCTGCGTTCCGTTGTCCAAGTCCCTTCACGGGGCCGCCGTGGGCCTGGGCGTTGGAGCCCACCTGGGAGGGACTTATGTCTGCATGGAGGGCCCGGCATTTTCGACCAAGGCCGAGTCGCTCATGCACCGGGGCTGGGGCGGATCGGTCATCGGCATGACCGGCGCCACGGAGGCCAAGCTCTTCCGCGAAGCGGAGATCTGCTATGCGACCATGAACCTGGCCACGGACTACGATTGTTGGCATGAAGGGGAAGAGGGCGTCTCCGTGGAGATGATCCTGGAAAACCTCCGTCTCAATATCGCCAACGCCAAGGCGGTCATCAAGAAAGCTTTGACCGCCCTGCCCCGCGGCGGCGACGAAGCCTGCGGCTGCCGCCGCGCCCTGGCCGGAGCCATCGTCACCGATCCCCGGTTGATCACCCCGGTCCTGCGTCGGCGGCTCGATCTGATCATCCGAAAATACGTGAAGTGAGCCGCGCATGAGCCTCGTCATCGTCGGTTCCATGGCCTTCGACACCATCGAGACCCCCTGGGAACGCAAGGAGAAGATCATCGGCGGCTCCTGCACCTATTGCTCGCTGGCCGCCAGCTACTTCACCAGGCCCGGCATCGTCGCCGTGGTCGGCGAGGACTTCCCCCCTGACGTCATCGCTTTCCTCAAGAAACGCCGCGTCGATCTCAAGGGCCTGCAGATCGTACCCGGAGGCAAGACCTTTCATTGGCAGGGCCGCTACGGCACCGATCCCAACCAGCGCGAGACCATCCGCACCGATCTCAATGTCTTTGAGAGCTTCCGTCCGGAAATTCCGGCATCCTATCGGAAAGCCGATATCCTCTTCCTGGCCAACATCGACCCGGACCTTCAGGACAGCGTCCTGCGGCAGGTGAAAAAGCCGCGTTTGACGGCCATGGACACGATCGGGCTGTGGATCCAAAGCAAGCCCGAAGCCCTGATGCGGATTCTGCGCCGGGTCGATATCTACTTCGGCAACGACGAGGAGATCCGGATGCTGACGGACGAGCGCAACCTGATCAAGGCCGGAAAGATGATCCAGGCCATGGGCCCGCGCCTGGTCATCATCAAGAAGGGGGAGCACGGCGCGCTCGTCTTGGGGCCGGACTTCCTCTTCGGTCTGCCGGCGCTGCCCACCGAGAAGGTCACCGACCCGACCGGGGCGGGAGACAGCTTCGCCGGCGGGTTCCTGGGCTATCTGGACAAGACCGGCGGCTTCAGCAAGCGGGACATCCGCCGGGCTGCGGTCTACGGCAGCGTCATGGCCTCGTTCACCATCGAAGGTTTTGGAATCGACCGCTATCGAACCCTCAAGCCCGCCGAAGTGGCCGCCCGTTTTCAGGAATTCAAGACCCTCGTCTCTTTTTAAGCGAATCCAGGGAGTCTGCCATGCCCGACATCCATCCGCCCATCGAACCGTTCCGCATCAAGGCCGTAGAGCCGATCCGCCGTCCTGCCCGTCCGGAGCGCCAACGCGCCTTGAAGGCGGCCGGATTCAACGTTTTCGGAATCCCCGCGGAAAAGATTTTCATCGATCTCCTGACCGACTCGGGCACCTCGGCCATGAGCGACGCCCAATGGGCCGGGATCATGCGCGGCGACGAGTCGTATGCCGGCGCCCGCAGCTTCTTTCGCTTCGAGCAGGCCGTCCGGGACCAATTCGGCTTCGCCCACGTCATACCCGCGCACCAGGGGCGGGCTGCCGAACGCATCCTGTTCGAAGGGCTGGTCAAAAAAGGCGATTTTGTCCCCAGCAATATCCATTTCGACACCACCCGGGCCAACGTCGAGGTCCGCGGAGCCAAAGCCGTGGACCTGGTCATCGACGAAGCCTACAATCCGGACTCGGATCATCCCTTCAAGGGCAATATGGACATTGCCAAGCTGAAGGGGTTCATCGCCCGCCGTGGACGGGCCCATATTCCGCTCGTCATGCTGACCATCACCAACAACAGCGGCGGCGGCCAGCCGGTGTCGATGGAGAACATCCGGCAGGTCAGCGCCGTCTGCCGCAAGGCCCGCATCCCGTTTTTCTTCGACGCCTGCCGGTTCGCCGAGAACGCCTTTTTCATCCGCCAACGGGAGAAGGGCTACGGGAAGAAATCCGTGGCCCTGATAGCCCGGGAGATGTTCTCCCACGCCGAGGGGGCCACCATGAGCGCCAAGAAGGACGCCCTGGTCAACATCGGCGGATTCATCACCCTGAACGACGCGGAGCTGGCCAAGAAGCTGAAGAACATCCTGATTATCGGCGAAGGTTTTCCAACATACGGCGGGCTGGCCGGCCGGGACCTGGAGGCCATCGCCCAGGGGCTGAGCGAAGTGGTCGACGAGGAATATCTGGCTTACCGCACCGGCCAGGCGGCCTATCTCGGAGCGCTCCTGGACCGAGTCGGTGTACCCTATTTCAAGCCGGTCGGCGGACATGCCGTCTATCTCTTGGCCGACCGGATGCTGCCGGCCATCCCCCGGGAGCATTTTCCGGCCTGGGCGCTGACCGTCGCCCTCTATCGTGAGGCCGGGGTGCGGTCCGTCGAGATCGGCGGCGTCATGTTCGGCTCGAAGGATCCCAGGACGGGAAAGCCGATCTTTCCCCAGCTGGAAATGGTCCGACTGGCCATTCCCCGTCGCGTTTACACCGTTTCCCACCTCGGATATGTGGCCGATGCCCTGGGTTCTATCGCCGCGAAGAAAACCAAGGTCCGTGGCTTGAGGATCATCGACGAACCGCGCTTCCTGCGCCATTTCACGGCCCGTTTCGAAGAGATCTGAAACGAGGTCCATCCGGGCTGTGACTTTCCGTTAGATATTTGTTATATTTTAATCGATACGGGCAGATGCCCATTTTTCCGGAGCAGGACTGAATATGTCCGGTTGGCCGATCAATCCTTACAGCCTGATTCTCATCGCGGCCGCCTTGATCTGTCTGGCGCTGGCCGCCCAAGGCTGGAAACGACGCAAAAACCCCGGGGGGATCTATTTTGTCCTGCTCATGATTTCGGTCGCCTGGTGGTCGGCCACGGCGGCCTTTGAGCTTTCCGCGACCGGAGTCGCCGTCCGGCTGTGGAACGCGAAGCTCCAATATCTGTCGGTTGCCTCTGTGGCTCCCCTGTGGCTTCTCTTCGCCCTGGGGCACGGCCAACGCCTCAAGAAGATCCGGCCGCTTCCTCAGGCCCTATTGTGGCTTCTGCCCTTCATCCTGGTGGCCCTGGCCTTCAGCAACGAGCGGCATGGCCTGGTCTGGCCCTCCATCCGGCCGGCTTCTCCGCAGCCCGGTTCGCTTCTCATTTACGAGCACGGCCCGGCGATTTGGGTCCACCTGATTTATTCCTATCTGTTTTTTCTGGTCGGTTCGGCCCTGCTTGTCCGCGATGCCCTTCGCTTCCATGGCCTCTATCGACGCCAGGCGATCTGGCTCATGGCCGGGGTCCTTTTTCCCTGGGTGGGCAACGCCGTTTATATGCTGAAGCTCGGGCCGGTCGGCCTCGATTTTACCCCGCTCGCCTTCACGGCCGGAGGGTTGTGCGTCGGGTATAGCCTTTTCCGCTATAAGCTGTTGGATATCGTCCCCGTCGCTCATAGCGTGCTGATCGACAGCATCGCGGACAGCATCATCGTTCTGGACGCGGAGAACCGCATTCTGGAGCTCAATCCGGCGGGGCGGCGGCTGTTGGGGATTTCATCCGACTTTATCGGCCGGCCCCTGCTCGATTTTCTTCGCCCCTGGCCTGATTTCGGCGTCCTGGCCTCCAGCCTGCTGACCGAGACCGGAGACCGCCTGGTCCGCTGGCCTGAAATCAGACGCTGGATGGATATCCGGATCTCCCTGCTTCCCGGGCGGCACGGCGAGGTCTATGGGCGGCTGATCGTTCTGCGGGATGTCACCGAAGCCAAGGCCGGCGAAGAAGACCAGGCCGCCTTCCTTGACCGCATCGAGCGCCAGAAGCAGGCCATTGTCCGGCTGGCCTTCTATCCCGCGATTTCCTCCGGGGACTTGACGGCCGCCGCGGCGGCCGTCGTCGAGGCTTCGGCGCGGGCTCTGCGCGTGGAACGGGTCAGCATCTGGCTCGGCGGCAGCGAGGAGGGCCGGATCTCCTGCCTCGATCTCTTTGAGCTGTCCCAGGAGCGCCACTCAAGCGGGCTCGTTCTCGAGGCCGGGCAATATCCGGTCTACTTCCAGGCCATTCAGTCGGAACGGGCCGTGGACGCTCACGACGCCTGCGCCGACCCGCGGACGGCCGAATTCTGTGACGGCTATTTCCGTCCCCTCGGCATCACTTCGACGCTGGACGTGCCCATCCGGGCCTCGGGCCGGATGCAGGGCATCGTCTGTTTCGAGCACGTCGGGCCGGCCCGGAAATGGCTGCCCGACGAGGTTCGCTTCGCCGTCGAAATCTCTGACCAGACGGCCCTAGCCCTCCTCAATCGCGAGCGCAAAGACGTCCGGAACGACCTGGAAAAGCGCGAGCGGCGCTTGCGATTCCTGATGGACAATATGATCGATGTCATCACCCAGATCGGCGCTGATCACCGGGCCGTCTTCGTCAGCCCCTCGGTCGAGCGCGTCCTGGGCTATCCGTTTACCGCTCTGCTGGGAAAGACCCCGGCTGAGTTCATCCATCCGGAGGATTACCCGGGCGTCATCCATTTGATTGAGCAGGCCGCCCGAGCCGGCCAAACATCCATACGCCTGGAGTACCGTTTCCGGAGCGTCGACGGCCGCTATATCTGGGTCGAATCCCAGGCTATGCTCCATTTTGAAGCCGACGGACACTACGCCGGCGCTGTCTTCAGCTCCCGCGACGTCTCGGCCCGGCATCAAGCCGAGGAAGCCCTGCGGGCATCCTTACGGGAGAAGGATGTCCTCCTTAAAGAGGTCCACCACCGCGTCCGCAACAACATGCAGATCATCAGCAGCCTGCTTAACCACCAGGCCCGGCTGATCTCCGACGCGGCCGTCCTGAACATGTTCCGTGAGAGTCAGAACCGGATCCGTTCGATCGCCTTGGTCCATGAGAAGCTGTACCGGTCCACCGACTTGTCGCGGATCGATTTCGCCGATTACATCGAGAGCCTGGTCGTCCACCTCTTCCATACCCTCCAGGTCGACGCCGTCCGGATCGCCTATCGCTCGGAGCTTCTCCCCGTCGATCTCGACGTCACGATGGCCATCCCCCTCGGGCTTATCGTCAACGAGTTGGTGATGAACTCGCTGGAACATGCCTTTCCCCAGGCCCGGCGGGGTGAGATTTTCATCCGCCTGGAGCGTATCGGGGATGGTCGTTTGCGCCTGGAAATAGCCGACAACGGCGTGGGGCTTCCCCCCGGCGTCGATCCCCGGCAATCGGCCTCACTCGGCTGGCAGATCGTCCAAATGCTGATCGAACAGATCGGCGGGTCGCTCGAAACCCGGAGCGAGGCGGGGACGTCCGTGGCCATCACGTTCAACGAGCGGAATCTCTCCACCCGGGCCTAGCCCGCCGTTCCGGTCAGCGGGCGGCCAAATCCACCACGGTCAGGGACAAGGAGGGCAGGTGGACTGTCCGCCCGTTGACGGCGGCCGGCGCGATCCGGACGCGCTCCGGATGATCCCAGTAATTGATGACATCGGCCTGGCGCCGGTCCTGCGTATCGCCGAGATACTGGGCGGAGACGATGGCCATACCCGGGGCCAGGGCGGCGTCGATGTCCAGATCGACCGGCTCCTTGCGCATGTTGACGGCGAAGATCGAGGCCGTTTTCCGGTCTTCGGCTGCGCAGACCGTGACGTCCACCCCCGCCGGCGGCTCGCTGATCCGCAGGGGGACGGGCTTGGTGTGGCCGGCGTAGAGCGACATGACGTAAAAGGCCGGGATCCGAAAAAGTCCGGCCGCGTTCGTCTGGATCGTGCCGCCGCAGAAGCTGTTGCAGAGGTTGGATCGGGTGGCCAGGGCGATGATGTCGGAGCGGCGATGCAGGATGTTGAGAAAGCGGGCCTCGAACAGGGCGCAGTTGAGAGTGTACAGCTTGCCCCGCCCGAGTCCCCAGGCCCCGGCGTCGATGTTCCATTCGGTGACGGCCAGCCTGGCCGGGCGGCCCTTGACCTTGTCGCGCAAGAGGGCTTGCAGGCGGGTGATGTCCTCGTCGATGCCCAGCAGGTCGGGCTGATAGTAATGGGGGCAGTAGATATCCGCCAGGTCCTTGACCTGCTCGACCAGCGCCGGAGTCGGAAAAGACGTCAGAATGACGGCTTGGGGATCGGCGGCCTTGACCACGCGGCAGAACTCGGCGCAGCGGGCGGGATAGCCCGGATCTTCGATTTCGTTGCCGACCTGCCAGTACTTCACTCCATAAGGGGCCGGATGCCCGTTGGCGGCCCGATTTTTCCCCCAGGGGCTGTCGGCCGGTCCGTTCACGTATTCGACCACGTCCCGGGCGCTGGAGGGGCCGTCGCCGAACGAAACACAGAGCAGCGGCTCGGCCCCCACGGCCTTGCAGAAGNNACGCCGTCCTTCCATTTGTAGCCGCCGGGATCAACCGTTGAACCGCCCCAACGCAGAACCGCCGGCCGCATCTCACGGACGGCCTCGACGACGTCCCTGCGCCAGCCGTCGATGGCGTCGCCGGGCATCAGCGATACCTTGTCGGCCCACAGATGGCCGCTCCCGCCGACGGACAGTTCGAATGCCGCTCGGTCGGTCGTGCCGGTGGAGACGAAACGGCCTTCTTTTCGGGCCCAATCGGCCCCGGGGGACGGCAGGTCGAAGAGGCCCAGCGTCATCCAGGTGCCGTCCGGAAGCGCCGCCTTGAGGGCCGCCGTGATTTTCAGCCCGGGCGCGTCCGCACGGAACCAGCCGCTGAATCGATAGGTCAGGCCTTTTTTGACCGCCAGGCCGCCCTGCGTCAGCCGGCCCGGAGTGGCCGCGGACGCGTTCAGGCGGGCGGAGCGTAGGGCGTTGAAGGGCTTNNCTGGCGGTCGGTTCGACACCCTCGAATCCGCGGTTGCCCAGCATTTCGGCCCACATTCCGGGGATGAGATCGTCCAGCAGCTCGATGAAGTTGCCATAGAAGAGCGGAGTGATGCGACCTGCGTGTAGGGCTTCGGGATAAATCTTGAGCGGTACGGGGCCGGCGGCCTGCGGGGCGGCGGCCAGTCCGGACAGAATGAAGATAAGCACGGCGGGAAGGGATTTGCGGACGAGGTTGGTCATGCGGCCCTCCATTAAAGCTATAGATAACAGATTCAGCCGGGCCGCTCAACGCCCTTTTCACGCGGAGACGGGCGGAAAGTTTCCTGCCGGGCAACCATTTCCCGGGACGGCCCGTACCTATTGATATAAGCTTTGTCCCCGAAGAGGTGCTCCTGATGCGAATCCGCCCCGTCGCCCGAGCTTCCGTGCTCTTGATGCCGTGTCTTCTCCTGGCACAGTCGGCTATTCCGCCTGCCGCCGTTCCCCGCATCGAATGGGCCGACCTCCCGGCCGTCGTGGAGCGGAGCCCCGAATTGAAAACCGGCTATCTCGTCGTTCCCGAGCGCCGGTTTCCCGAACCGAACGGCCGGACGATCCGTCTGCCCTTCGTCATCATCAAGAGCCGCGGCGCGTCCCCCCGGCCGGACCCGGTCCTCTTTATGACCGGAGGGCCGGGCGGCAGCACGTTGTATGGGGGCCGGTCATTTCGGCGCTCCGCGCTTCTTGCCGACCGGGACCTCATCCTCTTCGAACAGCGCGGCACCCGTTTCGCCGAACCGGCCCTGATGTGTCCGGAGATCGAGCGGGCCGGCCGATCGGGCTGGGGAACACGGCTTAACGGCGATCCGGATCCCCGGGATGTCGCGGCGGCCATGACCGCATGTGCGCGAACGTTGAAGGAAGAAGGCGTCGATCTGGCCGCCTATACCACCAGGGAAAGCGCCGCGGATGTCGCCGATTTAAGGCGGATGCTGGAGATCGCGTCCTGGAACCTCTACGGTGTTTCGTACAGCACGAAAGTGATGCTGACCGTTCTGCGCGACCACCCCCAAGGCGTCCGCGCGGTGATCCTCGATTCCGTCCTGCCCCCCGAGGCCAACTGGGATGAGGACGGTTCGGCCAATATCCTGGAAGCCCTCGACCGAGTCTTTGCCGTCTGCCGGGACGATGCTGTCCTGAGGGCCCGCTTTCCCGATTTGAAAGAACGCTTTTTCCGACTGTTGGCCGAAGCCAATCGCCATCCGCTCACGCTGACGGTGAAGAATCCCTTGGAAGGAAAGCCGCTTCCCTTGAGCCTCGACGGCGCGGGGATCATGAACTGCCTCTACGCCGGTCTCGAGGACGCTTCGTCGATTCCCTACCTGCCGCTGATCATCGATTCGATCTGCAAGGGCGAGGCCGATCGCCTGGCCCCGCTGGGGCAGTCCTATCTGGGTTCCACTCAGGGAACGGCCATGGGCATGCGGCTGGCGGTGTGGTGCAACGAGGAGTTCCCTTTCGAAAAGCCGGAGAAGTTACGAAAGCCCGCGGGATTGCCGCGCGTGCTTGATCGATTCATCCAGACCGGGGTTTCCCTGGAAGCCCTGCAGGCCTGGCCGCAGGGTCATCCCGACGCGATCGAGAACGAGCCGGTGCGGAGCCCCATCCCCATCTTGATCGCCGCGGGAGAATTCGATCCCGACACCCCGGTGAAGTGGGCCCGCCGGACGGCTTCCCACTTGCCGAACTCGTTCCTGGTGGAAATCGCCGGCTATACCCACGTCCCTCTGTTCAGCCATCCCGAAGCGGCTCGTATCATGGCTGAATTCCTTGCCGATCCTTCCCACCGTCCGAACCCGGGCAAAACAACCGAGCGCCGCCCGTTTCGCATGGCCTGGGAGGAAAAACCGTCCGGCGGCAAATCGGCCGGCAAATAAAAAAAGGGGGACACAGTATTGTGTCCCCCCCTAAAAATCGGACTGAGTTACTTCTTGGGATAGGCCGGCACCGCCGGGAACGCCGGCGGGTTCTTCTTGAGCTTCTCCAGCATGACCTCGATGGCCTTCTCCAATTGCAGGTCACGCCCGGCGACGACCGAGCCGGGGTCGTTGTCCACCACGACGTCGGGATCGGCGCCGTGGTTTTCAACGATCCACTTGCCATCGCGCCCGTAGAAGGAATTATTGGACTGCTCCACCGTGCCGTTGT
>PMCY01000364.1 GCA_003154255.1 Candidatus Aminicenantota bacterium | reverse complement strand
GTGACGATCGCCGGAATCGTGCTGAGCAGCCCTTCCGGATCGAAATCGGGCTTATATATGTGCCCGGCCAGGATCTTGGAATCGATATAGCCGGCCAGGTTGCCGTGCTCGGCCAGGACACCCGGGCCGAACCCGGGCACGGGCACGAAAGTCAGCAAAGCCCAATAGCCGAGCAGAAGCAGAACCGCCAGCGCGGCGCGGGTCCGCAACCGGGCCTTGAGAAAAATCAGGGCGCCGAACAGAAAGCACAAGGCGATCCGCTGGAGTACGCCCGGAATGCGGAAGACGGCGATATGGAACTTGGGGAAGAGATGGAGAAAAAGCCCGAGCCCGAAGATCATGGCCGAGCGTTTGACGATCTTGAGAACCAGTGCTCCGTTTGGGGTGCCTTCAGCGGCCCTCCGGCCGAGAGACAAGGAAATGGAGATGCCGACGATGAACAGGAAGAAGGGAAAGACCAGGTCGGTCGGTGTCCAACCGTGCCAGGGAGCATGGCGGAGCGGCGCATAGACAAAGGTCCAGCTGCCGGGGTTATTGACCAGGACCATGGCCGCCACGGTCAACCCCCGGAAGGCATCCACGGAAATCAATCGATCTTGGGCCATGCCAATAGGAGTCCTTTCTTCGATCGGCGCGGACGGCGTTCCCCGGACGCCGGCCCTCGGCGATTTCAGGCTTGGGAAATCGTATGGCCGAGGGACGATTGCAGCAATTCCTTGCTGTAGGCGTCGCGGGCCATGGCGATCTCCTCCTTGAGCCGTTTGGGGTTGGTGATCAGCGTATAAATCGTGGCCCCATCCTCGGCAGCGGTTTGAATCTCGATCTGACCATAATTCATCATCCGGCCGATGATATTTTGCTCATAGGAGAGATTATTGATTTTTTCCAGAGGGCTTTCCTTGGTGAACAGGGTGAAAATGCCCCGCTCATCGATGACGCGCAGATTAGTCACGACCCAGATGTCCCGGCGCCGATACATTTCGCGATAGGCAAAATAAAGCAGGCCCAGGACAAAAAGGATCAGGCTGAGCTTGCGCAGAGTCGGGGTCGCGCCGCCGGGATCCATGCGAAAATAGGCGATGCACAAGAAAATCCCCGTTGCCAGGACGATTAAAAACGGCTTCCACATCGACAGCCAATGCGTGCGGGTTTCGAAAAGTCTGCGTTCGTGATCCCGAAGCTTCGTTCTCATGACGCCTCCTCACATTTCAGTGGATTGATTATAATCCAATCGGGGAACCGGGAAAAGCGGGAAATATCCATCGCGGACCGCCCGCTTCAGCGGCGATGGAGGCGCGGGACGCGATATACCTCGACCTAGGTGGAATGGAGTCCGCCCGCGTCGGTGACAGGGGGTTCATTGATGGACATCGGGCGGAATTCCGGCGTAAGGCTATTTTCGCAGCCGGTCCAGAAACCGTCCCAGCCGCTTCAGGCCCTCTTCGATGGTCTCCGGCAGATTGGCGAAGGAGATACGCAGCCAGCCCTCGCCCGCCGGTCCGAAAGCTGCGCCGGGTGTCACGATGACCTTCTCTTCTTCGATGAGGCGCAGGCAGAGCGACAGGGAACCGCCGGCCCTGCGGCATTCCTCGGAGACCCGGGTGAAAATATAGAAAGCGCCTTCGGGCCTCTCCGCTTCCAGGCCGGCAAATTTCCGGAGGCCAGCCAGCGCCCAATCGCGTCTCCGCCGGAGCTCGTCGAGATTGGCGGCGCACACCGCGTCCGACCCGCCGCTCAGGGCGAAAATGGCCGCTCTCTGGGACACCGAGGCGGCGCAGATCACGGTCAGATGGTGCCGCGCGCCGACGGTGGATGCGATCCCGGGCGGAACGACGATCCAGCCGATCCGCCATCCGGTCATGCTGTGGCTTTTTGACAGCGAGCCGACCAGGACGGCATTTTCATAACGGCCCAGGATCGAAGGCGGCTGGGGACCATAAACGAGAGCCCGGTAGCAATCGTCGGTCACGGCATAGACGCCCGTCCCTTTTAATCCCGCCGCCAGGGCGGCCAGTTCATCATCCTCGTAAATCGCGCCCGTCGGATTATTGGGGCTGTTGAGAATGACGGCCCGCGTTCTGCCCGTCAGCCGGTCCAGAATGTCGGCGGCCTTCAACCGAAAGCGGTTCTCGGGCCGGAGCGGGTAACGCACGGCCGTCCCGGGCGTCAGCCCGGTGATCGATTCATAGACCGGGAAGCCGGGATCGGGGATGAGGACTTCGTCGCCGGGTTCGACGGCCGCCTGGAGAAAAACGCACAACGCCTCCTCCGATCCCATGGTCACAATGACCCGTTCGGGGACGACGCGGACCCCGGCTTCGGCTGATTCGCGGGCGGCGATGAGCTCACGCAATTCGCGGTAGCCTTCATTGGTCGTATAGCCCAGCCGCCAATCGGTGAGATGTTCGCGGACGTGGGCCAGGATCGGCGCGGGCGTGGGAAAGCTCGGTTCGCCCAGGCCCAGATTCAGGCAATCGGGCCCGGCCTGATCATTGACGAAACGGATCAGTGTCTTTTCGACGGTCCTCATGGGCGCGCTCCTCCCGGAGGGCCTTGGACGGCTTCCCCCGCCAGAAGGCGGCCCACCAGGATCCGGTATCCGGCGACGGCCTCAAGCAGCTGCTTTTTCTCGACCCGTTCGTCGGCGGCGTGGGCCCAGACGGCCGAGCCGGGGCCGTACAAGAACGGTTTGCCGAGCGTCGTCAGGTAAGGGATGTCCGTGCCGAAAGGAAAAACCGCCGTCGGGAACCCGGGCAGCGTCCAAAGTCGCTGGGGCTCCGAGGCGGTGATGATTTCCATCTCCGCCCGGCCGGCGACGGCCTCGGCCAGCCGGCTCAAAACGTCGGATACCGAGACGGACGGCCGGATGGCCAACAGGGCCGCGGCTTCGTCGGCCACGACGTTGACGGCCGTCCCGCCCTGGATATGGCCGATATTGAGCAGGGTCGGACCGAGCCGCGGATCTTCGCCGAAGCGGATTTTTCGGATATCGGCCAGGAGATCGAGGAGCTTTTCCACGGCCGATTCGCCGAGGTGGGGCAGGGCCGAATGGGCCCGTTTGCCGGACGCGGCCAGACGGACGAACAGGGTGCCTTTGTGCCCCAAACCGAGCCGGTTGTCGGTGGGCTCACCGACGATGACGAATTGCGATCCGATGCCCCATTCGTTGGCCCGGCGCGCTCCCAGGCTGTCCGTTTCCTCGCCGGCCACGAAAAGAATGCCCACTCCCGCCGCGCCATCCGTTTTCAAACACTCGGCCGCGGCCATCATGGCTGCGGCGCTGCCCTTGGCATCGCACGATCCGCGCCCGTAGATGAACTGCTCGTCCTCGCGGGCCTCGGTCTCCCCGGGCACTGTGTCCAGATGGGTGCACAGGACCACTTTCGTCCGATGGCCGTCGGAGGCCAAGATGTTGCGCCGTTCACCTTCAAGGGGCTGTTCTTTGACGGTCCAGCCCAGATCGGACAATCGGCCGGACAGAAAATCGGTCAGCGGCCCTTCCGCGCCGGTGGGCGAGGGAATGGCGATCAGGTCCCGCAGAAGCCCGAATATGTCGACCATGGCTTGTTCTCCGCTTGGCGAGGCGCCGCCGCCGCTCAGCGACGTCCGCGCAGCTTGGGCAGGAGGGCGATCTTTTCCTTGGCCACGTCGCTCGTTTTTTTGATGATCGCGGCGGGAATCCCGGCGACGACAACTCCCGCCGGCACGTCCTTGATGACGACGGCTCCGGCCGCCACCACGCTGCCTCGGCCGATCGTGACGCCTTCCAGCACCACCGTATTGGCCCCGACCAGGACGTGGTCGCGGATGACCACCGGCTTGCGGCTGGGCGGCTCCAGCACCCCAGCGATGACCGCGCCGGCTCCGATATGGCAGTCCCGCCCGACAATCGCCCGGGCCCCCAGGACGGCGTTCATGTCGATCATCGTCCGGGCCCCGACCTCCGCTCCGATGTTGATGACGGCGCCCATCATGATGACCGCGTTCCGGCCTATCCTGGCCCCGCCGCGGATGACGGCGCCGGGTTCGATGCGGGCATCCACCCGGCGCAGGTCCAGCAGAGGGAGAGCCGAATAGCGGGCCTTGATATCGGCATGGGCGCCGGCGACGCGGCGACGATGCTTTCTGAGCCAGGTTTCGATGGCGGGGTAATCACCGATCAGAATCCATAAACGGCCTTGGCCGAAGGCTTGGAACCCGGCCTCGAGGAAATCCTCCTCCTGGAAAAGGCCTCGGACATAAACCGTGGACGGAGTGATTTTCTTGCTCTTGGCGATCAAATCGGCGATCTGTCGATAATCCATGGTTATTACTTTTTCACAGGGCCGGATGTCGAAGAAGCCCCCGCTCGTCGAGCAGGCGCTTCAAGAGCCCGCTGTTCGTCGCGGACAAACGCGTCAGCGGCGGCCGGAGGGGCCCGCCGGGCAGCCCCATGAGGGTCAGGGCTTCCTTGACGGCCATGGGGTTGGTTTCCAGGCGGAGAGCTTCGAAAAGCTCATAATAAGCGTCGTGAATCTCCGCGGCCTTGGCCAGCTCGCCCTTCAGGGCCAGCTCGGTCAACTCCCGCATGACGCCCGGGACGATATTCCCGGCGACGGTGAACACCCCTTGGCCGCCGAAGGCGATCAAGGGATAGGCCGTGGCGTCTTTTCCCGTCAACACGGCGAAATCCTTGCCCCGGGACATGTGGAGAAGCCGGGCCAGGTGGTCAAGCTCCTTAACCCCCTCCTTGGTCCCGACGATGTTCGGATGCTCGATCAACTGGGCATAGGATTTGGGTTCGATGGCCACGGCCGCCCGCTCGGGGACATTGTGAAGCAGGATCGGAACGGGACAAGCATCGGCCACCCGCCGATAAAAATCGACCACTCCGGCCTGGGTCGGTTTGACCAAGTATGGAGCGAAGACGACCACGTAATCGCTGCCCAAATCGGCGTAGAGCCGGGCCCGTTCGATGGTCACGTCCAGGTTGCAGGAACACGTGTCCGGAGCGATGCGGCACCGGCCGGCCGCTTCCTCGACGCAAATTTCCACAACCCGGCGAATTTCGGCTCCGTTCAGCGCAGGGCTTTCGCCGCTGACTCCGAGGGGAGCCAGGCCATGGATCCCTCCCTCGACCTGGGTCCGGACGAGTAATCGCAAACCCTCTTCGTCCAGACGGAGGTCCGGTCCGAAGGGAGTTATCAAAAGGGTATAAGCGCCTGTCAGCATGCGGTCTCCTCGACCGGCCGGACAACGACCCCGGCGAACAAAATCACGGGAAAAGATCCGGCGAGTTCTGGAAATTTTTATAGCATAGGAGAGTAGCGATGTCAAAAAACGGGCCCCGCGAAAGGCCCGCCCATTCAATGGGCAAAAAGCCAGAACTAACGCAGGATCAATTTCATGGGCCGCATCGGAGATGGTTTTTCAACAGGGTTATTCACAGAACCTGTTTAAAAATCCCCGAGGTAGCCGCGAGCGCCGATGATCCGTATCCGAAAATAGGAATTGGCCAGCGAATCCACTCGGATTGTCTTGTTCGTCCCCGGCGCATGAATGAACCGGCCGTCGCCGATATAAATCCCGACGTGGCTGACCTTCTCGTCTCCGCCGGTGGCGAAAAAGACGAGGTCGCCCGCGCTGAGGCGATCGATGGCCACGGCGCGTCCGGATTCGTACTGGTCGTAGATTGAGCGGGGCATATTCAATCCGTTCAATTGATAGACCGTCATCGTCAGTCCGCTGCAATCGAACCCTTCCCGGGCCGAAGCGCCGCCCCAGGCATAGGGGTAGTCTAGGAAACTCCGCGCCGTTTCGACCAGATCGCGGCGCAGGCGGCTCTCGGTGCCGGCCGACGCCGGTGCCGCGGCGGCAAATGCCATTCCTTCGATGACGAAGAATTCCCGAATGACGCCATCGGCGAGGAGCGCGCGGGCCGCCCGCTCGGCGATTTCGCGCGAAGCATAACGCCCGATCCAGACTTTGAAAAACCCCGAGGCATGGGCGAAATAAAACGCCGGCACCGAACGGTTTTTCAAGGAGCGGGTCAGTCCGGCGGCGTGCGTTTCCAAGGAAAAAACGCCG
This sequence comes from Candidatus Aminicenantota bacterium, assembly GCA_003154255.1. Taxonomy (GTDB): domain Bacteria; phylum Acidobacteriota; class Aminicenantia; order Aminicenantales; family UBA4085; genus UBA4085. The sequence goes on along the minus strand of PMCY01000364.1, from coordinate 1,270 downwards.
GCCTGTATGAAATAGCCGTGGACATCGGGAAATTCCGGTGAAGGGACCGGCCGGACGCGCGGGCGGCAGGCGGAAGCGCCGATCAACGCCAGCAGAAGAAAAGCAAAATAACGTCCGCGGGTAAGTCTCACAGGAGCCCTCACCAGGCGTCGGGGATCCGGGCGGCCGCCCCCAATTTCCTTAAGGCCGAGACGACAACCTCTCGGGGTTGACCTTCGATGTCGATGGTGACAATGCGCTTGGTCGGCACGCCCTTCAATCCCCCAAAAAAGGCGCCGATCGATCCGCCGATCAGCCCGCCGATAATCGCGCTCAGGCGTTTCCGGGAGGATGGCTTATTGAAGGCGATGACGTCCCCGGCGATCGCGCCCACGAATCCCCAGCGGAGCAATCCCGTCGCGGCCCCCAGCCAGGCGGAAATTCTAGCCCTCTCGATGAAGCGGATGTCTGAAACGGCGATGAAAACATAGCCGGATTCGCCCTGCCCGTCCTGGACGACGACCGAATTCGGCCGTACGGCGCAAAGCTCCCCGGCGATGCGCATTCCGTCCGTTTTGACGATGGACACATCGATCCCCCGCCGCTCGGCGGCGGCCGGCAAAGCCGAGATCAACACGATCGCCGTCGCGCCGATGAGGCAGCGCCCCAACGCGGTCCCGCGGCGATCAAACGGAATCATCGTGCTCTCTTTCGAAATATATTCTACCACCGGCGCTCCATGATCCCAAAGACGCCAGCGACCCGCCTCCTTGACTTCGCTTCGGAGTGATCCTATATTCGATGACATAACAACGAAAAAGGAGATTCCCATGTCACGACGACGCGATTTCCTGAAGGGTTCCATGGCTTTGACGGGAGCGGCCGTTCTGAGCGGCGCGGCCTTAGCCCAAGGCCCCTCCAAGTTCCCCGCCGGCCTCGTTTACACCAAGGATGCACCGGGTCGTTGGGCCGGCAAAGAGGGGGCCCATGCTCCAAAGGTTACCCTCGAAGGCCCGGCCATCAAAATCGTCAACACCCACCCCATGACGGAGAAACACTTCATCGTCAAACACACGCTCCTGACGCCGGAGGGCAAAGTGCTGGGCGAAAAGACGTTCGTTTCGACGGACGCCGCGGAATCGACCTATACTCTGCCGGATGGCTTCAAGGGAACGGTCTGGGCCGCCAGTTTCTGCAACATTCATGATCTATGGGTAACCGTATTCACGGTCTGATTCGATACGATTTGGGTCAGGCGGGGGGTTTGTGCCGGAGGAGGGAATCGAACCCA
>PMCY01000012.1 GCA_003154255.1 Candidatus Aminicenantota bacterium | reverse complement strand
CTGACCCAGGGCGAGATCGACGTCAAGCTGGCCCGCATGGATCTGGATAAATCGATCATTCGGGCGCCTTTCGACGGTATCGTCACGGATTTGAAAATCAGCCCCAACGAGCGGCTGGACGCCGGGCGCGAATTGTTTACCCTGGTCGATATCGGCCGCATCAAGGTCAAGGCCAAGGTGCTGGAGAGCGAGATCGGCAAGATGAAAGCCGGCCGGGAAGTCGATCTTCGCTTCAGCGCTTATCCGAGCAAAGTGTTCAAGGGCATCGTCGAAGCGATCAGCCCCGTCGTCAGTGCCGAGGACCGGACGTGCGCCGTGCATATCGCCGTCAATAATCCCTCCGAAGAGCTCAAGCCCGGCATGCACGCTGAAGTGGAAATCGCCGCCGACGTTTATAAGGACCGCCTGCTCGTACCGCAGGACGCCGTCCTGGTGCGCGGCGGGCGCAAGCTCGTCTTCGTGGTCGAGAACGGTTTGGCCAAATGGCGCTATGTCGATATCGGCCTGGAAAACGAGCGCTTCGCCGAAATCTTGACCAGCACGGAGCCGGGTTGGGGCGTCCAGGCCGGCGAGCAGGTGATCGTCGAAGGCCATTTCACCCTGGCCCACGACGCCAAAGTCGTCGTCAAGAACTGACGGCCGGGGGCCGTTAGCGCGAGGCTTCCATGACCCGTATTCCACGCTTGATCGCCTTCGTTTCGACCATAACACTGCTCCTCGTTACGGCAGCCAGCGGCGGCAGGGGCCCCGGGCTTTTTCCCGGGGATCCATTTCCGCCGTCCTTATCCGTGGCTATAATCCACGGACAAGGACAAGCGGATCTGTCGAAGCCGCTGACTCTGGCGGCCTGCCTGCGCGAGGCCTTGGCCCGCAATCTGGATCTGTCCGTGGACGCCGTCACTCCGGCTCTGGACGATGCCGCCGTGACCGAAACCAGGGAGAAGTTTCTGCCCCAATTCGACATGGCCTATAGACGCAATGATACAACAAGCCTTGGGAGCTGGGGACTCCAGGGGACGAACTACCAAAGCAAAAATGACTATCTTTCCGCCGGCTTGACCCAGAAAATCATCACCGGCGCCGATCTCTCGCTCAGTTTCTCCAATCAGATGAGCGACACGGCCCAGGCCTATACCGTCATCAATCCCTTTTATTACAGTCTGCTGCAATTCGAATTGAAGCAGCCCCTGCTCAAGGGCTTCGGGCCGAAGATCAACCGCATCGAAACGACGCGGGCGGAAAATACCCGCGACGCCGGCCTGGCCCAGCTCAAGGCCGCCGTCCTGCAGACTGTCTATGACGTCGAGGAAGCCTATTGGAATCTGCTCTATGCGCAGGAGAATCTGAAAGTGCAGGAAGCCTCCCTGGCACAAAGCCGGGAGACGCTGAAGCGCAGCAACGAGGCGGCCCGCATCGGCTCGAAATCGGCCATCGAAGTCCTCAGCGCCGAAACCGAGGTGACCCGTTGGGAGGACGGCGCGATCTCCGCCCGGCTTCAAGTTGAGCGGCTGGAGGAACAGCTGCGGCGGCTTATGAACTCCGGAACCGCGGCGGGCGAGCCGGGGGAGACGCGCGCGGATGCGGCGGGATCAAGGCTTTTATTGGCCGACCGGCCCAGTGCGGAGAAGCGAGCTATCGGCTTGGATGAGGCCCTGCGCACGGCCCTGGCCGAGCGGCCGGAGATCCTCTCGGCTGAAAAAGACCTCGAAACGAGCGGCAACGACGTCGGCTATTACCGCAACCAGCTTCTGCCCCAGCTCGACCTGGATTTCTCGATCTGGAATCCGGGGCAATCGGGGGTGAAATTTCTCTATCTGGATGACAACCCCTTGACCCAGATCGTCATCGGCAAAATCGTCGGCAGCCGGATGGATTCGTTGAAGGACGTTTTCCGGAAGTACTATCGGAATTGGTCGCTAAATCTCAACTTGTCCTTGCCTCTGGCGAATATTTTCTCCCGGGCCAGCCTGACCAAGGCCAATCTTGCCAATCAGCAAAGCCTTTTGCGGCTGGAGCGGCAGAAGAAGACGATCGCCTCGGAGGTTTCCGCGGCGGTTCTGGATCTCCGCAACACCGAGCGCAAGATCAAGTCATCCGCGGATTACCGGGCCATGGTGGAGAAGCGGCTGGCGGCCGAACAGCAGAGATACGATCTGGGGCTGGTCGGCAGCGAGTGGCTGTTCAGCTACCAGCGCGATTTGGCCCAGGCCCGGACGGACGAAGTGCGGGCCCAGGTCGATTACAAGATCGCCTTGGCCAAGCTGGACAAGGTCATGGGCACGACGCTCAAGACCAAGGGACTGACTTTCCGCAATTTCGCGTTTTAGGGGATCGAGATGAAGCATTGGATGCCTCGGATTCTCTTCATCGTTCTGGCATTCGGCGGCTTAGAGCTTTGGGCTCAAAAGATCGAGGCGGTGGATGGCGTACGAGTGGTCCATAACGAGAAAGGCGGACAATGGGGGAAGACGCCTAAGGTCGCCCTTGAGCTAGTCCGCAAGATCGGTGATGTCGACTCGGACGAAGTGAATCTATCGTTCAATCAGCCGGGCGACGTCGCCGTGGACCCCAAAGGCAACATCTATATCCTCGATTCCGCCAACGCCCGCATTCAGAAATTCGGGGCGGACGGCAAATATCTGGCCTCGATCGGCCGCAAAGGCCAAGGGCCGGGCGAAACTATGATGCCGGATTCGCTCGATTTCGACGCGGCCGGCCGGCTCATCGTCTATGATCCGTTCCAGCTTCGCATCCAGGCCTTCACCGGCGACGGCAAAGAGACGAAGATCACCACCCTCCAAGGGATGCGGGTGACGAACCTGCGTTGCTGGACGGCCGGAACCTATCTGACCAAAGGCATGGTCTTTGCCATGCCCCAGCGCAAGGGAGAGGAGGCCAAACAGCCCAAATTGACCTTGTTCAAGGCGTATGGCCCGGACGGAAAGCTCTCGCGGGAATTCGGCGCGCTCGTCGATCTCGGCGATTCGATGACCAGTTCCATGGGCAACGGCATCGCTTATGCGGTCGATGGGCAGGGCGGCGTGGCGGCCGTCTTCATTTTCCAGAACCGGCTGGAAAAATATTCTGCTGACGGAAAGCTGCTCTGGCGGGCGGATCGGCCGATGAATTTTTCAACGGAGCTGAAGAAGAAAGCCAAGATGGACACCTCGGAAGGAAAAGTTGTTTCCATGACCGCCCCGGAGATGAATACTTGCGCGGTTGCTGTCGCCGTCGATAAAAAAGAGCGGATCTGGGTCGTGACTTACGGTCGGCAACTGAAGAAAGAAGAGCAGATCCAGCAGATGATGACCGCTTGGTCCGGTCCCGGCGGCAGCATCAGCTCAGTCAAATCCGAAGTCAAGGGCAATACCGACCTGCGCAAGACGGACGCCTTGAAGCTTGAGGTTTTTGCGCCGGACGGAATTCTCCTGGGTGAAATCTCGCTGGCCCATTTTGTGGACCACGCCCGGATCTGCGGCGATTATCTGTTTCTGATCGACGCCAGTCGCGGAGCTACGGTTTATCAATACAAGATCGTGGAGAAATAGCGAACCGAATCGGAGATAAAAATTGGGGCTGCTATGAAAGTGGATTTTCGGATCAAGACAAGTGGTTTCCATGGCCTGTTTTGGTTGGGTGCAATCAATGCCGTTTTCTTGACGGTAACTTATTTGGGAGCTCAAATCATTGAAAATCCGTCCAAGCCGCAATCGACCAACGCCGGTCGGGTGCTCAATCTGAAAGAAGTCTGGCGGATCACGGACGAAAGCGGCGCCTTCTTCCTCAAGTGGCCTCATGAGCTTCGGATCGCTCCCGATGGGTCAATTTTCCTGAACGAGGTCGGGGAATTCCTGAAATTCTCGAGCGATGGCAAATTTCTTAAGAATCTCTATAAAAAGGGCGCCGGTCCCGGCGAAATTCAAGGTGAGTTTACATACCATTTGCGGGGCGATGATGTCTTTGTTCAGGATATGAATTCCCAGCGTCTCTGGCGCATGGATGAAGACGGCGCGTTCAAAGAGCAGGTCGATTTATCGGTCAAAGACTATCGAGGCTTTTTAGGTGTCCTTCCGGATGGATATCTGTTTTTGAAATCCGTCTGGCCTCCTCCCGCCGAGCGAACGGGAAGGCTCTTGGAGATCCTCAATTCGCCGGTCCTTGTCACCCGTGACGGAAAGAGAGAACAGGTTCTCTACACTTTTCGTCCGCGTATGTTTCTCGCTCCGCAGGCTGCCCGATCCTGGGACTATTCGGCGCTCGTCCCGGACGATTCGGGACTGAATATATTCGCCTATCATGGGCGGGATTATCTGATCGAGGTTCTGAACGTCGCCAAAAAGCAGATTGTCCGGAGATTCACAAGGAAATTCCCGAAGGTGCCCTACGTCGAACAAAGCTGGGAAAAGGATTTTTCAAAGAAACATGGCGCTCTCAAAATCCAATTTGATGCGGATATCCAGGCACTCTACGTGAACGGCCCCCGCTTGTGGGTCGCCACCGCGATGGAAGATAAAGCCAAGGGCCGCCTTTTCGACGTGTTTGATTCGAAAGGCCGGTACATTGATTGTTTTTATTTGGGGGCAGGAAGAACACTTCTGGCGGCTTGGGGGGATTTCCTGTTTATGCAGGAGAAGAACGATGATGAAACCCTCCGTATCGTCAAATATAAGATTGAAGGATAAAAAGTGGGAAGAATGAAAAAGCTATTTCTCTGCGCTCTTATCGTATCGCTCATCTGGGGCAACGCTATGCTGTGGGCTCAAAAGATCGAGACCGTGGACGGCGTGCGGGTGGTTCATAACCAGAAAGGCGGACAGTGGGGGAAGACGCCCAAGGTCGCCCTGGAGTTGGTCCGCAAGATCGGCGACATCGATTCGGACGACGAGAATCTATCGTTCAATCAGCCGGGCGATGTGGCAATGGACGCTAAGGGGAACATCTATATCTTGGATTGCGCCAACGCCCGCATCCAGAAATTCGGGGCGGACGGCAAGTTCCTGGCCTCGATCGGCCGGAAAGGCCAGGGGCCGGGCGAATACATGATGCCGGATTCCCTCGATTTCGACGCCTCCGGCCGGCTCATTGTCTATGATCCGTTCCAGCTTCGGGTCCAGGCCTTCACAGGCGACGGCAAAGAGACAAAAATCACCACTCTCCAGGGAATGCGGGTGTCGCATCTGCGTTGCTGGACGGCCGGGGCCTATCTGACCGGGGGCCCTCTCTTCGCCATGCC
>PMCY01000326.1:394-2898 GCA_003154255.1 Candidatus Aminicenantota bacterium | reverse complement strand
GCGAGGAGGCCAAACAGCCCAAGCCGACTTTGTTCAAGTCGTTCGGCCCGGACGGAAAGCTCTCGCGGGAATTCGGCTCGCTTGTCGATCTCGGCGATCCCGCAACCAGCTCCATGGGCAACGGCATCGTTTTTGCCGTTGATGGACAGGGAGGCGTGGCGGCCGCATTCACATTGCAGAACCGGCTGGAGAAATATACCGCCGATGGCAAGCTGCTCTGGTGGGCGGACCGGCCGATGAACTTTTCGACCGAGGTCAAGAAAAAGGGCAAGATGGAATCTTCGGAGGGAGGTTTTATGATCTCCGGGCCCGACATGAACGACTGCGCGGTCGCCGTCGCGGCGGATAAGAAAGGCAGGATCTGGGTAGTCACGTACAGCCGGCAGCTCAAGAAGGAAGAGCAGATACAGCGGAACATGATGTCGAGCGGAGGCCCCGCCGGCGGAATCAGCTCGATCAAATCCGAAGTCAAAGGCAATACCGACATCCGCAAGACGGATGCCTTTAAGCTGGAGGTTTTTGCGCCGGACGGGATCCTCCTGGGGGATGTCCCGTTGACCCATTTCGTGGATCACGCCCGGATCTGCGGCGATTATCTGTTCCTGATCGACGCCAACCGCGGAGCGACGGTTTATCAATATAGAATTGTGGAGAAATAACAAAGAATCTTTGCAAGAATAGGGGCGCTATGAAAGTCGGTTTTCGGGGCAAAAGGATTCGCTTCTATTGGCTATTATGGATATTTTCAACCAACGCCGTAATCGCGGCGGATACTTATTTGAGCGCCCAAATCATTAATAATCCGGCCAGACCGCAGGCGGCCAACGCCGGCCGCGTTTTCAATCCTAAGGAAATTCTTTCCATCGAGGATACGGGTGAGAAATACTATTTCAAATATCCCCACAATATAAAAATAGGGCCGGATGGGTCTATTTTTATCATCGATATTGAACAGTTCCTTCAATTCGACCCGGCCGGGAAGTATTTGCGGAACTTGTTCAAGAAAGGCCAGGGTCCGGGTGAGATGACGAACCTGGAAAATTATAATTTCGAGGGTAGGAACATCGTCGCTTTTTCTCTCTATCCGGCCAAGTTGATCTGGTTCGACGGGAACGGCAAGTTCATCAAGGATGAGAGCCTGGCCACAAAAACGCAGATCCTGAAATTCCACGGCCGGATTGGCGGCAGATGGTTGTTCGAGACGTTCGAATTCCCGCGCAACGGCGGCGAACTCCAATACCTGGACCAGCCTCACAAACTTTTGATTTGGAACGAAACGGCCAAAACGTGGCGGCCGCTCTCGGCGTTCCCCGTCCGCATCATGGGCGTTTCCGCGGCAGGCGGGGGCAGCGGCTTCTTCGACGTCGGGCAATTCCTGGCTGGACCACTCGGGGATCGCCGGCTTGTCATTTCCCATAACTCTGAATATGACATCAAGATTTTCGATCTTGAGTCCGATAAAGTCGAACGCGAATTCCAGCGGACGTATGATCGGGTGCCTCCGCCTCCCCTGAAAGCCGGCCAGCGCCGGCCGGCGATTATGATGGGTGATAAAACCTATGAACAGCCCGAGGAGAAGTATGCCAACGACATCGCCAATATTCTCGTCCGCGGCGATCGTCTTTGGATCGTCACTTCGACGATGGATAAGAAAAAGGGGATTCTTATCGACGTTTTCGATACAGAGGGGCACTATCGAGACTCCTTCTATTTGAATTTGCCAGAGGCTGGACTGAGCGCAGTGCGATCTTCCTCTACCTGTACACTGGCCGGGGATTTTCTTCTGACGGTCGAACGGACCGAGGAAGGCACGTTTGCTATCAGGAAATATCAAATCACGGAATAGGGGCGTGCGATGAAAAATGCGAGGCGTATCGGGGTCTCGACCGGTTTTTTAATCCTCGCTTGTTTTTCTCTTTCGATTTTCGCCCAAATCCCGGCCTGGAAAGGCAAAATCTATAAAGACGGCGATGTAACGGTTGTCCAGAATCCCAAGGAGCCGATGTACAAGGGCGAGATCCTGACGCTCAAGGAAGAGCTACGCCTCGGCGGAGCGGATGCGAAGGGTGATAATTCCTTCAGCCGTATAATGTCCATCGCCGTTGACAGAGGCGGGAACATCTATGTTCTCGATTACATGGAGTCCCACGTCAAAGTCTTCGATAAATCGGGCCGATATCTCCGGACCATCGGCCGAAAAGGGCAGGGGCCCGGTGAACTTGATTCGACACAAGCTTTGGACTTGTTTTATCCCTCCGACTCGCTTTTCGTACTGGAAGGAGCTCGGATTTCGATTTTCGATTCAACGGGGAAATTTTCTCGAACGTTGTCTCTCCGTGGATTTGGAAATCTGCAGATGCAGATCGATACCCGCGGGCATATCTATCTTTTATCGTTCGTTCTCGAGGAAAAAGAGACACGTTATCGCATTAATAAGTATGACTCTGATTTAAAGCCGATCGCGCTCATGGCCCAGACCCCCGGTCTCATAGATATGTCCGGGA
>PMCY01000326.1:161-387 GCA_003154255.1 Candidatus Aminicenantota bacterium | reverse complement strand
TCGAGGCGGCTAAAAAAAACAATCCCCCGGACATCAAGCTGAAATTCGGCAAATACCACGCTCCGTTCAGAAGATTTTATCCCGATGATGAAGGGCGGCTTTTCGTCAAGACCTATCGGAAAGCGGGCGACGGCCGGGGCTATATTTATGATGTGTTCGACGCCAATGGGCGCTTTTTGGGCGCGACCTCCTTGGCCGACAGGCCCTTGCTCATCAAAGGCAACCG
>PMCY01000326.1:0-123 GCA_003154255.1 Candidatus Aminicenantota bacterium | reverse complement strand
CATGAAAATCGCAAAATACGCCATCGACCGGCCGGTGACGACTCTGATGTTCTACCTGGGCGTCGTCCTGCTGGGGTTGATTTCCCTGCGCCAGCTGAGCGTCGATTTGATGCCCAACATCAG
>PMCY01000002.1 GCA_003154255.1 Candidatus Aminicenantota bacterium | reverse complement strand
TGGGGGTGCAGTCCCCGCCGATGAAAGCCTTGATGCAATTGTTTATTTTATAGGAGTTGCTGTTGAAGGCATACCAATCGGCCCAGGTCGTCCCGTCCTCGCTGTAGAAGCTTTGACCTGCGGCATTTGCCGCGGCGGAGGTATAATATTGCGTATATTGTTCGGTGGCCAGCGGAAAAAGAGAAGTCGAGTTCGTGAATTTGATGAGGACCGAGAATTTTTGCCCCTGGGTCACCGAAACGGGCGTATTGAGAGCCACGGTATAATACCCGGCATAGGGTTTGGTGACGGATTTTGTCGTCGCCAGCGTTCCGCTAGTCGGCGCTCCGGCCGTCACGTTGGTATAGATGGAGATGTCGGCCGTGGCATTGACATCGGTCAGATAAAAGCTGACCGCGCCGATCTTGTCCGTCGACGTGGCCGTAAAGATATTGGCTTCCCAACCGATGAGATTGCCGCTCGATCCCGTTCCCCAAGTGCCGACCCAACCCAAGGGATCATATTCGTATTTCCCGCGGTAATTCGTGATCGACTCGGCATTGTTGAAGGACACGCATTCCTGGATGGAGGTGTCGTAATAGGAAATCCAGAAGTAGCCGTTATCGCCGAAACCCGTGCCCCAGCTGTTCTTGCACAGGAAGGCCCCGTTGCCGGCCGGCGTCGAGCGGAACTTGGTTTTGTCGAAAGCATCGTCCCAGCCGACAAAGACGATTTCGTGGTTGGAGCTCGTGCCTGAGTTATAGTAATAGCACTTGTTCGTCTGGCTCCAATACGTCCCGTCCACGTTCGAGTAGCCCTGCCAATTGAACGCGAAGTTCACTCCGCCATAGGTCATGATGGCCGTTTTGATCGCCGTGTTGTCCGTGAAGCTCGACCGGGTGGGCAAAAAAACGGCCTGTTGGACGTGCTTCACGGGGACGCTCGGCAGGGTATACGGATAAGGATACTCGGGTTCATTATAGGGATCGGACCAGCGGGCATAGCAGGCCGTCGACATGAGGGCGTCACCGCCGTCGCATTCGGCATAGTCGAAGCCATGATATTTATTGATATGCTGTTCAGAGAAATTCCGCGGTTCGCCGGGCATGAGATAGGATTCGAGCGAGCCTACGGCCGCGAACGCCCAGCATGCGCCGCATTGGGCCTGGTCCCGGATCGGAGTCACCCGGCCCGTCGTCCGCAAGTCATAGGTCGTAGGAATCACGGTCGTCGCCGTCACGCCGGCGGTGCCGGGAGAGGCCGGATTGAACAGCACCGGCGGCGGCGCATAGCCGAGCGGCATCCCGTCCTCGGTCGTATGCTTCACCCGCCCGTTGAGGACATCGTTCACATATTGGGTGAAATTCGGATTGACCGGAGCCTGCCGCAGCAAGCCCGATCCGCTTTGGGCCCGGAGGAGGAAAAATCCTCCCGCCACCGCCATCAAGGCCAGAAAGATGATGCCGACGCGTTTTAATCTCAATTCGCCCTCCATTAAGACATATTCCTTGTCTCGATCCGATACAAATTAATTTGAAACGCAGACGAAGTCAAGCCCGCAAAAAGCGCCGCCTCTTCTCAGGAACATACCCGGGCTTACCTGAGTTTTTCACCCGGGCGCAGATTCTTCTGTTCGATGAAACGGAAGCCGGGCTCGCCCGGGCCGGCCGTCGTCGGAATCATTGATGCCCCCGACGGCTGCGGCGCCAGGTTCGTTCCCGCTTTATTGACGAAGTGCCGTCCTCCCGGACCCTGGTCCGACAGATCCAGGCCGCTGCGCCCTTTCTGGGGGCCGGAGACGAAGGCCCCGAACGGGCTCACCAAGCCCATGGAATCCATGGTGCCCGAGGCCCCGAAGGCCCGCATCCGCCCGGACACGATATCCGTGGCCGAGGAGGAAAGAAGGGCCCAGGCCCCGGTTTTGGAATACTTGACCCAGACGCCGCTCTGGGACGGCCAGATGCCGATCAGGTCGTCGGTACCGTCGCCGTCCAAATCGCCGCAGGTCACTTGCGTGGCCGGCGTTGACATCAGCGTCCAGGCCCCCGTCAGGCTGTTGCGGTAATAGACACCCTGGCCATCATAGGTCGCCAGGAGCTCCTTCCGCCCGTCGCCGTTCATGTCGCCCGCGGCGATGTCCGTCGCCGTCGAGGATAACTGGGTCCAGGCGCCGTTGAGGGAAGACTTCGCCCAGACTCCCCCTTGAGACGGCCAGATGCCGATCAGGTCGTCTTTGCCGTCGCCGTCGATGTCTCCCGCCGTGATCAGGTTGGCCGGCGTGGCCAATTGCGTCCAGGCTCCCGTCGTATTATCGCGCCAGTAAACGCCTTGGCCGTCCCACGTTCCCAGGAGCTCCGGCTTGCCGTCCCCATTCATGTCGCCGGTCGTGATGTGGCGGGCCGTCGAAGACAGCAGCGCCCAGGTCCCGGTTTTGGAGTATTTGACCCATACGCCGCCCTGGCTCGGCCAGATGCCGATCATATCGTCGATGCAGTCGCCGTCCAGATCCCCCACGGCGAGCAGGGTGGCCGGGCTGCCCAACTGGGTCCAGGCGCCGGAATCGGAGCTCCGATACCAGACCCCGTCGGTATAGCTGCCGACCAGGTCTTTCTTGGCATTGGGGGTGCAGTCCCCGCCGATGAAGGCCTTGATGCAGTTGTTTATTTTGTACTGGTTGCTGCTGTTATCATACCAGTCGCCCCAGCCCGTTCCGTCGCTGCTATAAAAGCTTTGGCCGGCGGCGTTCGTCACTCCGGAGCTATAGCCGGCCACGTATTGTTCGACGACCATCGGCCAGCTATAGCTTGAGTTCGTGAATTTGATGACGACCGAAAAATTCTGACCTTGGGTCACCGGGACGGGTGCATTGAGAACCGCGGTATAATACCCGGCATAGGGTTTGGTGACGGATTTCGTCGCCGCCAGTGTTCCGCTTGTCGGTGCCCCGGCCGTCACGTTGTTATAGACATAAATATCCGCCATGGCATTGACATCGTTCAGATAAAAGCCGACCGCGCCGATTTTATCCGTCGACGTGGCNNCCGCGGTAATTCGTGATCGATTCGGCGTTGTTGAAGGATACGCATTCGTGAATGGTCGTGTCATAGTAGGACATCCAGAAGTAGCCGTTGTTGCCGAAACTCGTGCCCCAGCTGTTCTTGCACAGGAAGGCCCCGTTGCCGGCCGGCGTCGAGCGGAACTTGGTCTTGTCGAAGGTGTCGTCCCAGCCGATGAAAACGATTTCGTGACCATCGCCCGCGCCCGAGTAATTGTAATAACAATCGTTCGTCTGGCTCCAATAGAGCCCGTCCACGTTCGAGTAGCCAGACCAATAGAACGCGAAATTCACTCCGCCATAAGTCATGATGGCGGTTTTAATGGCGGTGTTGTCTGTGAAGTTCGCCCGGGTGGGCAGAAAAACAGCCTGTTGGATGTGTTTCACGGGGATGGACGGCGTCCCATAATTGGGGTAAGGGTATTCGGTTTCATTATAAGGGTCCGACCAGCGGGCGAAACAAGCGGTCGAAATAACAGCGTTGCCGCCCTCACATTCAGCCCAATCAAAGCCATGATATTTATTGAGATGTTGTTCAGAGAAATTCCGCGGTTCGCCGGGCATGAGGAAGGATTCGAGCGAGCCCATGGCCGCGAACGTCCAGCATGCGCCGCATTGGCCCTGGTCCCGGATCGGCGTCACCCGGCCCGTCGTCCGCAAGTCATAGGTCGTGGGAATCACGGTCGTCGACGTCACGCTGGCGGCGCCGGGAGAAGCCGGACCCAGCCGCACCGGCGGCGGAGCGTAGCCGAGCGGCATCCCGTCTTCGGTCGTATGCTTCACCCGCCCATTGAGGACATCGTTCATATATTGGGTGAAATTCGGATTGACCGGAGCCTGCTGCAGCAAGCCCGATCCGCTTTGGGCCCGGAGGAGGAAAAATCCACCCGCCAACGCCATCAAGGCCAGAGAGACGATACCGATGCGTTTTAGAGACATTTTGCCCTCCATTCCAACCTTTTTCCTTTCTTGGTCTTATACAAACTAATTTTAAACGCCGGCGAAGTCAAGACGGCAAAGATCAGGGCGAATTCATGAGAAAGGTCCTTTCCCCATTTCGCCGAAATCCCCCGGCCTGGCGTGGGGAAACCAACCCCGGACCTGTCAAAAAGCGCCGAGGCGCCCGGTCTAGGGCAAGGGCATCAGGGCGATAAAAATTCCGAGGATGAAGACGACGGCTCCCAGGATGATTTTTCGTTTGACGCCGGCCGGCGCGTCATCCCCGGATTCGCCCGTCCGATCCGAGCGGGAATAAATCAGGCGGCTTCCTACGGCCAGAAGCCAGGCCGCGCCGACGATCCAAAGCCCCTGTTTGAGGAAGACGCGTAGGGCGAATTCGAGGGTTTCTTTCAAGAATGTTCCGCCCGTGGCTCGGAGAAGGACATGAAACCGTGGTTGCGACCGTAAATATAAATGCTCGTGATCAGAGCTAACGATATCCAGAAAAAGATTCCCGGCTTAGCTCCCAACGGAATCGCATCGCCCATGCCGAAAACAACATGGGCGAAAATTCCCGCTCCCAATCCCCGCGAAGTCAAGCGCAGCCATTCCGGCAGGGATGATTTTCGGACTTCCCCCATCATCCAAAAAATCCCGATCAGGATCGCCACATAAGCGATCAGCCCGGGAACCCCCAGCTCCGCGGCCGTGTGCAGGAATTGGTTGTGGGCATGGGCCAGGTGATAGGTGAACGGGGGCGTTCGGCGCAACCGATCCAGGCCGATTCCGAAGAGAGGATGGGCCCGGACGACTTCCCAGGCATTCTTCCAGATGAGGGCGCGATATTCGCCCCGGTGAGTCAGGCTGCTCAATATTCTCTGATCCAGGACTTGGTTGGGTTCACTTCGCATAAAGGGCAGGCCCAGGGCCAGGGCCAAAAGAACTACGGCCGTAACGGCCTTCAGGGGCCTTTTCCGTTCGCCCATCAGCCAGAGAGCCAGGGCCAAGGAGAACCAGGCCCCCAATGATCGGGAGTAAAAGACGGCGAGAGCCTGGATGACCAGCAGGAAGGCCAGGGCCGCAAAAAGAAATCCTTTCCTCCGGCCGGACGCGAAGACATTGTTCCTTTTGCCCAAAATAAAGATCTGCATCACGCCGAGGGGAAAAAACAAGAGAAGAGTTCCGCCCAGGGGATTGGGATTGATGCCGACTTCGGCGCCTTTAAGTCCGGGATCGAACCGCGGCAATTTCGGGATTTTCGCTTCAATGGCCAAGGATACCGGTTTCCAGTTGCGCGTTCTGGCCAGTGTGCCGAAGACCGCTAAAAACAATCCCGCCGCAAGGAAGCCGAGAAGGGCCCATTTCATTCGCCGCGGCGTCTTCAGCGTTTCAAGGAGAAGGAAAAAAACGACGATCCCATAAACCAAGCCGGCTAACTTATCCAAGCTCGGCCCGATTTCCGGGATGACGAAAATCCCAGCCCCGGCCATGATCAGAAGCAACCCGATCGCCGCATCCAGCGGCGTTTTCGGCAAAAGCGTCCGCTCCAAGATCCCCCGGGATAAGAAAAGAACGGCCACCGCAGCCAACAAAAGCCAATTCCACTTCTCTTTTGGAAAAACGAACAATGGTCCCAGCACGATCAGAACGCCGATCGAGACAAGATCGAAATGTTTTTTCATCTCACCAATTGAGAATGGATCCGTTTTCCCTCTCCGGATTGAATGTCGGAACGATCGTTTTCATGATGCCGACGATCTCTTCACGCCGACTGCCCTTGGCGCTGGCGGCCTGCAGCCGATCGACCGATTCCCAAAGGGAGCCCTCCATCCCCGAATGCCTGGTTTTAGCCCTGAAGATCTTCGGATGCCGGGTCGATTCGCTGCCTTCTTCGGCGCCGAGCAGCTCCTCAAACAGCTTTTCCCCTCCCCGCAGGCCTGAATAGACGATGGCGATATCGACATCCGGCTCATGGCCGCTCAAGCGGATCATTTCCCGGGCCAAATCGTCGATTTTGATGGGCTCGCCCATGTCCAGAAGGAAGACCTCTCCCCCTTCTCCGAAAGCCGCGGCCTCCAGGACCAGTAGAACAGCCTCGGATGTAGCCATGAAATACCGCCTCATATCCGGGTGGGTCACGGTGACCGGCCCCCCGTTCTGGATCTGCTCTTTGAAAAGGGGAATCACGCTCCCGCGGCTGCCCAGGACATTCCCGAACCGGACGGAGATGAATCGCGTGCTTTTTTGCTTATCCAGGGCCAGGAGAATTTCCTCCCCGACTCGTTTCGACGTTCCCATGATGCTGGTCGGATTGATGGCCTTATCCGTGGAAATATTGACGAATTTTGAGACGCCGTGCCGGATGGCCAGATCCCCGAGATTCCGGGTCCCCAGGACGTTTGTTTTTACGGCCTCCTCGGGGAAATGCTCGAGAATCGGAACGTGTTTATAGGCCGCCGCATGAATGACGATCTCGGGACGGAAGCCCTCGAAGACCGCTTCCATTTTTCCGACATCCCGAATGTCCCCGATATAGGGGAAGAGGTTCCCCCCCGTCCTTTTCAGACGATTGATCAAATAATACAATTCCGTCTCGTCGATATCGAGCACGCCGAGCTTGGCCGGCCCGAACTGAAAGACCGTCCGGGCCAGTTCCGAACCGATCGAACCGCCGGCGCCGGTGATCAAAACCTTTTTCCCGGAGATAAAAGTCCGGATCGCCGCGTTATCGATTTGGACCGGCGCCCGGCCCAGGAGATCTTCCACCTTGACGTCATGGATGTCCTTCAGCGCCGCGTTTCCATCCATCAAGTCGATGATGCTGGGAAGGATCTTGATTTTCTTGCGGGAATCCGTGCTCCGTATAAAATCGACGATGGCCCGGATTTCCTTAGACGGCACCGAAGGCATGGCGATGAGAATTTCGTCGATATTGTTGGCTTTTAAAACTTCGGGAATATCCTGCCGTTTTCCCAGGATCTTTATGCCGTGAATGCTGATTCCCTGTTTGGCCGGATCATCATCAATAAAGCCGACAGGAAAATATTTCGACCGGACATTGGTGATCATTTCCTTGCCGATCTGCTCGCCGGCCGATCCCGCTCCGACGATGAGGGTTCGGGCTTTTCCTTTGGAGGCGACATTATGCCGGATTCGGAATTCCCGATAACCTCTTTTCGAAACCCGGAGCAATCCAATGAAGACAAGAGAAAATCCGAAATCCATGAAATACACGGATCGGGGAAAAGCCCTGATTCCATAAATCGGCTTTATGATCAAGGGGCCGATCAGATACATGGCCAACCCCAGGATGACCCAGCCTATGAACAAGGCCGCCATTAACCGGGCGAGCTCTCCGACGGAAAAATATCTCCAGGTGAAGCCATAATTCCCCAAAGCGATCAGAAAAACAAATTTGCATATTTCCGCCGCAATGACGAACCGGAGAAGGTTCTGTTTATATTCATAGGGGATCAGTCCGTCGAATCTCAGCCAAAATGACAGATAGACGGCCAAGGCGATAAAGAGGAAATCCGTAAGGATAAAGAACGCTTTTCTTCTTTCAGGCGTCACCTTTTTCAAGGCATCGGTGAATCGACTCCCCTTGTTCGGCGCCGGGACCGGCCCGCGATTTTCGACCATCGGGGCGGTTTGATTTTTGGACATGGTCAGCATTCCATCTTGTCGTCGACTCCGGTCATCGCGGGCCATGATTTGATGAATCCCTGGAGACGAATCAAGATAACATATTCTATAACGTTGCCCTAGGAAGCTTCAACGAGGTGGGGATGATCCGGCCGGCGTTCGAGTTCGCCCTCATCCAAACACCCCTGCTCTCAAACCGGCTTTTGGGGCGGTTCGAGTATTTATAACTATCATGGGTCGCTGGGGAGGTCAAGGAGGAGACGCAAAAGATATAGGTATTTCCAGCGGAAAACTTGGGAGCGGGATTCCGGGCGGAGGCGAAATGATTTCCGCCCGCCGCGGGAACGGCATTCCCTTATTTCTTGAACGCCGACCCGACGGCGATGA
>PMCY01000214.1:453-3500 GCA_003154255.1 Candidatus Aminicenantota bacterium | reverse complement strand
CCGTCATTGTTGGGATCGCAGACGAGTTGGCCGGCGATGGCGTTGTTGATGGCGAACAGCTGAAGGTGGCGCCTCTCCAGGATGGCCAGCTGTTTTTCACAGTAGCTTTTATCGACGGCGGCCTTGTCGGGATCCAGATGATCCCCGAGACAGATGAGCTCAAGGCCGTCGTATCCCCAGCGGGAGGCCTTCTCCGCCAATTTCTCGAGGGGCAGGTCAGCCCATTGCCCCGTAAATAACGTGATCGGCCTGGCCATATTCCTTCTCCTTATCGGCGCAAAATAAAGTCCGCGAAAATCAGAGTTCCTTCTCTTTTTTCGGCTTCTCTTTGACCGTGAATTTTCCGGGGTTCTTCTTCAATTCCTCTCTCAGCCAGGGTTTGGGATAGCCGAGCTCCCGGGGGTTGCCTTTCTCGTCCTGAACATAGCCGTCGTTATACTTGGTGATAAGTGAATCGGCCAGCGTCCACCACTGCTCCAGGTTCATCTGGGCGTTGGAGAGGCAGTAGCGGGTCAGGAAGACCGGGACCATCTGGGGCTGGGTGTTCGCCAGATTCAAGGCGCTCTGTTCGATGGCCGGCTGGATGCCGAATTCCAGGTCCTCGATCTCCTTNNGATGTTCCCCCGGGTATAGGCAGGGGGCAGTTCCGTGATGCTGGTGTAGAGAGGAATGAAGATGTTTGTGTAGGGATTGTCCATCCCGTACCAGAAGACGCCGCCCACGGAATCGGGAACGGAGGATCTGGATTGGGCGACGAAAACGAATCCGACCTGCTGGGTCGCAATCGGCCTTTCCCAGGAATACGCTTGGCCGTCGGCTTCCCAGGACAGGGGGCGCCAGCGGTCCGGCGATCCGAACGGTCCCGCGGAAACGTCCTTGGTCGTGTCGAAGGGAGTCCCCTCGTAATGATCCCGATGCAGAGCCATGACGTCCCGGACCGAAAGCTTTTTATCCGGCTTGATCCAGAGCGGATAGGGTTTGGCGCCCTTGATAAATGAACTGGCGTCTGGGGAAAGGCCGGCCGAAGGCGCCGCCCTGCGGAAGATGCTCCAGACCCGCCGGGAGGCGTGCTTGACCTGCTCTTCGGTGGGTGGATTGTAGGCCTCGGAAAAATTGAAAGGCCCGTTTTTGGGATCGTAATAGCCCTTTTCCATGGCAAAAGAGATGACGTTTTTCGAGTACAGACAATTCTCGGGATCGTTCAGAGGGAATTCGCCGATCCGCGACATGTTGGCGTGGGCGCAGATCATGCCATCGGGGATTCGCCGGGCAACCCAAGCGGCCCCCTGCCCTCCTTTGCCCGTCCCGACCATCTCTAGGATCCAGGCCTCCTCCTTGTCGCCGATGGAAATGGATTCGCCGGTGCTGGCATAGCCGAATTGGTCCATGAGATCCGTTATCAACCTTACGGCTTCTCGGGCGGTCTTGGCCCGCTGCAGGGCCAGGATCATCAATTCATAGTAGGAATCCATCAACCCGTCCGGATTTTCCAGCTCCGGGCGGCCGCCGAAAGTCGACTCCCCGATGGCCACCTGATGATCATTCATGAAGTCGATCACCTTGAAGGTATGGGCGACCCAAGGGAGCTCGACGCGCCGGCCTCCCGATCTTTCGAGGATGACTTTTTGACCCGGATTGTAGTCCGCCGCCGGGATAAAGCGCATCGAGGCCAGGAATTCCGCATCACAGGAATATGTGATGATGACGGATCCGTCGGCGGAGGCGCCCTTGGTCACCAGTATGGAAGTGCACGGGAGGCCCGACCGGGCCGCCGAAAACAACATGAGCGCCAACGTCAGTATTCGAACCATGCGCCGGTTCATTCTCATTCTGCGTGCTCCTTGATTTATATATCGGGAATTTCTTGATCGATCGATCATCCTTCGGAATGAATCGTCATTAAACTCCTTATTTTCGGGCAATTCAAGAGCGGACGGCGGACGGAAACAATGGCGCTTATTCCGGCGCTTGGCGTCGGCATCCTCGTCCTTTTTCTCAAAAGANNGCTTCATTTCGACGTTCCACACGGCCATTTCGGCGGCGGGGATGGTGAATTCAAGGCGGCGCGTCTCGCCGGGCTTCAAGCACACTTTCCGGAAGCGGATCAACCGCTTAAGCGGAGTCACCACGGAAGTCACATCTTCGTGATAATAAACCTGGGCGACCTCCCGTCCTTCGCGCGGGCCGGTGTTTGTAACCGAGAAGCTGAATCGCACCGCGTCGGAAGCCCCGATCTCCGGAGTTTCGATCTTCAGATCCGAATATTCGAAGCTCGTATAGCTCAGCCCGAAGCCGAACGACCAGAGCGGGTCGGCGGTGGCGAAGACGTATGGGAGACGTCCCTGGGGCAGATAGTCGTAGGTTGTCGGAATGTGCCCGACACTCTGGGGCACGGAGACCGGCAGCCGCCCGCTCGGGTTGACCCGGCCGAAAAGAATCCCGGCGATGGCCGGGCCGCCCTCTTCCCCCGGATAGAAGGCGCTTAGAATAGCGGGCACGTGCTCTTTAATCCACGGCACGCTGAAGGCCCGGCCCTGCACCATGACGACGATCGTCGGCTTGCCGGCGGCCACGACGGCTTTGACCAGGTCTTCCTGCACTCCCGGCGGTCCCAGCTCGGACCGGTCGAAGCCTTCGCCCACAGTGGCCAGCTTGACGATTCTCGGGTCGGTCTCCCCCTGCCTGCTGGCGTTGGCCAGGCTTGTATCCCCGATCACGACGATGGCCGCGTCGCTCTGCTTGGCGGCCTCGACCGCTTCGCCGAAACCGCCGGCCTCCGGCGCGACCAGATCGCAGCCTTTGGCATAGCGGACCGTGACTCCCGAGCCTTTGAGCAGATCACGGATTCCGTGGAGCACGGTCACGCCGGTGGAATTGTCCTTCGTCGCGGAATAGTCGCCGTATTCCACCTGGTCGGCATTGGGGCCGATCACGGCGACGGATTTCAGCTTGGCGTCATCCAGCGGCAGCAACGCCCCTTCGTTCTTCAGCAGAATGACGGACTCCTCGGCCACCCGCCGGGCCAGGGCGGTATGTTCGGGCGTATG
>PMCY01000214.1:0-379 GCA_003154255.1 Candidatus Aminicenantota bacterium | reverse complement strand
GATGCGGCGATATGCTGCGATTTTTCGAGCAGGGAGATGCCTCCCCAGTCGCAATAGACGTAGCCCTGGAATCCCCACTCGCCGCGCAGCACGGTCGTCAGCGCCCAGCGGTTGGCGTGCGTCGGAATGCGGTCGGTCGCGTTATAGGAGGCCATCAGGGAGGTCAGGTGGCCCTCCTGGATCGCCGCGACGTGCGGGACGAAATAGAGCGAACGCAGCTCGCGCTCGCCGACGCTGGCCGCCGCGGTGTTGATTCCTCCTGCCGGGGTCGAGGACCCGCACGTCCAATACGCCACGGTGGCGATGCGGTCCGCCGGGATGCCGGTCCAAGCGTCCTGGCCCTGGAACCCCTTGATGAAAGCGACGCCCAGGCGCGCCG
>PMCY01000177.1:918-4091 GCA_003154255.1 Candidatus Aminicenantota bacterium | reverse complement strand
GAGCATGTGTCGGGTAGCATCCCTTCCAAAGCCGTGCCAAGAAGCAATCTCTTTTTCGGCTCTACATAAATAGGCGGCGCCGGCCGCGGTCTTGAACTCGACGACGCCGTTTTCAGGCCTGCTGACGGCAACGGGTTTTCCGTTCGCGGTGATTTTCAGGGGAACCGCCGTGCGGACGCGGCAGAGGTTTCCAAGCCTGGAGGTCAGGGCGGCCTGATCGAGCCTTCCGTCCTTCCATTTCAGACCCACCTCGAATCCGCCGCGGGCCACCAGCCCGGAGACTTCGCCCGAAGCCCAGGATTCCGGCAGCGCCGGCAAAAGATTCAATTCGTCCTCATGCGACTGCAGGAGCGTCTCGGCGATGGCCGCGGCGAAGCCGAAGGCCCCGTCCACCTGCATGGCCCGCGAACAGATCGAAAACAGGGTGTTCGTGGTGTAGTTGTGCATGGCATAGGTGAAATTGTCCATAAATTTGGCGCCGTTGCCGAGACGGGCCCAAGCGGCCGCCTTCCAGGCCGACGACCAGCCGTTGCCGGACAGCCCGCGTTGCTCCAGAACGACCTTGCTGGCCTCGGCGAATTTCGGTGTCTTTCGAAGCGAGATCTGCTTGCCGGGGAAAAGCCCCCAAAGCGGGGAGAGATGACGATGGTTCTTCTCAGTCTCGTCCCAGTCATCGAGCCATTCCTGGAGATTCCCTTTCCGGCCGATCTGCAAGGGCGCCAACCTGGCCTTGGCTTCGAGCGCCTTTTTGCGGAGGTCGGGATCGACGCCCAGAACTTCAGTGGCCCGGGCGAAAGCGGCGAAGAGGTTGTTCAGGATCTGCATGTCGATGGTCGAACCGGCGACCATCGAGGATCCGGTCATGAACATGGTGATCTCGTCGAAGAACGGCACGCCGGCCGGACCGGCCGGAAAATTCTCGGGCGACGTCGAAGGATTCGTCACCAGCCACCCGGTTTTCGGGTGGGGGATGAGGAAATCGAGGAAGAACTCGACGCAGCCTTTAAGGATGGGATAGTTGGCCCGCAGGAAGGCCGCGTCGCCTGTGTAGAGATAATGCTCCCAGAGATGCGTGGCCAGCCAGGCGCCGCCGGTGGTAAACGCGCCCCAGCTGGCCCCGTCCATCGGCGCGGCCACCCGCCAGAGGTCGGTGTTCTGGTGGAAGACCCAGCCGCGGGCACCATAGTTTTCCCGGGCCACTTGGCTCCCCTGGTCGGTCAATTCCCGGATCATGGCGAACAGCGGCTCGGCGCACTCGCTCAGGTTCCCGACTTCGGCCGGCCAATAGTTCATTTCGGTGTTGATGTTGGTCGTATACTTGGCGTCCCACATCGGGTTTTGGTCTTTGTTCCAGACGCCCTGCAGGTTGGCCGGCTGAGTGCCGGGGCGGGACGAGGAGATCAGCAGGTAGCGCCCGAACTGGAAGACCAAAGCGCCGAGCGCGGGATCGTTATTGCCGTCGAAGGCCTTCAGGCGCTCGTCGGTCGGAAGACCCGAATTCGGGGTCGCGGGAAGGGTCAGGGCCACGCGGCGGAAGAGCCGTTGGTGTTCCCGGATATGGGCCGATTTCAACGCCTCGTAGGATTTATCCCCGACGGCTTTCAGGACCGCCTCGACGCGGGCCTCGGCGTCTGCGCTGACATCCTTGTAATTGACGAAGTTCGTGGCTGCGGCGATGAGGAGGATGACGGAGTCGGCGCCGTTAACCGAGAGCTCGTCCCCATCGACCGTGATCGTGCCGCCTTCCGCGCGGGCCCGCAGCCGGGCCTGGTAGCGGAGCTTGCCTTCCACGCCCATGTAATCGGCCGACTTGCCGCTAAGGACCAGGCCGTCGCTTCCGAATCCGTCCATCCGGAAATAGTCCGTGGCGTAATTCGAATGGGCCTGGTTGCGACTGCCCCGCAGCTGCGAGACGAAGCTGATCCTGCCGGGCTGGTCGGCGGTCAAATGGACGACCAGGACCTGGTCGACCGGGCTGACAAACACTTCGCGCCGGTAGCGGACGCCGTCCTGGTCGTAGCTGGTGGCGGTCACGGCCGTATCGATATCCAGCTGGTGGCGATAGTCTCGGACCGGTTTTTTCGAGGGGAACTTGAGCACCAGCGTGCCAAGCGCCTGGTATTTCATCTGTTCGACGGGATATCCAAGCATGTTCCGGCTGAAGAGAACGTAAGCCTTCTTGAACTGTTCTTCAAAGACCGCTTTGCGGATCTCGGGAAGCGCACGGACCCCGCCTTTGACCACCGTGGAGTACGGGCCGCCCGACCAGAGGGTGTCCTCATTGAGCATGATCTGCTCTTCGTCGGTCTTGCCCCAGACCAGACCACCGAGCCGCCCGTTGCCGACAGGAAAGGCGTCGTCCCATTTGTCGGCGGGATGGGCGTACCAAAGGACACCGGCGGCGTTGGGGGACTCGGCCTCCCCGCCCGGGACGGTAAAAACGCCGGGCGCCGCGGCACCGGCCGCGAAAGCGACGAGCCCAAGGACCAGGATTTTCCTTTTCATAATGTGAATCTCCTTTAGGTGCGGGGGCGCAGGGGACGGCTGCAGACGTCGATCTTCTGGGCTTAGAACGCCGTCCCCAGAAGGGGCAGCACCGCGCCTAGAAACAGAGCTAGGACTTTCCTTTTTATGACTCAAATCTCCTCATTCGGCAATGGCGAAATATTTGAAGATCGGATAGACGACACTCCGCATCCCGGCGCCCGCGGCTTTCAAAACCTCATCCAGCAGGCTCCACCCGGCGAAACCGTCGGCGGCCTGCGGTTCCAGGCAATAAAAGGCCAGGTTGGCCAGCGGCTGGGCCAGGTCTACGCGGAGCGTCCCAGCCGGAAATTCCTTGTTCGGGGATCGGGCGAATCCGCCGTCGAGCGTGGTCATGGCGAATCCCCCCCGCCTCGTCTTGATCAGCTTGTCCACGACGAACTCCTCGCCCGCAGCGCGGACCGGTCGGGTCAGCACATCAACCTTGACGGCGAGGATCCTCAACTTGTCGGCGATGAAATCCAGATCGGCCGGAATAAGATATCCCCGCGGCATCACGGCTTCGGCCGTTCCGACCGCTTGGGTCAGATCCTCGACGCCGCGGACAAGAACGGGCGGTCCGAGCAGGGCCTCCGGGATTTTGGCCCGGACGCTCGTCCCCGGGAAATAGCCGGGTTCATTTTTTTCCC
>PMCY01000177.1:0-833 GCA_003154255.1 Candidatus Aminicenantota bacterium | reverse complement strand
TGGCTCCAGACGGTCGGCGGCCAGCGGTCGTCGATCCCGCAATGGGTGAAGGTCTCCAACCCGAAGTTTTTTCGTGTCTCTTCGCGGAGTTCCGGGAACAGCTTGTCCCAGACATAGGCGCGGGGACCGGGATGGGCCGCCGGGACGGAGCAGGTGGCGTAGGCGATGGCATAGCCGTGCTGGACGTCCTCCATGGCGTGTCCATCGTATATCAGGATCGGGTCCCAGCGGTTGAATACCGCCCGATAGAGAGAATTGACTTCGAGCGTCTCCAGCTTGATTGCGTCGCGGTTGAGATTGAATCCCAAGGCGTTGCTCCCGCCGCTCAGGATATGCGGCGTCCCATCGTTGAGGCTCCAGGTGTCGTTCCCGTCTATGTTGAAGCTCGGGCAGACGATGATGATCAGGCGATCCAGTAGATGCGCCATCCGGCCGAGCAGGATTTCACGCGTCAACAGCAGGAGCGCCTCCTTGGCTTCCGCTTCGTTGGGATGGATATTGCCCTGAAGATAGACCACGGTCTTCCCGGATTTTGCGGCCTCCTCGGGCGAGGTGATGCGGGGAGAAGCCAGGACGAGGACCGGGCAAACCCGGCCCCGCGGGCTCGTATACATATTGAAGACATGGATCTTGTCGCTCGTCCACTTGAGCGCGTCGATGAATTCGAGGAGCTCCAGGGACGACGTTGTCCGAACGAAATTCGTCTTCTCGGGGATGGTCCTCAGCGCCGCAGACCAGCTTCCGTTCCAACCCGGCGGGACGGAGTCGCCCCAATAGATCCTGGAACCGAAAGCGATAAGGCCCCCGGCCAGAAACGCGAGCATGAAGAAGGA
>PMCY01000352.1:17974-18147 GCA_003154255.1 Candidatus Aminicenantota bacterium | reverse complement strand
CCGATCTATTACTTCAACGCCGGACTCCATTCCACGGAAACGGGCAGTCCGGAAATGGTCATGGAGCTGGCTTATCGCCTCGCCGTTTCCGAACAGCCGATGATCAAGAAGATCCGCAGCGGGCTCATCGTCCTCATCAACCCCGTCTCCGAGCCGGACGGCCGCGACAAGGC
>PMCY01000352.1:0-17959 GCA_003154255.1 Candidatus Aminicenantota bacterium | reverse complement strand
CGGGCCGTGACCCGGATGTTCTTCGATTTCCACCCCACCGTCGTCCATGATCTCCATGAATCCATTCCCCTCCTCCAGACCTGGAACGGCACGGGGCCCTGGAACAACAACCTCGATCCGATCCTCATCAACGAATTCTTCGCCATGGCCTTTGCCGAGATCGGTGCCCTGACGGCCATGGGCATGCCCGGCGTCTGGACCTGGGGATTCGGCGAGGGCTGGGGGCACCATTACCTCGACTCCTTCGCGGTCAACCATAACAGCATGGGCCGCGGATACGAGACGTTCGGGAACGGCTCGGCCGAGACCATGGAGCGCGTGCTGCGGCCGAACGAAGAGCGCTACGTGAATCGTCCGGTCACCAGCCGGGAATGGTACCGGCCCCTGCCGCCGCCCCGGAAGTTCCGCTGGTCCCTTCGGGACAATACGAACTATATGGAAAGCGGCTGCCTGGCCATTCTCGACTATACGGCCAAGAACGCCAAGGAGATGCTCCGCGATTTCTACCGCAAGGGCTACAATTCCTGGCAGAAAGGCTTGAAAGGGGGCCCGTTCGCCTTCGCCATACCGGAGGACCAGGGCGACCGCCGGCGGGTGGCCCAAATGCTCAATCTGCTCCAGACGCATGGGATCGAGGTTTCGCGGGCGGCCGCCTCCTTCAAGCTCGAGGAAGGAGAGTTCGCCGCCGGGACCTATGTGGTGAAGCTTGACCAGCCGTACCGAAACTATGCCGTGGATCTTCTCCTGCCCCAGGAATTCCCGGCCGATACTCCTTATGAACCTTATGACGACGTGTCCTGGGCCCTGCCCGTTCATTACGGAGTGGAAGCCAAAAGAATCGATGACGCCAAGATCAAGGACGTTCCGCTGACGCCGGTGAAGGCCGGGTTCGAGCCTCAAGGGAAAGTGAACGGCAGCGGTCCGGTCTATCTATTGAAGGATAGCGGCCAGGAGGCGCTTCTGGCGCTCCGGAACCGTCTTGCGGATTTCAAGGTCGAGATCGCGGAAAAGCCGTTCAAGTCTGGCTCCTTGGAATATCCGGCCGGCTCCTGGATCCTGGCGGATCAAAAAGGACTGGCCGAAGCGTTGAAGCGGACGGCCGCCGAGTTGGCCCTNNCCTATATCAGAGATGACGATATCCGCGCCGGAAAGCTCGGCGATCGATTCGACATCATTCTCTTCGGACATAACTATCTGGGTTTGCAGGACCAGATCCAAGGCATCGATAAAAAGTTCAGTCCGATGCCCTATGCCAAAACCAAGGAAACACCGAGCCTGGGAACCCCCGACGCCACCGAAGATACCACGGGAGGGATCGGCTGGGCGGGCGTTGCCAACCTCGAAAAGTATCTGGCCGACGGCGGGCTTCTCATCACTCTGGGCAACGGCTCAACGCTCCCCCTGGAAGGCGGCCTCGTCCGGGACGTCTTCCGGAAATCGGGCCCGGTTTATAGTCCCGGCTCGGAGCTCAAAGTGAAGTTTATTCGTCCCGACCATCCGCTCGCTTATGGCTACCCGGCGGTAACGTCGGTGTTCCGCACGGCTCTGCCCGTCTACGACATCGCCGTCTCCGGCCGGAGGGGCGTTGTGCTCCAGTGGGGCACCAAACTGAGGACCGAGGATCGCGAGGAAACGGAGTCCGGAGCCGGAAAATCGAAAGAGGCCAAGGAGGCGGCCAAGAAGGACGAGGTCAAGATGCTCGTGAGCGGGGCGGTGAAGGGAGACGACGAGCTCGAAGGGCGGCCGGCGATCCTTGACCTTCCGGCCGGCCGCGGCCGCGTCATTGCTTTCAACTTCAATCCGATCCATCGGGACCTGAACCGCTCGGACTACCGCTTCCTTTGGAACGCTCTCCTCAACTGGAACGCCCTGCCGCCGCCGGAGAAATGAGCTTCACGCTTTTGCGGGCGTCAGCCAGGAGCCGCTCCACGATTTTGGCGCTGCCCGAGGGAAAGGGATAGGAGCGCAAGGCCGACAGCCTCACCCGGCGGCGCGTTCGAGGATCAAGTTCCGGTTCCGCCTCCAGTTCGCAAGCGAAAGCGTGCAGGGTGACGCGGTATCGCGTATACGAATGATCGACCGTGATCAGCGGCCGCGGGCGGACGGGCCGGACGCCCAGCTCCTCCTCCATCTCCCGGACAAGTGCGGCGGTGAGCGTTTCGCCGGGCTTCACCTTGCCTCCGGGGAACTCCCATAATCCACCCAGAAGGCCCTTGTCCGGCCGGCGTTGGATGAGGACGCGGCCGGCCGCGATATTGACGCCGACGACAGCGGTGATCCGTTCCGTGGAACGCGTTTTCGGAGCGGGGATGATCTCCTGTTCGCCGGCGGCGAAGGCGGCGCAGTCCGACTCGAAGGGGCAGCGCAGACAACGCGGATTCCGGGGCCGGCAGACGAGCGCACCGAGCTCCATCAGGGCCTGGTTGAAATCGCCCGGCCGGCGCGCGGGCAGGAGAGGCGCCAGCCATCGGAGCCAGGTCCGGTCGTTTGCGGCCGTGGCTTCGCCGCGGACGCCGCAGAAGCGCATCAGCACGCGGCGAACGTTGGCATCCACGAGCGGCGCGCGCCGTCCGAAGGCGATACTGAGGACCGCCGCCGTCGTATAGGCGCCAAAGCCGGGCAGGGCCCGCAGGGTTTCGGCATCGTCGGGCAGCCGCCCGCCGTGGCGGGCGACGATCGTCGCGGCCGCGGCATGCAGATTGCGCGCCCGTTGATAGTAGCCCAGTCCCTGCCAGGCTTTTAAAATCTTTTTAAGCGGGGCGCGGGACAGGGTCCCGATGTCAGGAAAAAGGGCCATCCATTTTACGAAGTAGGGGATGACCGCGCCGACTGTCGTCTGCTGCAGCATGATTTCGGAGACCCACACGGCGTAGGGATCGGTTTTCCCCCGCCAAGGCAAGTCGCGTTTGAGGCGGCGATACCAGACCAGAAGCCGGCGGGCAAATTCCGGCCCGATTGGTTCTAACGCCGCCATCAACGGCCCGCGGGCTTGGCGCGGCTGCTTAGATAGTCGGTCAGGAATCCGCACATCAGCCGGACGCCCAGCGGAATGGCGTCTTCGTCCGCCGTGAAGGTCGGCGAATGGAGCGTTCCGGTCGATCCCGTTTTGGGGACAACCCCCAGGTAAAGCATCGCCGAGGGTATGTTCTGGGCGAATACGCTGAAGTCCTCGCCGCCCATCTCGGGCTTGGCCTCGATGACCGATGCGGGATTCCCCAGGATGCGGCGGGCGGTGGCGACCGCGTCAGCCGTCAGGCCGGGATCGTTGTAGAGAGCGGGCGTCCCATAATCGTAGTTCAGGTCATATTTCGCTCCCGCGCCCTGGCAGACCGAGGCGATCAGACGGGTGATCTTGTCTTTGACCCGGGCCCGGTGCTCTTCGCCGTACGTCCGCACCGTGGCTTCCAGGACTGCTTCCTGGGGGATGATGTTGCTGGCCGTTCCGGCATGAAACGACCCGACGGTGATGACCGTGTGGTCATGGACGTCGAGCCCGCGGGCGATCATGACTTGGAGTCCGAGCACGATCTGGGCCCCCGCGGCGATGGGATCGACGCAATCCTGGGGACTGGCTCCGTGGCAGCCCTCCGATCGGATGGACAGGCGGAAGCCGTCGACATTGGCCGCCGCCCAGCCCGGCGTGTACTTAAGACTTCCGGCCGGAATGGTGTCTTCGACGTGAAATGCATAGATCGCTTCCGGCTTGACGTCGCGAAAGACGTCATCGGCGAACATGCGCTTGGCCCCTTCGCCGTGTTCCTCGGCCGGCTGGGCGATGAACACGACGGTTCCGGCCAGCTCGGCCTTCAGGCGGGCCAGGACGCGGGCCGCTCCGAGGAGCATGGTCGTGTGAATATCGTGGCCGCAGGCATGCATGATCCCCACCTCCCGGCCGTCGCGCACACCGCGGGCCTTGGAGGCGAAGGGAAGGTTGGTCAGCTCCGTGATGGGCAGGGCATCCATGTCACCGCGCACGGCCACGATCGGACCGGGTTTGGCCCCGCGCAGAATGCCCNNCCCGGGGCCAGTTCGGCGGCCAGGGCGGCGATCTTTTGATCGAGCGGCCGGGCTTGGGGCGCGGCGGGGGCCGGCCTGATCGCGGCCAGGAGGAGAAGCAAGAGGGTCAAGCGGCGAAAAGCGTTCATGAGCGGTCCTTCCATGGAGTTTGCGCCGAGGTCCGTCAGAAAACGACGGCGAGTCCGGCGCCGAAGATCAACGGCGAAGGCGACAATTCGATCGGCCCGGGGGCCAGCCGCGCTTTGATGCGGCTGAAGACGTCCGCCGCCGCGTCCAGGGCCGCGTTGTATTCATAGGCGGCCATGATCGCGGGGGTCCCCATGTACGAGCCGCTCCGGTACGCGGCGCTGAGCACGAAATCCAGGTGCCGGCCGAGGCGGAACGAAAGCTCCGCACCGGCCGTGAGCCCGACGACCGTTCGCGCCGGCAGTCGAAGGCGGACGAAATAGGTCTCGAAGAACAAGGCCCCATATCGCTCGTAGACCAGCTCCGTATAGGCCAGCGAGTGGATCTCGCCGCCGAAAAACCCGAGAAGCGGCCCGCCGGAAAGGTTCAAAGAGAAAAACCGGCCGAGCGGGATGCGGAAGACGGCTTCCAATCCGACCGTGGTCCGCCTGAGGGCGCCCGATGTCTCCGGCCATTCCGTGCGGGTGTTGCGGATTCCGTCGACGGACTGGAACCCGCCGGGCCCCGGCATCCAGGACGTAAATTTATAAGACATTTCAAATGGCGGATTGAGACCGCCGAACGGTGTTTCGTCGCGGCCCAGACTGAGGCGGATGCCAAACCTCCGGCCGCTGAAGAAGGTCAGCCCGGCCTGCAGGCCCCGTCCGGCCAACGGATCGATATGGAGCGTCTGCCGGACATAGGAACCCGGAATGGCGTATCCGGGATGAGGGTCGTAGCTGTGCTCATATGTCGCGCCGGCTCCGGCCGAAGTGAGCGAACCCCGGACAGACAATTCGAACCGGGAAAAGCCGCCGTCTTCCGCTCCGGCCGGAGAAATGGCGAAAGCCGCCGCGGCCGGGGCCGCCGCAACCAAGGCGAGCGGCAGAAGCAACGCTCCGGCCGCGAGGCGAAAACGATGGGCTGTCATATGCGCCTCTTTCCGCGATGGGATTTCCCGGATTCCGTTGTCTTCCGGGACGCAGGCTCCTATAATGCAGTTAAAATGACGCAACGTCAATCGAGGCCTGGATGAAGAAATGCCTGCGGCTTCTGCTCCTTTTGGCCTGCCTGGCCCCGGCCCTGGGAGCGGCGGAAAAATTTTCCCTGCGCATCTCTTACGGGGCGGCCAAAATCGCGCCTGCCGATTTCAACGATTTTCTGGCCGACTTCGTCCGTATCCGCAGGGAAATCGGTTATGCCATTCCTGAAGCGGGATTGAAGTCCCTGGACTGGTCGGACGCGTTCGAGCTGTCCTTGTCCGTGCCGCTCGACGACCGCCTCGCCCTGATCGCTTCGGCCGGGTTCATCGGCGCCCAGCGGATCGGCAACGACATCGATTTCACGCTGGGGACAGCTTACGGGACGTGGCGAAGGAACGACCGTATCCGGACTTTCACCGCCCGTTTGGGCCTCTCTTATGCCCTGCCCCTCTCCCGGGCCGTGACTTTGCGCCCGCACGTCTCGGTCGACGGCTACTGGTCCTCGTTTCAGGACGACGGAGCGCAGACCTATGGCTCGCCCGGCTGGCCGGAGGACACGGAGTTGGAATGGACCGTCGAAACGACGGCTTTCAATTTCGGCTGGAGTCTGGGCTTTAACCTGGAAGTGGCGGTCTGGTCCAAGCTGTCGCTCTCTCTGGACGCGGGCTGGAGAAAAGCCCGGTTGTCGGGATTCTCGGGCAAATTCCAGGAAACGGATTTCGGCATTCCCGCGGCGGTCCGGGAATTCCGCCTCTTCTATTTGGAGCAGCAGTCGGATTGGCTGGCCGGGACCACTAAAGCGCTCAATCTGCCCGGAATGTTCGGCGGGTCCACGGTCCGCGTCATTCGCGACGCCGTGCTCGACCTCTCGGGTTTTTATGCCTCGGCCGGCATCAAAATTTCGTTTTGATCGGCGCGGCGGCCGCGGGTAGATCCCAGCTCCCGGCGAACGAATCGATATCCACCCAGCTGGCCAGGTCCTGCCGCAGCATGCGGAATGTCGCCTTCCAGCCGTCCGCGTTCACTTGGAGGCGGAGATAATGGAACCAGCGGCGTTGAGTCCGCAGGATGAAAAGATCCTCATAGCGCGCTTCCGAACCGATGTAAAGCGGGTGGAGCAGGCCGCCGCCGCCGCCCAGCACGAGGAAATGCTTGCCTTCCCGGATGAAGTGCTCGGCGGCATGGCTGTGTCCGCTGAGGAAAAGCCTGGCCTTACGTGATTTAAGGAAAAGCGGAACGAATTCCCGGTCGACTTCTACGGAACTGCTGATGATTTTGCTGTTGGTATAGGGGGGGTGATGGTCGCAGACGACGATGCCCTTCACCTCCGGGTCGTTCTCCAAGGCCGCCAGCTGTTCGGTGTAAAACTTCTTCTGCTCGGCTTGGGCTTCCCTGGAGAGTTCCCCGAAATTGGAATTGAGAACGATGAAGGCCACGGGAAGGATGCGTACGGAATACCATGATTTGGGAAATTCCGGGAAACGCTTCTTGAACCCGGCCGCTCCCTCTTTGGACGTCACCATGTATTCGTGGTTGCCCATGGCCGCATAGACGGGAATGCCCCGGGCCTTCAGTCGGGCGATAAAATCGTCGATGGGCTTCCAATCCCCCTCCTCGGAGGCCCGGGCGACCGTGTCCCCGAGATGAAAGACGGCCGCCGGATCGGGTTCGTTCAGGATGAGCTCCAGGATCTTTTGGCGGGCTTCCTCGTTGCGGTTTTGGGAAAGAATCAGCGTTTCAAGGAAAAGCGGAGCTTGGGTATCGCTCAGGAAGAGGATCGTTTTTTCCGCATCGGATGGGGTCGACGGCGGGCTCGACGCGGACGCCGGATGGAAGATCCCGACGAAACCGGCGAGCGGCGCGAAAGCCGCGGCGCGGATAAAATCCCGGCGGAGGATTCTTTTTCCGATGGGTTCCATGTCAGGACCTCCGCAGGGCGGCCGTTTCACAACACGGCTCGCCGGGCTTGAGCAGGGCATACGCCAGGCCCAGGATGGGGACCGGGACGCCGCGGGCCTGGCCCATCCGGACGACGATGCCGATCATGGATTCGAGCTCGCTGCGCCGTCCGGCCTCGACGTCCCTTTGCAGGGACGGCTTGAGGCCGGGCGCGGCGTCGTCGATGAACGCGGTCGTCTTCGCGACGATGTCCCTGTCGAGCCCGGCGCCGGCGGCGCGGCCGACCGCGGCCGCTTCTTCCAGCGCGGCCCGGAGGACGGCCCTCGTCTCGGGGACGTCCCGATAATCGCCGATCGGGACGCGCGTCAGCGCCCCCAAGGCGCTGGTGGCGGCGATGAAGATGNNACTTGGTCCAGAGGATTTTGCGAATGTCGGTCGCAAGCTCGGTTTCGGCTCCGGCCGCCCGGAAGGCCTCGACGAGGGCGCGGACCCGCGGCGTTTCCAGCCCGTCCAGCTCGCCCGCGACAACCCGGCGGAAGGGGCTGTATTGGCCTATGACTCCGGGAGCCTCGACGGCCGCCGATAGCCAGGTAGCGCCGCCGATCACGCGATGCGCGCCGGCGATTTCGCCGATCTGTTCGGCCGCGTCGATACCGTTCAGGAGGGGCAGAATCGTCGTCTGCGGGCCGAGAATCGGCAGGACGGCCGCGGCGGCGGCGGCGAGATCGTAGGTCTTGACGGCAAAAAGGACTAGATCGACCGGCCCGACGGCGGCGGGGTCGTCGACGGCCCGGGCCTTTTCGATCGAGAAATCGCCGTGAACGCTTTTAATCCGCAATCCGCCGGCCTGGATCGCCCGCAGATGCTCCCCGCGGGCGATGAACGTGACGTCCTGCCCAGACCGGGCCAGCAGCGCGCCATAATACCCGCCGACCCCGCCCGTCCCCATGACCGCGATTTTCATTGCTTTCTAATTCTATCAGTTGAGCAGGCGGATTAAAAACGGGAAGTGCATAAAGCGGCAGCTTCCACTTTATGCGCACCATCCTGGCATAGGTCCCGCACCGGGAAAAAGGGCGTTTCGCGCCCCACCAGCTGACGGCTCAAGCAGCTAACTGAAAAGGATCACGATAGCTCCGAGATTGCGAATTAATCTTGACGCTACCATCTTTCCATATACTTTTTTCTTCTAAACGGTATTATATGTTTGATGTGATCTTGATAGGAAGGGGCCAATGATTGAGAACATTATTAATCGGATTTTTAAAACCTTTTTATTCACCTCGATTCTTATGGTTATGCTATTAGGAAAAAACACCGGAAACGTGAAAATACCCCCTCCTCAATCAACGGGAGACTTTAAAAGTCAGAATGGGATATCCATTAAAAAAAATCAAAATCCGACACTTCGGACCTTCGTCTTGCGATTGAAAGAAAATTTGAATATTGGAAGGGAAGACGACAAAAGGTTCGTGTTTTATAAAGTTAGAGATGTTAAAGCAGACGCCGCCGGTAATATATTTATTCTCGATTCAGGAAACCAACGGGTTCAGGTTTTCGATCGATTTGGCAGTTTTCTGCGCACGATCGGCCGACAGGGACAAGGGCCGGGCGAATTTCAATTGCCAACCAAGATTGAGATCGACACTAAAACGGAATGCATATTTGTTAAAGATGTTCCCAATCGAATCATCGTCTTCAAAACCGACGGAACACCGAAGGTTAATATGTTTCTGGCGGGCGTTGATGATTTCGTGCCGCTCGAAAATGACACGCTTATCGCCATCGCGAAAAACATGAACGAAAGCAATCTTTCTACGCATCAATTCCTTTGTCGCATCAATTCGAATGGCGCGATTATTGACAAATATATAGAAGTAATTCAAAACATATTTATGCAGAACAAACCCACGGGAATACTGTCAGTCAAAACCGGCTTCGAGTTGGGTTTACAACTCGCCCGCTTGGATGAAAGAACATTCATCTATGGGTATTCCCAAAAATACGAATTGATGTTTTGTGACAACAAGGGGGAGATTTTAAGAAAAATTTCCATGGAAGGGCCATTGCCTTCCTTTACCAAGGAAGAAAAAAAATCATTTAAAGATATGCCCGTACCTGCTCAAAAGCCATATTATTTTTCTATCCAGGCAGATCCTCTAGGCCGTATCTACGTGCAGAGAAACAAATCGATAGAAATCGTCAGAGGGCGTGGGCCCATTGATATGCGGCCGAAGGAAGTCGATGTTTTCAGCAAAGAGGGCGATTTTTTATTTAAAACTACACTTCCACCCAACACTTGCGCAATTGGCGAGGGAGTACTCTATTTGTACAGTCTCAATGAAGAAACCGGAGAAGAGTTCGTAAAACGAATGAAAATTACAAATTGGTCTGACATGCCAGGTAGGATCGGATCTAAATAGAAAGNNGCGGGCATGGTCCTGGCTTGTCGGGCCAAATTAAGCCCGACAAGTCAGGGAGCGAGCGAGGAGGGGAGCGCGTTTCCTCGCCGGGGAAACGCGCGTGTTTTGTCCCCTCTACCCCTCGCCCCCTCCACCATTTACTTCTTCGCATCCTTGGCTGGCGGCGGCGCGATCCAGTCCTTTTTCTCCTTGGGGAATTCGTCCAGAAAGGCCGCGTCGACCTTGAAGAGATAGTCGAAGCGGGAATTCTTGACCACCGCCTGCTTTTTATCCTTGTCGATCCGGCCGACGAACAGGGTGGACGATTTCTCGACGGGCGGAGAAGTGATCGTGTCCTTGGTGGCGACGGTCACTTCGGCCAGGGGCTTGTCCAGCCCGAATTCGGCCGGAGACTTAGGCCCATCGACGAATTCCGTCGCTTCGAGGCCCTCGATCCTGCGGATGAAGGAATCGACCTTGGAGGCGTCGGCTTCCTCCTTCTGGGCGGCGTCGAAATACCATTTGTCGTTGCCGGCCTTGGTGATCGTCAACGCCAGCGGGCCTTTCTTCAGATCGAGCCTGGCGGCCTGCCAGGAATTGAAGGTGGCCACTTTGCCCTCGCGCAGATCGGCCGGTTTTTTCTCCAAGTCCGGCAGCACGTCCCCTTCGGGGACGATGATCTTGGTTGATTGCGAGGTCGTGACATAGGTCTTGTCGTCGGCCTTGTGGAAGACGAAGACCGTCTCCTTGTTCGCGCCCGGCATTTTCAGCGTGACCATATATTCGGGCTTGTCCAGTCCGGCTTTCCTGAGGTCTTCGGCCTTTTTGTCTTCGGCCGCGAATTCCCTGGCCTTGAGTCCGGACAGCGAATCGAGCAGACCGGTGATTTTGCTCTCCTTGGCCAGGGCTTTGATCGGCGCAGTCAGCATCCAGGCGTCGTCTTTCTTGACCGCTTCCCAGCGGGTTCCCTTGGCCGAGACCGAGAAGGCGGTCACTTCCTTGGTTTCGAACTTAAAGACGTCTTTCTGGCGGAAGTCGAAGAGCTTCTTTTCCAGGGGAGTGGTCAGCGAACCGGGCAGAAGAACGATCCGCGGGTCGCCCTCTTTCTGGGCGTAGACGGTGGCGTCGATCTTATTCGGCGGGCCGAGCAGAATCCGGACGGGCTTGTCCCGGCCCTTGAGCCACAGCGAGACCTCGCGCTTGGGGATTTCGTATTTTTTGGGATCGCCGCCCGTCTTTTCCACGACCCGTTCGATCTTCAGATCGGCGAAGGCGTCGACCAGGCCGTTGACCTCGAAAGAGTCGGCCTTGGCCTCCAACGGTTCGATGATCATCCATTCGCCTTTGTCGTCCCGTTTGAAGGTCAGCGTCTCGGCTTCGCGCTTCAAGGACATCTTCTGCACGTCGGCCGAGCTAAGAGCCAGCAGCTTTTCCTCCGGCTTGGCCCCGGCTTCCGGGGGCTTCTTTTCGATGAACAGGACGAAGAGAAGCAGGCCGACGAAGACGAGGAGAAGGACCAGGGTGTTCTTGAGCTTCACAACGCCCTCCTGCGGATGAAAATGGCGATGCCCGCCGCCAGGACCAAGAGCGGCAGGATGACCACCGAGACCCAGAAGATCGTCCGGCCCTGGGCCGCGGTCAGCTGGATCGTGCGGGGATTCTGGGTCTTGGGCTGGATGGAGATGAGGTCCGATTCCTCGGTCAGCCAGTTGGCCACGTTGAGGAAGAGGTTGCCGTTGCCGTACATGCCGGCATAACGGTTGGAGGCGAAATCGGAATCGCCGACGACGGCCAGCCGGCCGTCGGCGGTCTTGCCCGCCTCGTCGGCCCTGCCTTTGATGACGGCGACACCGGCCACCGACAGCGGGCCGGCCTTGTCATTGTTCTTGTCGAACCCGATTTCCTTGAGCGTCATGCGGGCCTTGAGGGTGAATTCCCTCTTGGCGTAGGAATTGGCGCTGGTCTTGGCCAGCGACTGGGAGGAGACGACCCCCTCGGGCTTGGGTTCGATCGGCTCGACCGAGCGGACCAGGGGAAAGAGCGAGGCGTAGCGGAAGTTCTTGGTGATCTCGTGCGGCTCGTAATCGCCGACGATGGGCATGAAATAATCGCCGCCCATGAGGCGGGCGATGGAGTCGACGATGATATCGTTGTCCAGCTTGAATCCGAGCTTGGCCAGGAACGGGGTCAGGCCGGGTGCGGTTTGCGGGTCGACCAGGAGGAAGACCCGGCCGCCCCCGCGGAGATAGCCGTCGATCGTCTCCAGCTCGTTCGGAGCCAGGTCCTTGACCGGGCCCGGGACGACGAGCAGGGCGCAGTCCGTGGGGAAATCGCCCGACCGGGCCAGGGTCTGCTTCTTGACTTCATAGCCCATCTTGGACAGGTCGTCCTTGGCATAGGAAAATCCCAGCTCGTCTGTGACGTCCGTGCTCTTCTCGCCGTGGCCCTCGAGGAAATAGACGACTTTCTTCTTCTCCCGGGTCACTTTGATGATGGCGTTGGTCACGTCCTCTTCGGTCGTGGTCGTGATGCGGTTGTCCTTGTCGCCGGACTCGAAAATGGTCGTCCCGTCCTGGACGATCTCGTAGCGCTTGATCAGGCCGGGGTTCTTGTCCGGGTCGATGAACTCGGTCTTGATGCGCGGCGAATGGAAGGCATAGATTTTGAGCAGGTCCTCCATGCGGGCCCGGCCGTAATTGCTCTCGCGGAAGAAGGCCTTGACCAGGATGTCGCTCTTGAGGGCCTTGGCCACTTTGATCGACTGATCGGACAGGCTGTGGAGTTTGCTCGCGGTGAAGTCCAGGCGGGCGTGGTGGCGGGCCCCGATGTAATTGAGGAGGACCAGGATGGCCAGGACCAGGGCGATCATGAGCAGGAGGTTGGAGGAATAGAGGAAAGCCCGGCGTTTGTGGCCCCGCTGGAACTCCCCGGCGTTGAGGATGAAATAGCCGATCAGGGCCCCCGCCCCGAGGACGCCGAAAACGAGGCAGAGGAGCTTGCTCTGGGGCCAGATCTTAAGGGCCGCCAGGGCCAGGAAAAGCAGGCCCAGGCCGATCGAATTGAGATGTTTTTTAATCTTGTCCATGGCTTATCTCCAGCGGCGGGACTGAATGACCGAGTGGGTCAGAAACAACCCGAAGAAGGCGAAGCTGAAGTAATAGATGAGGTCGGTCGTGTCCAGAATGCCCTGCGTGGCGTTCTCGAAGTGCTGGAAGAAGGAGACGTAGTTGAGGACGTCCTTCCAGAACCCGGCCGCCGAATTGGCCGCCCAGTTGAGGATCCAGAAGAGCAGCAGCGCGCCGAAGGTCAGGATGGCGGCCACGATCTGGTTCTCGGTGAGCGAGGAGAAGAACAGGCCGATGGCCAAAAAGGCCCCGCCCATGAGGAACAGGCCCAGGTAGCCGTTGAGGATGGGGGCGACCTCGGGGTTGCCGTAAAGGAAGGTGAACAGCGACAGCAGCCCGGTCAGGCCGAGCATGGCGGCCAGGACCAGGAGCGAGGCCGTGAATTTTCCCAACAGGATCTGCCAAACCGAGATCGGGGAGGTCATCAGGAGCTCTTCCGTTCCGATTTTTTTCTCTTCGGCGAAGAGGCGCATGGTCAGGAGCGGCAGCATGAGCAGAAGGATGATGCTCATGTTGTTGAAGAGCGGCCCGAAGACCATCTGATTGATGTTCATCTGCTGGGCATAGGCGGGGTTCTGGGCGGCCTGCATGGCCTGGCTGTTGAACCACCAGATCAGGCTGTAGAAAAAGAACCCGACCAAAACCAGGAAAACGGTCATGATGACGTAGGCGATGGGGGACGTGAAGTAGGTCCGGAGCTCCTTTTTGGCGATGATCCAGATGTTTTTCATTGCTCCACCCCTCCCGAGACGATCTTAAGGTAAATATCCTCGATGGTCATGGCCATGGGCCGCATTTCCAGCAGACCGCAATCCAGGTCCACGGTGCGCTTGGCCGCGGCGTCGCGCAGGTCCAAGCCGGGNNACCGAAGCCGTCACCTCTTCGAGCGTGCCCGAAAACTTGAGCCGGCCTTCGTTGATGATGACGACGCCGTCGCAGGTCTGGGTGACCTCGGCCAGGATATGCGTCGACAGGATGATCGTATGTTCGCCCTTGAGGGACTTGATCAGGCCGCGGATCTCGATGATCTGGGCCGGATCGAGGCCGATGGTCGGTTCGTCCAGGATGAGGACCTTGGGATCGTGGACCAGGGCCTGGGCGATGCCAACCCGCTGTTTGAAGCCCCGGGAGATGTTGCGGATGAGGCGGCCTTTGACCGATTCGAGTCCGGTAATCTTGACGACCCGGGCCACGGCGCCCTTGATCTTGGACGCGGGAACCTTTTTCAGGGCGGCCACGAAGTTCAGGTATTCGGTGACCGTCTGGTCCGGGTAGAGCGGCAGGACTTCGGGGAGATACCCC
Source organism: Candidatus Aminicenantota bacterium (assembly GCA_003154255.1). Lineage (GTDB taxonomy): Bacteria > Acidobacteriota > Aminicenantia > Aminicenantales > UBA4085 > UBA4085. Next base: position 4,066 of record PMCY01000352.1, on the reverse strand, counting down.
AGGATCTTTTTGACCTCGTTGGGTTGTTCGAAGACGTCGAAGCCGCCGACGGAGGCCTGCCCATCCGTGGCCGGAAGATACCCGGTCAGGATGCGCATGGTTGTCGTTTTGCCGGCGGCGTTCGGCCCGAGCAATCCCCAGATCTGGCCCTGTCCGACCTTGAAGCTCAGGTCACGGACGGCCACGAGATCACCGTAGTTCTTGATGAGATGTTCGACGGCGATCATTCATGAACCTCCTTTCGAGGGTGTCGGAAAGAATAAAAACACGCTTTTTCGGCCCGGCGTTTCAAAGCCGGACCGATTAATTTTAGGAAAAAGGTTATTATAGTAAATCGCCCCGGCAAGACAAGCCCTTGGGGGACACAAACCGACGTCCCTCAGGGACACCGGTTTGTGTCCCCCAACATTACATTCGCTCGGGCACGGGGATGCCCATCAGGTCGAGGGCCCGGACGAGGACATCCCGGACGACGGCGATCACCAGGATACGGATGGCCTTCAAATCGGGATCGGCTTCGCTTAAAATCGGGTATTTATGGTAGTAGCCGTTGCATTTCTGGGCCAGGGCAAAGGCGAACTTGGCCATATGGCTGAATTCCAGCGATTCGAGCGAGCGGAGCGCCTCGTCGTCGAATTGGGAGGAGAAGGTCAGCAGTTCCCAGGCGTCATTCCTCTCCGCTTCCGGCAGAAGTCCCAAAGAGGGGGCGTCGCCCCGGACCATCCGATCGACGGATTCGGCCGTTGTTCCTTCGCGCTCCTCCAGCTTGCGGAAGATGCTGTTCAGCCGGACGCAGGTATATTGGAGATAAGGCCCCGTTTCCCCTTCGAAGCTCAGGGCCTCGTCGAAGTCGAATATCAGAAGCGAGTTGCGGGCGAATTTGAGCATGAAGTAGCGCAGCGAGCCGCGGGCGATCTCCCGGGCCGTCCGCCGCTTGGTTTCGGGCGACAGGTCGGCGTTGCGCTTGTCCACTTCGGTGAAGGCCTTCTCCTCCAGCCGATCCAGAAGATCGTCCGCCTTGACCCCCAGGCCCTTGCGGCCCGAGACTTCGTGGAAGGCCTTGTCGGCGTCCTCGGCCGGGATCGGCACGCCCAGTTCTCTCATGCTGCGGGGGGAGAGGGCCACCATCTCATAGGAGAAGTGGGTGGATTTGTCGGCCTGGCCCCTGAATTGGAGGGCCCGCAGGCCCTGGACAACGACTTTCTGAAGATAGGATTGGCGGGTGTCGATGACATTGTAGACGCGCGTGCCGCCGCCGAAGTGCAGGCCCCGGTCGTTGGGCGTCGCCGTGCTGATCCAGACCGGGCGGCCCTCTTCCTCGCTGAACGGCTCGTAATAAAAATCCCGCTCCAGCAGGCCGAATTTCCACATTTGGTAGGCGATGTCCTTGCCCACGTAGGTGACCGTGCCGTTGGAGCGGACGATGATTTTTTCCTTGTCCTCCTCGTCCTCGAGCTTCATGACCCAGCAGCCGGCGTTGGGCCCGTCCTCCACGAAATAAATGCCCTGCTTCTCCTGGAGCAGGGCGAAGGCCTTGTCCCAGAACTTCAGTCCGATGATGCTGCTTTCGCAGGGGAGGACGTCGTAGGAGGCCCCGATCCGCTTCATGGTGGCCAGGTGGGCGCGCAGGATGCGCCGGGACACATAATGGGCCATGGCCCCCTCGGGCCCCGTTCCGTGCTCAATGGCCTTGAGCATCTCGGCTTTGCGGGCCTGAGCGGCCGGATCGGTTTCTAAATAGGCGGCCGTCCGGGCGTAGAGGTCCCAGCAATAGAAGTCAAAGCGCTCGATCCGATCGAGATCGGCCGGCGATTTCTTCTCCCGCTCGAGAATGCCGAAGACGACATCCACGACCTGGACGCCGGTATCGTCGATGTAGTTCTGGGCCTCGACCGTCTCGCCCTTGAAACGCAGGGCCCGGACCAGCGTATCGCCCAGGCAGGCGTTGCGCAGGTGGCCGATATGGGCGGCCTTGTTGGGGTTGATGTTGGTGTGTTCGACGATGACCTTGCGTTCGGCCGCTCTTAGGGCGGTCGTCCCGAGAGCCCGGCGACGTTCGGCGAAGAAGGCGTCCTGGTCCAGGAAGAGATTGATGAAGCCCGCTCCGGCCACTTCCATGCGGACGACTCCAGGCAGGGATCCCAGCCGGGCCATCATGTCCTGGGCCATGGCCCGGGGGTTGGTCCGCTGTCTTTTGGCCGTCTGGAAGGGCAGGGTCAGAGCCAGGTCTCCCAGCTTGGCCTGGGGCGGAACGGTGAACTCGATATCCCCAGGAGTGACGGGATAGGCGTCCTTGAGATATTCATAGACGAGCGCTTGGAGACGGATCTTTAGGGTGATCATGGCCGCATCATTATACCAGAAATATCTTTTGATCTTCGCCCCGGGATGTGATTTACTACTCCATTCCATCTTGACGCAAGGAGACCATCTTGAAGAAATTTATAATATTAGGCCTTATTCTCCTCGTTGCCGCGGCGGCCTGTTCATCGAAGAAGATCGAAGGATCGAAGCTGGCCCAGAATACCCCCGCCTATAAATTGGGCAAGGATCTGGCCGCCATCCTGCCCGTCCTCGATCCGGACAAAAACGCCGTCCTGGCCACGGCCAAGCATTTTACCGTCACGGCCGGCGACGTCTTAGATGTCCTCAAGGGGANNCCCAGTATGACCAGGCCGGCGGCGAGGCCCAATATCTGGAAGCCCTGAAGACCAACGGTGTGAGCCTGGAATTCGTCAAGAAGACGATCGGCGAGGACATGCTCATCCGTAGTTTCCTGGGCAAAACAGTGTTCGGCGCCATCAAGGTCGATCCGGCCGAGATAGAAAAAGCCTACGCCGGGGACAAGACGGCTACCGTTCGCCACATCCTCCTCTTGACTCAGGGCAAACCCGAGTCCGAGAAGCCCCAGATCCGCAAGAAGCTGGAAGGCGTTCTGGANNATGGTCAAGCCCTTCGAGGACGCCGCGTTCACGACACCCATCGGCCAGATCAGCGGCATCGTGGAGACCGCGTATGGATTCCACATCCTCAAAATCGAAAACCGCAAGAGAGAAACACTGCCCCTGGACCAGGTTAAAACCCAGATCGAAGACACCCTGAAGCGGCAGAAACAGGGCGCCGCCTACGAAGCCTATATGACCGAGCTGAAAGCCAAGGGGAAGTTTGCCGAGGTTAAATAAAAGCGCCCGGGTTATTTTTTGCGGGCCAGGGCGATGATGGTGCTGCCGATCGGGAGATTCCGGCGGGCGGCCAGGGCCGCTTCGATCGAGAGCAAGCCCGTCAGGACGCCGTTCAGCCGGCCGGGTGCGGACGGCAGGTCGGATTGCGGCGCGCCGCCCGGATGGCGAGCCGCCTTGCGGCGCTCCCAGCGGCGCTTCAGGTAGACCGCCGGAAACGTGGACATGAAGAAATAGCTCAGGCGGACGACCTCGAAGCCGGCTTCCTCGAGCTTGGCCCGTAAATCTTTTTTATCGTACCGGCGCAGCCCCTGCATGGCCCGGTCGTGGGGTCCGCGAAGCATTTCCAGGGCGCTGTCCGTCATCAGGANNTCGGGGATCTCCTTGTGGTAGAGGACGTCGAAGAGAGTGACCAGGTCGAATTGTCCCGAGAGAAAGGGCAGACGGCGGACATCGGCCCGGGCCAGGCGGGTCAGACCCCGCTGACGGCAAAAAGACAGGGCTTCCGCCGCCAGGTCGCAGCCGAAAGATTCGCCCAAGGCGTCCAGGTAAGTCAGGTTGATCCCCGTCCCGCAGCCGCCGTCAAGAATGTGAGCGGGGAGTCCGACCGGCTTCAGGGCCCGCTTCAGGATTCCGAAGGCCGCCGCGCGGCGGCTCCTGAACCACCAGAAACCGCGCTCCAACTCGTAGTGTTTCTGGTACTCGGATTTTTCCATCGCGGCCGGAACTCCTGTGGATTTACGGCTGGATGGCTTTGATCGCGGCGCAGACGGACTTGATCTGGGCGGCGGTCAGGGCCAAACCGGAGGGAAGATAAAAGCCTTTCTCCCCCAGCTCATCGGAGACGGGGCAACGGACGCCGCGGTAATCCTTGTCCATCGCATATA
>PMCY01000035.1 GCA_003154255.1 Candidatus Aminicenantota bacterium | reverse complement strand
CCGAAGTACTTTCGCTCGGGGCTCATTTCTCTTGGATTCTTTTAGCTTCGTAAACGCCGCCCGGCTGGATCAAGTCGGCGCTCACCACTTGGCCTTTTTGATCGAAGTGGAAGGCGATGATGACCTGCGGGGCCTGCTTGAGGAAGAATTCGCCGCCCAGCGAGGGCATCAAGTCAAGGGTCGGCTGGCCCGGTATGGATGCGACCAATGCNNGTGTCCTCCTGGGTCGGTTCAACCGGCGCTTCGACCGCGGCGACGAAGCCGTTGGCGTTTGTCCGGAAGGTCAGCTTGGAGTCTTCGAACGTGCCGTCCTCGATCTTTTTAGCGTTGAACGTCTCATAATGCCAATGCTCGAGATCGCTGACGATGGCGTTGATGGAGAAGGCCAAGTGGCCGTCGCGGAGGAAGACTTTTAGATCGCCGTAGCCGGGATGATTGTAATCTCCGGCGTAATCCTCGAGTTTGTGCGAGGGCTTGGTTCCTGGCGTTCGGCGGGAGGCCTTTTTCTGCTCCGCCACCTTCCCCAGCTCTTCCCCTTTGGCTTTATTCTGGGCCGCTTCAAGAATCCAATTGTGGTCGGGCAAGCCGAAGATTTTGTCTACGGCGTGGCGGACCAAAAGTTCGCCGAGCGGCGTTCCGTTCATATTGGTCAGGACGACGAAGCCGACATTATCCTGGGGCAGGAAGGAGACCAGCGCCGAGAAGCCGTCGATATTTCCGCCGTGGTGGACGCGGGCGTGCCCGCGATAGGTGTCGGTGAACCAGCCCATGCCGTAGATCTCGGGGCTGATCTCCGGGATGGACTGCGGCGCGCCGGTCGGCATATGGGGGGCGTGCATATCGGTGATGGTGGCCGCGTCGATGAGATTTTTACCCTCGATTTTTCCGTTGTTCAAATGGATCCGGACCCAGCGGCTCATTTCTTGGGCGCTGGAATTGACGGATCCGGCCGGGCCCATGGTGGATATGTTGCGGAAGGGGATGCGTTTGACGATGCCCTTTTCTTCCTGGTAGGGCAGCGCGAAATCGGCGTCCTTCTGGGATTCGTCCACGGAGAAATTGGAGCGGGCCATGCTCAGCGGAGTGAAGACGCGGGCCCGGACGGCGTCCTCCCATTTCTGGCCGGTCAATTGCTCCAGGAGGAATCCGGCCGTCAGGAACATCAGGTTGTTGTACTGCCATTTTTCCCGCAGATCGGCGGTCGGCTTGAGGAAGGCCAAGCGGCGGACGAGGTTTTCACGCGTCGAGGTCAAATTGTTGTACCAGACGAGGTCGTGGCGGGGCAATCCGGAGCGGTGGGTGACCAGATCGCGAGGTGTTATACGTTCGGTGGCTGAGGGATCGTAAAGCTTGAACCAGGGAATATACGTGCGCACAGGCTTGTCCCAATCCATCTTGCCTTCGTCGACCAGCGTCCCCAGGGAGAAGACGGTAAAGGCCTTGGATGCCGAGCCGATGGCCAGCAGAGTGTCCGCGGTCATGGGCAGTTTCTTTTCCATGTCCCGCATCCCGTAGCCCTTGGCCAGGATGACCTCGTCTCCGATAATCACGGCCACGGATGCACCGGGAACATTGAGGGCCTTCAGACCGCCTTCCACGACGGCGTCGAAATTGGCCAGGGCGGCTTTGGCCTTGGCCGCGAGGCTTTCCGCGCGTTTGAGGGCGAAGGCGAACGACTGCCCGGCCTGGGTGAACTTCCCTTCCAGCGAGGATCCATCTTCACTCAAGGCGCCTTTGAACGTCGGTGCTCCGGGAATATTGGGCATTTCGAAGGATGCCTCTCGGCCTTTGATATCGATTTTGGCAAGTGCGTAATCCTTGAGGTTCTGGGCGGGGATGGAAATGGTTCCCGTCCAGGAACTGTCGGGTTTGGCCGTGAAATCGAGCTGTACGGCCAATTTCTGGCCGGGCAGTTCGATAGCCCCTTCCCAGTGCCCGGCGATGGTCTTGGCCTGCCCGAGCAGAAGCGCGGGCGCGGCGGTGATGATGAGGGCCAGAAGAGATATTAAAATCGTCCGAAACGATTTGGTCATGGCATTTCTCCTTCCGGCTATTTTCCTTCCAACGCGGCGAAAAATCAACGCTCTCTGTTTGACAGCCGTTCGGGCGGAACGGTATGCTCATCTATCATGAACGGCCTGTCCCGCGAAGCCGAGATCACTCTCGAGATCAAGCGTTCGAAATTCATCGGGCGGAGCTTCCTCCGGACTTCGCCGGCCGCAGCCCTGGAGGCCGTCCAAAACCTGCGTCAGGCCCATCGCGACGCCAGTCATCACTGCTGGGCCTACCGGACCGGGGTGAAGGGTGAGCAGGCCCGCTACAATGACGACGGCGAGCCCCAGGGAACGGCCGGGCCGCCCATTCTGCAAGTGCTGGAACGCCGGGATGTGACCAACGCCCTGATCGTGGTCACTCGATACTACGGAGGGATCAAGCTGGGTGCGGGCGGCTTGGCTCATGCTTATGGCGAAGCTGCCAAGCTCGTCTTGGACGAGTCGCGGCTGCAGGAAATCCGCCTTATGGCTGAGCTGAAAGTGATCATCCCCCACGGCCTCCTGGCCCCCGTGGAGAAATTCGTCGAAAAAAAACGTGGCGAAATCCTGGAGCGCGAATTTCTCGAGCATGTCGTCATCCGGCTCCGGATTCCGGCCTCCGACCTGACCGAATTCCGGTCCTTCCATGCCAATCTGGTCAACGGCCGATATGATCTCTTTCTCATCGGCGAGGACAATCTTTGAGCCGGCCCGGGCCGTTCAAGCTGCTCTTCAACGCCATCTTGACGTCGTCGGCGGAATGAGTGTTCAAATCGCGGAACGATCAGCGGCTACGACCCCGAACAATCTCATAGGGCGGTTCCCTTGGAGCGGCGGAATGAAAACCCCTGCTGGGGCGGCTTCCAAAGCCCGCCAGCGGCGTTCGACGATCTGACGCTGGATTCCCAAAGACAAAACCGTCTTGCTCGTTTCCGGCAATCCGAAGCTTAACGGATGAATGTGATGGTGTCGTCTTTGCGCGGGGCGGCGGGCTGCGATCTCCCGACCGGAAAGCCGAATGCTCCGCAGGATTGGACGACAAAGCCGTCCGGAACAGCTAATTCGCGGGCCAAGGCCCGGTTTTCCTCGGCCGCCAGGGCCGCGGCCGCTCCGTAAATCCAGCAGGAACCGATTTCCAGGGATTCGGCCGCCAGGAACATCGTCCCCAGGGCCAGGGTGCAATCGAATTGGTAGGTGATCGAGCGGGGATCGCCGGATATGATGATGAGCGTGGGCGCCTGATGGTAGACGCTGAAGCCGGGTTTTTGGGCCCGCTCTTTCATCGAGGGGATGCCGGAATTCAACATCATCGTCCGAGTGGCTTCGTTGATCCGGGACAGNNCGGCCCGCCTGGAGTATCGTCTCCAGCTCCTGGTCGGAAATCTGCTCCGGCCGGAATTGCCGCACGCTGCGCCGGCCCAGGATCGTCTTCATCATTTCACTCATGGCGGGGACCTCCGGAAGCTATTGGCGAAAAGAACGACATCATAGCCCAGCCTCGGGGGACCGTCAAGGCGGGTCTTCGATCTTGACCCGTTCGGGGCGCCATTCTATGATGAGGCCGATTCAGGATGGAGCAGGGGAACGGAGCAAAGACCATGACCATCGACTGGAAGCCCGTGTCAAAGACGGCCCTGATCGTCGGCGTCGGGGCGGCGGCGCTCTTTTTTCTTCACGCCGCGACCGAAAAAAGCGGATTCCTCGTCCTGGACCACGTCAATCTGCCCATCCATGAGGCCGGCCACCCGATCTTCGGACTTCTCGGCCGGACGATCGGGATCTGGGGCGGGACGATCATGGAGCT
>PMCY01000238.1 GCA_003154255.1 Candidatus Aminicenantota bacterium | reverse complement strand
CATCATGGGCCTGGCCGCGGCCAAGATCGAGCCTTTGGATTGATCCCGAAAAGGTCGTCCATTTTTCGGTTGCCGCCTTTTCCGCCTCCGCGTATATTCGGGGCATGAACACCATGAACGAAAAGACTACGCCCGGCCTCGATGGAAACGGGCCAGCCCGGCTGCCTCCGCCCGAGCTGATGTACCGGGCCCTGGCCGAGAAGGACGCCGGTTACGAGGGGATCTTCATCGCCGGTGTCAAGACGACGGGCATCTTCTGCCGTCCCGGCTGTACGGCCCGGACCCCAAAGCGCGAGAATGTCGAGTTCTTCGCCTCGCCGCATGACGCCCTGCTGCGCGGATACCGGCCCTGCAAGATGTGCCGCCCGCTAGGGCGGAAAGGGGAGTTTCCCGATTGGCTGAGGCCCCTGATGAATGAAATCGACGCCGATCCTGCCCTCCGCCTGCGGGACCGCGACCTCCGCGCCCGAGGACTCGAACCCAGCCGGATCCGCCGCTGGTTTTTGAAGAACCACNNCGGTCCCTCCGCATCGGCAAGGCTTTCGGCCGTATCCGCTACGGAGACAAGGTCGTCCAGGCGGCCTTCGACGCGGGTTACGAATCCTTGAGCGGCTTTACCGATTCCTTCAAGAAGACGGCCGNNTGGAATTCGCCGACCGGCGCATGCTGGAAACGCAATTGACCCGTCTGCGGCGGCTTTATGGGACGGAATTCGTGCCCGTTGACAGCCCCCATTTCAAGATTCTATCCGCCCAGCTGGAGGAATATTTCCAGGGCCGTCGGCGCGAATTCAATGTGCCGCTGGCCGCTGCCGGGACGGCCTTCCAAGAAAAGGTTTGGACCGTCCTGCGCGGAATTCCCTACGGGGCCACGCGATCCTACCAGGAACAAGCCGGGATCCTCGGCGATACTAAAGCCATTCGGGCCGTGGCCAGGGCCAACGGCGACAACCGCATCGCCATCCTCATTCCCTGTCACCGGGTCATCGGCAAAAACGGCAAGCTGATCGGGTATGGGGGAGGGTTATGGCGCAAACAATATCTTCTGGATCTCGAACGGAAAAATACGTAGCCGGCCGGGCCGCGGCCAAATTGACTTCACCGATTCCTTCTGATATCTGATAAGCGGAGTTTCGCGCGGCGTGTTTCGCCGCGCCGGGAGAGTGATGTCGTGACGATCCTGACCATCGCGGCGCTCGGTTCCATTCTTCTCTCGCTGGTGGCCCTCGTTCTTTTGGTCGTTCTCCTGCGTCGCCGGACTTCGGGCGAAGCCGTGGACCTCCGGCCCCAAATGGCCTCATTGGAGAAAGGACAGGAGCGGGCCAGCCGCGAGCTGCGCGACGAAATGTCCCGCAACCGCGAGGAGTCCGCCGCCCAGTCCAAGGGTTTGCGCGAAGAAACAGCTTCCTCTCTCAAGGGCGTCAACGACTCCCTCCTCCGCCAGATCAGCGCGATGATGTCTCAGCAGACCCAGCAGCAGGATGGATTTAAAGGCCAACTGATCGGCCTGACCGAGAGCAACGAGAGAAAGATGGACGCCCTGCGCATCGCCGTCGAGACCAAGCTGACCCAGCTCCAGGCCGACAACGCGGCCAAGCTGGAAGAGATGCGCCGGACCGTGGACGAGAAACTCCAGGGAACACTCGAGCGCCGCCTGGGCGAGTCGTTCAAGCTGGTCAGCGAGCGCCTGGAGCAGGTCCACAAGGGTCTGGGCGACATGCAGAGCCTGGCCAGCGGTGTGGGCGACCTGAAGAAAGTCCTGACCAACATCAAGGTCCGCGGCAATTGGGGGGAGATGCAGCTGGGCAATCTCCTGGAGGACGTCCTCATTCCCGACCAGTATGGAACAAACGTGGTCACCAAGCCGGGCAGCAAGGAGCGCGTCGAGTTCGCCATCAAGCTCCCCGGGCGCGGCGATCACGACGACCAGGTCGTCTGGCTGCCCATCGACGCCAAGTTCCCCAAGGAGGACTATGAGCGGCTGATGGACGCCCGGGAGAGGGGCGACGCGGCGGTCCTTGAGGACGCCGGGCGGCAGCTGGAAAACCGGATCAAATCCGAAGCCAAGGACATTCGCGACAAATACGTCGATCCGCCGAATACCACCGATTTCGCCATCCTCTATCTTTCCACCGANNGGCCTGGTGGCCGCCGTGCAGCGGGATTTTCGGGTCAACGTGGCCGGGCCGACCACCCTGGCCGCCCTGCTCAACAGCCTGCAGATGGGCTTCCGCACCCTGGCCATCGCCAAGCGCTCCAGCGAGGTCTGGAGCATCCTGGGCGCGGTCAAGACCGAGTTCCATAAATTCGGCGAAGTCATCGACAAGGTGAAGAAGAAGATCGACGAGGCCGGCAACATCATCGATACGGCCAAGACGCGGTCACGGGCCATCGAACGAAAGCTCAAGAACGTCCAGGAGCTGCCCGCCGGGGAAGCCCGGACTCTTCTAGATATCGCGGTGACGTCCACCGAGGACGAGGAGTCCGGCGGATCGGATGAACCCGCGATCCCCGACGACGATAAGAATTGAGGCTCCAGGTCTCCGAGGAGAATCCGCTGTGATCCAATCTGCCAAAAATCCGGTTTTATTCCTTCTTTTGGCCGCCGCCTTCCTCCATCCCGGCGCCGCCGCGGGCCGTTTCGCCGCCCCCGACGCGGTCCGGGTCTTCGAACAGGGCGGCGCCGCCATCATCGAAAACGGCGCAGTGCGCCTCGAATTCGATCTCGGCCGCGGGACGTACCGGGCCATCGACCGCCGCACGGGGACGGCCGTTCTGGAGGAAGCTTTCGCCTCGGTTGGCGTGGCGGAAAGCCGCGCCGCCGGCC
>PMCY01000060.1:5431-5572 GCA_003154255.1 Candidatus Aminicenantota bacterium | reverse complement strand
ACAGGTTGCCGGTATACTCGGAGGCCTTGCGCAACCGGGGAAACGCGCCCAGCGTAGAGACGTGGTTGAAGGCCGTCTCCCCCGAGGTTTCGCCGACGATTTCGTCCATCTGGCTAGGGGACAGGAATGTCCACTGCAGCC
>PMCY01000060.1:0-5370 GCA_003154255.1 Candidatus Aminicenantota bacterium | reverse complement strand
AGGTAGCCGGCGGCCGTCAAAAGCTCGCAATAAGCGGCGACTCCGGCCAGGGACAGATCCACGTCCAGCTCGGCCGAAGCGAAATCCCGGATATCGGCGATCGAGTTCCTGCCGTTGACGAAGTTGAGGACGGCCCCGGTATGGGCCGGGCTGATGGCCACGGCTTTCAAGGCTTCGGGGTGGTCCTTCGTATACTTGGTGTAGCCTTCGAAGCGGCCGACATTGAATTCCCGGCCTTTGACCGCGTCCGCGATGGCCGGAACGATCTTTTCGTACTTGCGGCGCAGCGGATCGGGCTTGAGGGCGGCGCCAATGTCGACGCCAAGATCCTTGGCCCGGCTGCGGCCATAGGCCAGTGCCTGCTCCGTAATGGACTTGCCGTAGGCTTCCATCTGCCCGGCCCGGCGGACGACCGCCGCTTTAGCCGCGGCCGACCCGGTCGAAATCTCATCGATCGACCGCAAAGCGGCGATCTCCCGCCGGGCCGCGAAGCGCAGGAGATTGACCGCTTGGGCCACGACCGGGCCGATCGTCTTGACGTCCGCCGCGTCGATGCGGACCATGGCCGCGGCCAGCTCCCGCTCGGCAATCCTTTTATAACCGAACTGGACGACGGCGTCGGCCAAAGCCGGTACGATGCCGTCATCGCAAAGGGCGGCCGCCCAAGCCGTAGCCGCGCCGATGAAGGCGACGCGCCGCATCTCCGTGGGATCGGCCTTGTCGGGCGTATCGGTGTCGGTGTGGTACCACTGGTCGGGCCAGGTGAAATACTCGATTCCGGGCACGCCCACGGCGGGATTGTTGAAGCAGAGGTGGTCGCTGCCGCCGGTGGCCCGGTGGATGAAGTAGCGAAAGGCGTCTTTGGCCCCGTTCTTCTCCCAGAGGGGAATGGGGAAGAACTGCCCCCGAAAGAGCGTGCGGGGCCCGTCGTTGAGGTAGACGATGTCGTTGGTCCGCCAGACGTAGTTGAGCACGGTCTGGGCCAGTCCGTCGTAGAAAGAAGGCAGATGGCTGGGACATTCGCTCATGGTGAAGAGCGAATTGTTCTTGCGCAGGGCTTCGCCGACCATGTCCATGTTGATGTTGACGGCCCATTTATCGGCGATGCCGGGATGCTGTTTGATGAACTCGTAGGTCCCCGAAATCTCGTTGGTCCACAGGAAGTGGAGGGAGCGGCGCGGCGCCGGCAATTCCTTGGCGGCAATCAGCTTGGACAGGGCCCGCAGGATCTCCAGTTCCACGACACAGCCGGTCATGTCGTCGTTGGCGCCCCGTTTGAGCCAGCCCTCGAAGAGGTGCCCGGTGAAGATGACGCCTTTCTTATCCGGCTCGGTCCCGGGGATCCAGGCGTAGATCCCTTCGAACTTCTCGGGATACTTCTCCACCCGGGCCTTGGCCCGGACGACGACCTTGCGGCCGGCCTGTACCAACTCGAACAATTCCGTCCATTGGCGCCAGGAGACGGCCAGGGCTACGGAGATATTCTTGGCGGTGGGCGGCACTCCGCCGGAATAGAGAACCTGGTCGGGATCGAGGTAGCGGTCCTGGGCGGAGAATATGATCACCCCTGCGATGCCCGCGGCGTCCAGCGCCGTAAGCGTATCGGCGCTCGCTCCCCAGACCAAGGCCAGCTTGCCTTTGTACTTATCGTTGGGTCCACCGTCCCTCAGCTTCTTGGCTTCCTCGGCGGGCAGGGTCGGGGCGTAGAAAAGCTCCCCGGTGACGTCGCAGGTCTTGGAACCGCGGCCGACGAGCGCCGCGTCCGCGCCCAAGCGGGCCACCAGACGCTTTTCGGGTTCAAGCGTCCAGAACTCCCCCTCCAGGGGATAATCGGTCGTCCCCGTGCCGGGGTAGCGTTCGATTTTGACCGTATCGATGCCGTACCCTTTGACCAGGTCGAACATCCGCTGCGTCTCTTCCATCGGGCCGCTGAATTCCTTGGGCTCGCGGATCCAGGGCGCGCCGGCCAGGCGGACCAGGTTGTTGAACGCGAACTGTCCGGAGACTTCGTTGGCCAGAATGGTCAGGATGTCTTGAGGGAGCGGAGTTTTGATCGCCGGGCTGGGCCGGGCGGGAGACGGTCCCTGGCCGAAAACGGCCGCGGACAGAAAGACACCGGCGATGAGAAGGAAGGGGCGATATGATTTTTTCATGGAAGACCTCACGGTCCTCCAGTCTAACACCCCAACCGGCTTTGTCAATCCGGAGCCGGAAGGCGCGGCGGTCCGCTTTTCGGCTTGATTTTGAGATGTCGGAGCTTAAATCCCCATGTCGCTCAGCGCCTTGATCAGGCGGCTCACGAGCCCCGTCACGGTCGGATGGGAGGCCTCGAGATATTCAAAAGAATCCTCCAGGCTTTCCCTTAGGTTTCGATGATGTTCGACCGGGACTTCTCCGGAATTCTCCAGTATGCGATGGATATCTTCATCCAACTTTCTCAGGTTGTCGCGTGAAGCATCGTCGACCTGCATGGCGTACTTCAGCTCGCCCTGCAGCTTGGCCAGCGATTCCTTCAGCTCGTCTTGTTCCATGGCTTGGTCCTCTTCGGCGCGCGGTCTGGTTTCGGTATTTCGATTGTATAGAAATCGCTTGGGCGGATCAAGAAAGCAGAAGACGGAGATCTTCCACGCGCGTCACGGGATTTCGGCAAACGACCCCGCGGCAGACGTAGGCTGTCGGGCGGCCCCCCGTCATCGGCCGTCCGGCCAAAAGCGCCGGGGCCCCTTTGGGCGGCGGATCCGGCGCGGCGGCGACGATCAGATCGGGCCGGTAGGCCCGGCGGATCTCCCCAAGCAGGGCCTTGGTGTCCGGGTCATCCAGGTCCCCTACGACGGCGATCTGGNNCGCCATTCGGTTTTTCCCGTGAAGGCCGCCATCCTGAGCAGGGCGTCCGCGGCCAGAGCGTTGCCGGAGGGGGTGGCATTGTCCTGGCTGTCCTTGGGGCGGAGGAGCAGCTTTTCCGCGTCGTCGGGAGTGTCGAAGAATCCCCCCGCCGGATCGGTGAATCGCGCCGCCATCTCCTCCGTCAACCGCGCCGCCGCGGCGAACCAGCGGTTGTTGAAATCGCTTTGATAGAGTTCGAGCAATCCCAGGATGAGGGCCGCGTAATCCTCAAGGAAGACTTCGCGGCCGGCCCGGCCGGCCCGCCAGGCGCGGCGCAGCGCCCCTTGCGGATGAAGCGCCGTGAGCAGGAAGTCGGCGTTGCGGACGGCGATCTCGAGATACCGGGGTTCATCGAATACGCGCGCCGCCTCCGCGAAAGCCGCCAGCATGAGGCCGTTCCAGGAGGTCAGAACTTTGTCGTCCGTGCCGGGGCGGATGCGCTTGGTGCGGACCGTCAGAAGCCGGCGGTGGCACGCGGCGAGTTTCCCGGCCGCCTGCCCGGGCGAAAGCCCGAAACGCCGGGCCAATTCGGCCTCATCCACAACGCGCTGGAGGACGATCTTTTCCCGGCTTCCCCCCGCCGTCAGGCCATAGGCCGTCTCGAAAAAACGCTTCTCCTCCCCCAGCGCGGCCCTGATTTCCGCCAGGGTCCAAACATAGAATTTTCCTTCTTCGCCCTCCGAATCGGCGTCCAGGCTGGAATAAAATCCCCCCTCGGCCGAATGCATCTCCCGGGCCGCGAAGGCCAGGGTGTCTTCGGCCACACTCCGGAATTCGGGCGCGCCCGTCACCTGCCAGCCGTGCAGATAAGCGCGGGCGAGCTGGGCGTTGTCGCAAAGCATTTTCTCGAAATGGGGGACGCGCCAGAAAGGGTCGGTCGAATAGCGGGCGAAGCCCCCGCCGACCACATCGTACAAACCTCCCCGGGCCATGGACCGGAGGGCGCGCTCAGCCGGTTCCAACGCCCAGACGTCGCCGGCGATCCGCCGGCGGAGGAGGAATTCGATGGCCATCGGCTGGGGAAACTTGGGAGCCTCGCCCCATCCGCCGTTCGTCCGATCACTCGCCTCGGCCAGGGCGCGGGCCGTGGCGGTCAGCATGGGGCGGTCGAATGTCCTTTCGGCTTCCCTCCCGCCGCTCTCCTCGATGAGATGGGCGGCGATTTTTTCCCCGGAGCGCAGGACTTCTTCCCTGTGGTTCGTCCAGGCATCGGAAAGCGCCGTCAGCACGTCCATGAACGCGGGCATGCCGGAAAGCCGCCGCGGCGGGTAATAGGTGCCGCCGAAGAAGGGACGCTGGTCGGGCGTCAGAAAGACGGACATCGGCCAGCCGCCCCGGCCCGTCAGCGCGGTCACGGCCGTCATGTAAAGGGCGTCCAGGTCGGGACGTTCCTCGCGGTCGACCTTGATGCAGACGAAGCGCTCATTGAGGAATGCGGCGGTCTCCGGGTTTTCGAAGGACTCCTGGGCCATGACGTGGCACCAATGGCAGGCCGCGTAGCCGATGCTGAGGAAAATGGGCTTGTCTTCGCGGCGCGCCCGATCCAGGGCCTCCCGCCCCCAGGGATGCCAGTCGACGGGATGGTGGGCATGTTGGAGGAGATATGGGGAAGTTTCATCCGCCAGATGATTGGGCATGAGGATTACCTTGGGTATCCTATTGTAGTCCAGCTCGCTGCACGAGGCGATGGTCTCCCGGGCATTTCGGGAATTGCCGGAATTGGGCTATCATATTCCTGGCCCAAGGAGAGGGCCGAGCATCGTGATCCAAGAAATTCAACTCCAGGGAATCATCCGCGCCGTCCTCGGCGGATATGTTCTTGCCCCCCGGGGCATTCACGGCCTGGGCCACTGGGCGCGGGTCCTTGAATGCGGACTGCGTCTGGCCGACAAAACCGGGGCCGACGTGAGGATTGTTCGATTGTTCGCCGTCCTGCACGATTCCCGCCGGGAGAACGAAGGGACCGACGCGGGGCACGGCCGGCGCGGAGCGGAATTCGCGGCCNNACCATTCAGACCTGCTGGGACGCCGACCGGCTCGACCTGCCCCGCGTCTTTACAAAAGTCGATCCGGCCTTTCTCGGCACGGCGGCGGCCAGGGATCCAGGCATGATCCGGTGGGCCGGAGAGCGCAGCCGGAACGGCATCGTCCCCCGCTACGTCGAAACGGATTGGGATCCCCCGGCAGGGTAAGGCCCGGCACGGACGATTCTCAGCGAATTCCCAAACAAATCCGTCGACCCGGGCGGCGCTCCGTTTCGGCCTATTTCGTCCTTTTCGACGGCTCTTTGTCCCCGTTGTCAAGGATCCCGATGAGCTCGTCGACCCGCCCGTCTTTCACCACGAATTCGATACGGAAATAGTCGAGGCCTTCGACCGTGAAGAGCGTCCGGGTCATGGGAACCAGCTTAAATTTCGGTCCGCTGCGCTGGAAGAAGAGCGAGCCGTTCTCGAAAGTGATTTTGCGCTCGCCGTAGACGCCGGCGTA
>PMCY01000167.1 GCA_003154255.1 Candidatus Aminicenantota bacterium | reverse complement strand
TGGCGTAGAAGCGGGGGCGGAAGCGGAGGACAATCTCGCCGCCTTCAGCGCGCAGGGCGAACGCGGTATTGGGCCCCTCGGACGCGGGGCCTGGCGTCACGGTCACGGACGGCCCGGCGTCCACGGACAGGACCCAATCGACTTGCCGATCATAGACGGCCCGATTGAGGAGGCTGCGACTGCGGCCGGAGACGTGGCGGACGACGAGAGGTCCTGCGCCGCGGTGGTCGCGGCGGTCGGACTCGCAGGCGAAGGCCTCCTCGCTGCCGACGACGGCGCCCGAGAGCCGGATCGTCGTTTTCCCGCTTCCGTAGAAATAAACGACCTGTTCGATCCGCTCGCCCGTTTTAAAAGTCTGGACGCGATGCTCGAATTTGTCCTTGCCCGCGGCGGCCGTGCCCTCGAAGATCGTTTGCCCGGCGTAGGTAATCGTCAGGCGCCCGTTCTGAAAATCGATTCTGGCCGGCTCATTGGGGGCGGGCTCGGAAATCGCGGTGGATTTCGGGGCGGCGGCGAAAGGGGGCGCTGCCGCCATAAAGCCGCCGAAAATGAAAAATGAAATCGGACCCAATAATGAAAGAAATTTGCGGTGGTTCATGTCCGGCCTCTATGCATGGAAAAATCGTCGCGCCCGTTCATTCTGACACCGGCCATTTCGCGGTGTCAAATCAAGTCCCTTCGGGGCCGATGAAGGGCCGCTATTGCCAATTGAGAATGAGCTCGATCAAAAACGTTCCCGTCCAGCCGTATTGCGGAGCGCCCAGGCCTTGGCCGGTCCTTGAATCGTAGTACTCCCAGAGATGATCCTTGTTCCTGTCGCACCAGCCCAGAAGGGTTTCACGGATGTCCTCGGCCAGGCTGGCGAATCCGTAATTTTTAAGACCCTTGAGGGCAAAATAAGCCACGTTCAGCCAGGTCGGCCCGCGCCAGTAGTCGCCGCTGCGGAAAGCGGGATGATCGTAGCTGACCGAGGGCAAGCCCGGATGGAACTTGGCCGGATCGGCGGCCAGCTTGGCCAGCCTCGCGGCGCGGTCGCGCCCGGAAATCTTCACAAAAAGAGGCATGAACGAAGCCGGCGAAAACACGCCGTTGAACTCCCGGGTCTTGCGGTTGCGGTCCATATAAGCCCCGGCCGTCTCGTTCCAGAGGACCTGGTCGATGCGGCGGCCCAGCTCTTCGCCGCGGGTCTGCCATTTCGCCTGATCCTCCGGCCGTCCGAGCCGCCCGGCCAGCGCGGCCATCGATTCGTAGAGCATCACCATATAGCAGTTCGCGTCGACGGCCCAGAGGTTGTCGCAGCCCCGGTCCCAGCGGACCGACGTGTCCCAGCCCGATTCGAACTTGGGATTTCCGCCGCCGTAGTGGAAGAGGCCGTCCTCCCGGCCTCCGCGGTCGTTCATCCAATGCTCTTCGAGGGCGGCGAGCTTCGGATAGACCTCGGCCAGATAGGCCCGGTCCGGCGCGAGATCGTCCACGAGCCGAAGGGCCCAGGGCAGGACCGGAGGTTTGCCGAACTCGGTGACGACGGTGCCGTCCTCCATGACCACGTCCGGGAGCGCGCCGCCCGGCTGTTGCCGGTCCAGAAGGATCGTCAATTGTTCCCGCGCCAAGGCCGGGTCCCAACGGGCGACGGCCAGTGCGTGAAACGGCCCGTCCCAGCTCCATACCCCCCGGTATTTGAAGGGGGAGGGATAGATGCCGCGCAGAGGCGACCACGGCAGGGGCTTGCCGGTCAGTGCGCTGCTCCGGCCGCCCACGGTATCGAGTTTGTTGATGTCGTCGGGCCGGCCGATGTTGGCCAGCAGAGTGTCCTGGGCTCGGGCCAGGAGATCGAAATCCCGCGGCGAAACGCGCGATTTCTGGCGGGCCAGCCAGGCCGCGGCCGTACTTTCCGATTTCATCTGTCCCTCGCAGGCGATCGTCAGCCCGCCGTTCCGAGAATTGATCCAGGCTGGTTCGTTGGAGTCGGGATTCACCGGAGGCGCCGGATTTCGGGCGGCTGCATGATTCACGGACAACCCTAATGTGAAGATAAATATTGCGAAAATTATTCTGGTCTTTGAACGATAATCCAAATTGCGTCGGGTCATATTCCTCCTCGTGGCCGCGGAGTCGTGATCCGCCGGCGTGAGAACATTCATACATCCCCTCAGCGGCATGGTCAAGCGGGAAGGGCTCGCTTAGCCGGCCCGACATCCAATTGACAAGCGTCACGTGACAGTTTACATTCGGAAAGAACACGGATTATCACTGAAACGAGGCGGATCATGAGCATCAACTACAATGGGGGGCGGAAAGTTCATCCAACGCATCCGGGCGAAATGCTGCGCGAGGATTTTCTGCCGGATTATGGGCTGACCGTGATGAGCCTGGCCCAAGCGCTGGGCGTTTCCCGCCAGACGATCAACGAAATTCTCCGGGAGCGGCGGGCGGTGAGTCCGGAGATGGCTTTGAGGCTTTCCCGCCTGTTCGGAAACTCGGCCGAGTTCTGGCTAAACGCCCAGAGGGCGGTGGATCTCTGGGAGGCGCACCGGATCAGCCGGAAAAAAGTGGATCGGATCAGGCCGCTATCGGCGGCTTGAGCCCCTGATAAGGCTTTGACAAAGTGCCTGCCGGCTCCTATTGTTTTTCGCCGCCGAAGCTGTATCGCAGGCGCATGGCGAATGTTCGAGGGGGGATCACGTGCGTGCCCCCGAAGACCGATTCGATATTGTAGACTCCCTGCTTGTCAAAAGCATTGAGCAGCTCGGCCTCGATGAACAAGGGGAGGCCGTGTTGGGACAAGTCGGCGCCCACGGAGAAGTCCGCCACCGTCCGGGCGGCGATGCGATTCGGGTCGAGACCGGTGCCGCTGTGCACGGCAATGTAGGGGATGGCGAAGGCGTTGTTGGGGTCCGAAGAAATGTCCGCGGGACCGACCCCGCAGACGAGGCCGGAATCGTAGCGGATGTTGCTGCCCACCCAGAAGCCGCTCTTGCCGATGTCATAGAACACTCCTAACTGGGCTTGGATCGCCTGATCGTGATCGATGAGAAACGGACCGGCCGTGATGGTGTCGACGGCGGCCTGGTCGAGAAAGAGCCCTCCGATGTTCGGCGGCACGTAGACGGCGTGGGTGTGGCCCAGAGACAGGAATCCCCGGAANNTTGATCGACGCCACCAGAAGTCGGCATCGAGACGAGCGTAACCGCCGAGCGCCTGTTGCACACCCACCGTGAAGGCATTCTGCCGCTCGCCCGGAACCTGCAGCTGTCCCCCTCCGAGCGCCCGGGACAGTTGCACGAGAGGCGGAACGAGACTCGCGGCTTCGGGCGAGGAGCTGAGCAGAATGTTTTCGTACTCCGGCGTATAAAAGAGGCGGTTGTACGAAGCGCGCAGGATCGTTCCCGTTTTCCGGATGAAGTAGGCCGCGCCCAGGCGGGGCTCCCAGGCGGCGGCGCTCGTCGGAAGATTGTTGTGGTCGTATCGCAACCCCACGTTGAGAGTGAGATCCTGAAGCTTGATGTTGTCCTGAACGTAGGCGGCGTAGTAGGTCCCGGTGCGCCGGCCGTGGAAGTCGAACAGAGATCCGCCTCGGGTCAGGTCATAGGCCGCCAGATTCTGATTGTAATCCGGCGAAGCCGGATTGTTCAGGACCGGATCCGTGATTCCGAAGCTGAAGCGTTCGTCGATCGGGAAGCTCTTGAAGACGCCGCCCACTTTGATCTCCTGCGCTCCGTTGACCCAGGTAAGGGAGGGCNNTCGTTCAGCGACGGCGAGAGGCGGAACGTTGAGAATCGCGCGAAGGCGTTCAGATCGAAAATGGCGGCGGAGGAAAGCACGTGCGTCCAGCCGAAGTTGAGATTTTCATCCCCGCTCTGCACCGACTCGTTCTGACCCGCGGCCTCCTGTGTATAAGTATTCGGCACATCTCGATTCGTGCGCCCGGCCAGGACGGTCAAGCGAAGGATATCGGTCATTTTGGGCGAGGCATAGTCTAACCGCAGGAAGGCCCGTTCGGTATCGCCCACATTGTGAAGATTGCCCGGGTTCACCGGATCGAGGAATCGGGCCGACCACGATCCCGTAACGGAGGCAAAGAGGCCCCAGGTCTGCGACCCGGCCATCACGGACGCGCCCTCTTCGAACGTGCCAAATCCGGCCAGGCCGCTCTGAAAATCCAGCTTAAAAGGGCCGCCCAGCCCCGATTTCGTGGCCAGGTTGACGACGGCCCCGATTTTTTCGCCGTACTCGGCCGGCACGTTCCCATAGATGATTTCCATCGACTGGGCGATGCCGGGGTCGATCGAGTTCGAGAATGTGACGCCCGTTTGATCGGAGATCGTCTGACCGTCTATCACGTACTCACTCTGGCTGTGCGCCCCCTGGAAATGGAAGCGCCCGTTTTCGTCCTTGGCGAATCCGGGAGTCGCCGTGATCAACTCCTCCATGGCCCTAGACAAGACGGCGGCCGACGCGCGCGCGATATAGAACTTATCAATGTCCACATGTGAACTGGAGGTGTCGGATTCGAGCCGGCCGGCGGCAGGCTCGCCGCCCGTAACGACGACCGTCACCGAGATATCGGCGGGCTTGAGTTTCACCGTCACGTCCTTGGGCGCCGCCGAGCGCACGTCTACATCGACGCGGAAGGGCGCGAATCCCTCCAGGTCCGCGTGTAAATGGTAGGGATTGAAGGGGACGTTATAGAATCGAAAGGAGCCGTCCGGCCCGCTCACGACTTCGGACTTGAATCCGGTGATATCGTTGTGCAAAAGGATCTTCACGCCCGGGAGGGCCGCTCCATCCGAGTCAACGACATGGCCGAGGATCGTTCCCGAAGAGGCGGCCAATGCGGTTCCGGGCGCCGATGAAATTCCCAGCAGGAGAGCGGACGCGAACCATATCGGCGACACAAACTTGGACATCTTCAGGCGTCGACTATTTCCCGGCCTTGATATCGTCGAGCACGGCCAGGAGCGTCAGGTAGCCGTCGCAGAGCAGGCCCTCATAGCCGTGGCAGCCGCCGCTCCAATCGCGCCAATCCTTGGATTTTCCGTCTCTGCAGAATCCCTGAAACTCTCCGGCGGCGAAACCGTCCAGCATGGGATAGTAAATGCGGCGGGCGTCTTCGACCCGGCCCAGCGAATAAAGCGCTTTGATTGTGAAATAGGCGTAGCAGGCGGTCGCCCCGCCGTTCTCGTAAATTTGGAACGCGTCGCTGCCGTCGTCCTTGGACGGCTCACCGACAGACTGCGCCCCGGCCCAGTTGTGGAAGACATAATCTTCCTTCCGCACGGCGATCAGGTTGCCGGGCAGGCCGAGGCGGAAGTTGGTGAAGCCGACGGCCTTCATCTTGGCCAGCAGGCGGTCCATGACCGCGTTGGCGTCGGCCTTGTCCAAAAGTCCGAAGGCGACGGCGATGCCGTTGACGAAGGTGAAAGCGTAATCGTGGAGCTTGCCGTCCTTGCTCCGCCAGCCGGCCAGAAGCCCTGTAGCCGGATTGAAGAAAGCCTTTTTATAGGCGGATTTGAGAAGGGCGGCCTTGCGGGCGTAGATCGCGGCATCCTCTTTATGATCCACGGCCTTGGCCAGGTCGGAGAACAAAAGGCAGGCCTTATAAGCCAGGGCGTTGGAATAGGCGTCGTCGTGGCCGAAATTGATGGTGTCCCACCAGTTGGAAGGGCGCTTGTCGGCCGTGGCCCGGTCGCCGGAGTTGCCGGTGTGGGGGTGCTCGATCAGTCCGTCGCCGTTGGTGTCGCCGGCCATCATCAGCCGGGCCCATTCGAGGATCTTCGCATAATGGACTTTGGCCCAGGTCAGGTCATGGGTCTCCAAAGCGTACATGCAGGCGGATATTAGCAGCGAGGGAAAAGTGTCCAGCGAATTCCAGGGCGCTTTCCAGGCGATGAGGTCGGCATCGCCCGGCACGGTCGCATAGCCGACTTGGCCGTAACCCTTGGCTCCGGCCAGGTACCGATCGACGGTCATGCGGACGAGGTCCATGGCCGTGAGCCCCGGCGCGAGCGGCGGGGCGGCCGCGGCGACCAGGGCGTTCATATAGACCGTGAAGGGGACCGGATCGCTGGAGGCGTTGTTGGCCAGCATCTGCACCCGCGGATTGACCTGGAAGATGTTGAGGAAGGAGCGGCGGAAGCCGTCATAACGGCGATCGGTNNGGGGAAGGCCACGCGGACGAAGGGCACCTTGGCCGCGCGCCGGGCGTCGTAATCGAGGACGAGGCCCGGCGCGTCGGCCGTGATGCGGATCGAGCCGCGGTCGGGCAAATGAAGCAGGCAGGGGAGGGCCATGCGTAGATCGCCGGCTTTCATCAGGCCGAGAAGGGTGGCGTGATTGAGCTTCTGGTCGAAAGCCAGAATGAAGGCGAGCGGATCGCCTCCGCTGGCCCTATATTCCGAGCGCAGGATGATCTTCTTATCGGCGCAGGTCACGGTCCAGACGGGATGGGAGGAGCCTTGGGCTCCGGGAGCGATATAGACAAACGTGCCGTTGCCCTTGCTCTCGAGCTTGAACGGTGTAACCGCCGGCGCCTCCTTCAAGATCGGATTTTCTCCGAACGCGCCGTTTCCCAGGGCGTCCACGGAGAAGAAACGAAAGGCGGGCGATGCGGGCGCGAAGCCCACGGCCATGGTTTTCGATTGGAAATCCGGCTTAACCGGAGCGGCGGCCGCGATCTGCGCCGGAGCCGTGCCGGCGAGGGCAGTGACGATTACGGCGGCTATCAATACGACGATCGAAGCGAGCGCAAGGAAACGATGGTTCATGGGCGGATCTCCTTCGGGTCTAGATATACTTGCCTCGCGGCCGGAAGTCAAAACGACCCCGTTCCCTTGACTCCCTGACGGGGGTGTAATACTAAGCCGGGCGGAATATAATTAACTCTGACTGTCTTTGTCGCCCGGCTCGTACTCGGGGAGCAGTAAGGATTATGTGACATATTTGCTGCTCCCCGTAGTAAGAACGGGCTATCCAGGAGAGTGCCCCATGTCTCTTCGGCGCTTGTTCCCGATTCTCGGTCTCGGCCTGATTCTATCGATCTTCGCCTCNNCTCTTCCCGAACTGCTCGGCTCCGGCCAAGCCTGACGTCCTGAAAGCCGAGTTCGCTTCGCCTCCCGATGCGGCCCGTCCATGGGTCTATTGGATGTGGATGGACGGCAACCTGACCCGCGAAGGCATCACGGCCGACCTCGAAGCNNGAAGCCGAGCGGCTGGGACTGGAAATCACTCTCAACGCCGGTCCCGGCTGGACGGGAAGCGGCGGGCCGTGGATCAAGCCCGAGCAGTCCATGCAGCATATCGTCGCCGCGTCGGTCAATGTCCGCGGGCCGGCCTTGTACGACGCGGTCCTGTCCCGGCCGAAGCGGCGCCCGGCTTATTTTGGGGAGGGGGCTCTGCCGGCCGCCTTGCAGAAATCCATGGAAGAATTCTATGTCGNNACGTGGCCGTGCTGGCTTATCCCACGCCCGACAAACCCGCAGTGATCTCTGAAATCGACGAAAAGGCCCTCTATATCCGGGAGCCCTATTCCTCCAAAGCCGGCATCCGGCCCTTCCTGCCCGTGCCGGCCGAGTATCCGAAGACGCCCGCCGGGACCGCCATCGACGCCGNNGCGGATGATCGACCTGACCGACAAGCTGGCCGCCGACGGCCGCCTCAAATGGGACGTGCCGCCCGGCCGCTGGACGATCATGCGCTTCGGCCGCACGGCCACCGGGGCCAACACCCGGCCTGCGCCCGTTCCCGGCCTGGGCCTGGAATGCGACA
>PMCY01000350.1:35531-41824 GCA_003154255.1 Candidatus Aminicenantota bacterium | reverse complement strand
TCCAGCGGGAAATTTTTTACCGTTTGCTCGTGGGCGATCAAGGTACGCGTCTGCGCCAGATGGCATCGGCGGGAAGTCAGAGTCAGCAGATAGCGAGAGCCATCGATTGGTTGAAGGGCAACTTCACACAGCCGTTGCGTATCGACGACCTCGCCACGCATGTCCATATGAGTACATCGACCTTCCACCATCACTTCCGGGCGCTGACGGCCATGAGCCCGCTGCAATTTCAAAAATGGCTGCGTTTAAACGAAGCGCGGAGATTGATGCTCTCCGAACATCTGGATGCAACAACCGCGGCGCTTCAGGTCGGATACGAGAGCCCTTCCCAGTTCAGCCGCGAATACGGCCGCCTATTTGGAGCACCGCCGTTGCGCGACATCGCGAACTTGCGTCGACTATCTTCCCCAAGATCGCTTAGGATGGACTGAGACTTCTTAGAAAGCAGTCCTTTGTCCAACGAGGTTCGCCCTATTTTCCCGGTCGGCGCCTAGGCCTTCCTCTCCTCCACATGAATGTCGGAAGCATTTTGGGCTTCTTTTATACTGTCAAATCCCCCCTTTTTCAAAGGGGAGTCGGGGGAATAATAACAATATCAAAAGTCGGGAGACTCGCGGGCAATCTTCGCCTACGAATCCTCCTTTTCTTGGGGAGGGTCGGGTGGAAAATCTGAATTAAAAATTGGGAAGCGTTTTGGACTATCTTCGCTGACAGCCTGAACGAGGGCATCTTCGTCCGGCGAATCCATCAACTTCGTTCCCGCCAGGCCCGAATTATTTCCGGAAGTCCGTGTGGCATGGGATTCCGGCGAGAGGAGTGGTATGATAAATACACGCTGGCCCATATGCAGAATTTTCCATTCATCCATTGGGGGATCGGTGCATTTTCATGACCCCAGGAGCCGTTGACCTCAAGGGGAAGGAGAAAACCGTGAATCCTGCATTGATCAGGCTGGACAATATCGTGCGAACGTATCATGTCGGCGAGGTCGACGTACGGGCTCTGAGGGGAATCACCTACAACGTGCTCCGCGGCGATTTCGTCGCCATCATGGGCCCATCCGGCTCGGGCAAAAGCACGTTGATGAACATCCTGGGCTGCCTGGACAGGCCGACTTCGGGAACATATATTCTGGATGACCAAGCTGTTTCCGGCATGAGCGACAGGAGCCTGGCCATCCTGCGAAACACGCGCATCGGCTTTGTCTTCCAGAGCTTCAACCTTCTCAAGCGCACTTCCGCCCGGGAGAACGTGGAATTGCCCATGCTTTACGCCGACGTGAACGGCAAGGAAAGCCGGGAGCGGGCGCTCCAGGCCTTGAAGCTCGTGGGGCTCCAAGGCCGGGAGACGCATAACACGAACCAGCTTTCCGGAGGAGAGCAACAGAGGGTGGCCATCGCCCGATCCCTGGTGAACAATCCCAGCCTGATCATGGCCGATGAACCCACGGGAAACCTGGATTCCAAGATGAGCGAAGACGTGATGAAAATCTTCCGCGACATGAACAGGGAAAAGAAGATCACGATCATACTCGTCACGCACGAGCCGGATATCGCGGCCTTTGCCAACCGGGTGATCTATGTGAAGGACGGCCTGATCAACAAAGAGGACGTCAAGATCGACATCGCGTCAGGAATAAGGCCATGAAAGTCAGAAGAATGGTTCGCATCTTCAAGCTCTCCTTTCGCGCCTTGACCAGGAACAAGATGCGCACGGCCTTGACCATGCTCGGCATCATCANNGTCATCGCCATGGTCAGCATCGGCGCCGGCGCCAAGGAAGCCGTCGAGGCTCGCTTCAGCGCCATGGGGACCAACAATCTCACGGTCTCTTCCGGAAGCCGCATGATGGGTGGGGCCCAGAGCGGCGCAGGAAGCATTCCCCTGAAGCTGGAACTGGTCCAGCTTATCCTGGATCGCTGCCCCAGCGTCGCTTCCGCTTCTCCAGTCTATCAGACTCGAAGCCAGGTCATCCTCGAGAACAAGAACTGGAATACCATGATCCAAGGGGTCAACGAGAACTTCGCCGTCATCGGAAACTGGACCCTCGACCCCACTTACCCGGGCAGGTTCCTGGAGAAGGCGGAAGTGGACTCCGGCGCGGCGGTTTGCGTTCTGGGCGCCGACACGGTCACGAACATCTTCTCCGGCGCCGATCCCATCGGGAAGATCATCCGCGTCCGGAACGTCCCGTTCACCGTGGTCGGCGTGTTGAAAGCCAAGGGCCAATCCGGGGGGCCGGGGGGAAGCCGGGATGACATCATCCTCGCGCCGTACACCACCGTTTCGAACCGCCTCATCGGGGGCGGGACGCCTACCCTCAACTCCATCCAGGTCAGCGCGGTGAACGAGGAATCCACGGATACGGCCATGGCGGAGATCTCCGAGTTCCTGCGGGAATACAACAAGTTGGAGCCTGGAGAAGCGGACAATTTCACGGTCCGGAACATGGCCGACATCGCCGAGAGCGCCGCCGACTCCACCAACATCCTCACCGTACTGCTCGGCAGCATCGCCTCCATCTCGCTGCTCGTCGGCGGGATCGGCATCATGANNCATGAACATCATGCTGGTTTCCGTCTCTGAGCGCATCCGGGAGATCGGAATCCGCATGGCCATCGGGGCGCAGAAAATCGACATCCTCGTCCAGTTTCTCTTCGAGGCCGTGGTCCTCAGCCTTGTCGGCGGCCTTCTCGGGATACTCCTGGGCTATGGCGCCTCGAAGCTGCTGCGCTTCATCCCCATGTTCGCCACGATCACCACCATTGTCTCGCCGGGCTCGGTTCTGCTGGCCTTCGGATTCTCCGCGTTCGTCGGCATCTTTTTCGGGTATTATCCGGCCAGGAAAGCCGCGCGCATGGATCCGATCGAAGCTTTGCGATACGAGTAGAAGGCAAAATGCCGGGAATCCCAGGGAGTGCACCATGACCGATAGCTCGATTCGTCCAAGCGGCGGCAGAAAGCCCGGGAGCCAAGCGATCGCGACAGCGGCGGTGGTGCTCCTCGTGCTCTGCGCAGGCTACCTCTGGCTCACGCGCACCCACTCCGATTATCGTCCCGGCCTGTGGGTTCGGCTGCACAAGGCCAGCCTGTTGAGCTTCAGCAAACAGGTCTACGCCAAAAGCGTCCAGCCCCTGGAATCCGGGGAGCGTCTCTACCTGTACAACAATCCGTTCATCGAGTCGGAGGCCAACCTGATTTTTTTCGTGCAGTACGACCAGAACCTCGGCGGAGTCCAGCGGCTGGTCCTCGAACTCGGCGGAATCAAGTATCACATCCATAAAAGGCATCCTCCGCTCCCAAGGACGCGGCGCGGACCACGGCCTCCGGACCACGCGGCCAGGCCGCTTCCACCTCCGGAAGCTCCGGCCGAAGCGATCCAGCCGGCATCACCAAAGCTGCCGCTCTTCCAGGATTACGCGATCCGGGACGAGGGCCGGAGAGAGTATCTTCAGAATGGAGAAAAGGCCGAGGCTCTCATCAAGCAAGGATTGGAGATCGCCGAGAAAAAATTGGCGGAAGCCCGGGCCGCCTTCAAAAAAAACGTGATCAAAGCTCAGGAGAAGGCCAAGACCAGAACCAAGAGGGGTCCGCGATGAAGGCGCGGACACATCCCGCGGCGCCCGCTGAATCCTGATCCCATGGCCAAGCCTGCGGGCGGGCATCAAGAAGGATATCTCGTCAATCGAACGGAGGTCCCATGAAGAAGTTCTTAATCGGAGGGGCGGTGCTGATCATCGCGGCGATCCTCGTATTCTTTTTCGTCATAAAGCCCGGCGGGAAAAGCGCCGCCGCGCAATACCGCGTCGAGGCCGTGAGGAAGGGCAACGTGGAAGCCAGCATCACGACTTCGGGAACGCTCAGCCCCAACGTTCTGGTGGAAGTCGGCAGCCAGGTCTCAGGCCGGATCACCGCCCTCTACGCGGATTTCAACCAGAAAGTAAAAATCAACCAGGTGCTGGCCGAGCTGGACAAGTCTAATTTCCAGGCCAAGGTCGGCCAGGACCAGGCGAATTATGAAAGCGCCCAGACAGGCCTGGATAACGCCAAGGTCGCCGCGGATGACGCCAAGAAGAAATATGACCGGACAATGGAACTGTTCGAAAAGAGCTTCATTTCGATCGAGGAGAAAGAAACCTCGACGGTGACCTATTCGACGGCCCAGTCCAACGTGAAGACCGCGGAATCCAGGCTGAGCCAAGCCAAGGCTCAGCTCGACGCCAGCAAAGTCGACCTTGACCACTGCATCATCCGCTCGCCCATCGATGGCGTCGTCATCAGCAGGAATATGAACGTCGGTCAGACCGTGGCGGCGAGCTTCCAAGCGCCCGTGTTATTCACCATCGCCAACGATTTATCCAAGATGAGGATTGAGTGCAACGTTGACGAAGCCGATATCGGCAAGGTAGCGGAGGGCCAGAAGGTCAACTTCACGGTCGCGGCTTTTTCAGGAGAGAAATTCGCGGGCTCCGTCACGCAGGTGAGGTCCTCGGCCACGGTGCTGCAGAACGTCGTCACTTATACCTGCATCGTGGACGTGGACAATCCTTCACTGAAGCTCATGCCTGGAATGACGGCCACGGCGAGCATCATCACCGCTTCGGCGGAGAACGTGCTCCGAGTCCCGAACTCGGCTCTCCGATTCGTCCCGGCTGATCAGGCGCCCGGCACGGCCCAGCCGACACAGACGCAGCGGCCGGCTTCGAACGAGACGCCTGCGCCGCAAAAAGCGGGAGGCACGCGAGTGCAAAACGCCGGTCCGTCCGACCAGGCGCGTCAAAGCGTCGGCCATGTCTGGAAGCAGAATCCAGACGGTTCGCTGAGTCCGATCACCCTCCGCTTGGGCATGGCCGACAAGAGCTACACCGAGGTGCAGGAAGTCGTGAGCGGCGAGCTGAAGGAAGGCGACAATGTCGTCATCGGACTGCCAATCCCCCAGACCAAGGCGCAGCCGACGACGAAGCAGCAGCCCTCCGGACCCGGGATCGGCGGCATCCTACGCTAAGAAATGGGAGGGGCGGATAAATCCTCAGTTCCGCTCCAAAAGCGATAATTGAGAACATTCGGTTTCCCGGTCAGGGTTTCGCCGCCCGGAAAGGCTTGACTCCGGTCGGCGGACGGAAATATCGTGTTCTCATGTGGGAAAACACTCGTTTCAAGCTTCCCGGCCGGGATGCGCGCCCCGCGAAAAAGGCCATCTCCACCCGCTTCCGCCGCTGGCTCAAACGGACCGGGGCCGTCGGAACGGCCCTCTGGCTCGGCGCCGCCGCAAACGCAGGCGCCGAGCTGAAACCGGATCTGGAGAGACTGGCGGCTCACCCGGCGGAGCTGTCCGCATGGGCGTACGCTTATCGTGCGGATCTGAAAGTGCAGGAAAAGCCGGAGGCCGCCTTCGTTCTCCGGCGGCTGGAGCGGCTTGATCGGGCCTATCGGCCGGTCAGCCTTCTGCTCGCCCAAGGGAGCGGCAAGATGGGATTGCCGTGGCCGAAACAGGAAGGCGACTGGCAGCTTCTTCCGAAAAAGGAGGTCTGGGAGCGCGGCGAGCTGCTTGCGGCGCCGGGCGGAGCTTTGAATTCGGCTTTGCTTTGGGAAGGCCGGATGCANNGGTTGGCAATCGGATCAGCGGGTGACGGTCGAGCCGGAGATCTCCGAGGATGGATCAACCTGGGCTTACCAGGGAGATTGGGATGGGGTTGACATGGTCGCGGTCTTCGTCCAATCCGCCGAGGGAGTCCGGGCCATAGTCCCCCAAATCCGGGCCTACGGCCCGGAAACGTGGAAGCGGATGGACGTCGAGATTGAATGGGGCTTCCAGGACGGAACTCAAAAAGCGGATTATAGCGGCCGGGTGGAGGGGTTCTTCGGTCTCGTCGGCAGGGTCGTTCCTTTGGCCGGCGATACGGACACGATGACGGACGGCCCGATGTCTTGGACGTCGCGGGCCGGAAGCCGCGGCCGGCGGGGCATATCCCTTTCTTTGCTGTATATCCAGCCGCCGGTTGAGCTCGTGAAAAACGCGCCGAAATTTCCCTACGGCCATCCCCGGGACACCCGGATCACGGTCTGGACGAAAGCGGGTGATTTTACGTTCCTGGCGAAATCCCTGGAGAACGGGCCCATTCTCGCGCCGGAATACGGCTTCTTCGTGACCCGGGCGGGCGGCGGCCGGAAAGCCAAGGCTTTCGCGGCGAAACTGGCGGCTTCGAACATCAAAAGCATCCGCGAAATGACGCGGGGACACCGCGAAGCGACATGGGAAGAAGCGATGCGGGAAATCAAGCTGCCGCTGCTGCC
>PMCY01000350.1:11177-35513 GCA_003154255.1 Candidatus Aminicenantota bacterium | reverse complement strand
CGCCGCCCGGTGGCTGGACGGTTTCCTGCAGCGGCCCGGCACGGCGGCGGACGGCGATTTCAGCGACGGATCCGGGAATTTTTGCACGGGGAAGCTTTTCCATGACACGGCCGTCATCGATTGCCCCGGCTATGACACCTACGAGCTCGTCCACAACGGCGGGACGGGAAGGATTCTGTACGATCTGGCGGAACACTACTTCCTCAGCGGCGACGTCCGCTGGTTCAAGATTAACCAATGGAGGATGCAGGCGGCCGCCGAATGGATCATCCGGCAAAGAACGCTGTATATGGACACGGTCCCCAACCGGGAGGACCTCTGGGTGGCGGGACTGCATCCGCCCCAGCATATCGCCGATTGCGCCTGGGGTCAGAGCGAATGGAAATGGTACGTCAATATCGACGCCTGGTACGTCCAGGGCTTGCGCCGGTTCGCCGAGGCCATGGCCGAAGTCGACCCGGGCAATGCCGGAAGATATCTCGAGCAGGCCGAACGGTATCGCCGATCTCTTCAGAAAGCCGTCGACCGGGCCATCGCGCTGGCCCCGGTGATGAAGGTGCGCAACGGGACGTATCACTCCTACATTCCGCCCATCTTTTACATCCGCGGCCCCTCCATCGGGCAGGTCATCCAAATCGCCATGACGGACGACGATTGGCCGCTGGAGCTGGTGGATTCCGCCGGAATTCCGCCGGCCGACGATGTCCGCCTGGACGGGCATCTGGACGTCTGCGAAGACGTGTTGGCGCTCTCACCGACTTACTTATTCAGCGGGAATCGCTTCCCTTACCTCACTGAAAAACGGAGGGAAAGAGGCCTGTCCCCCGACGAGGATTGGTTCTGGGGCGGGGAATCACCCCAATTGGGCTACAGCTACCTGGCCAACGTTTATCTGCGCCGCGACGAAATTCCGAGCTTTCTACGGCAATGGGTGAACAATTATGCCGTCTTTGTCATGCCCACGCCGGAGTACGGTTTCCTGGAACATTTCATGAACCACGCGGATCCGTCTCAAATGGAGGCCTTTCGGAAAGGCGAATTTCGGAAGTACCGCAACGGCCACGCCTTGTCCTACTTCATGGAGCAATTTCGCTCCCTGCTGGTTTGGGAGGAACCTGAGGCCTTATGGCTGGCCAAGGCGACGCCCCGGCATTGGCTCGCTCAGGGCAAGAAGATTTCAGTGAAAAACGCCCCAACCGATTTCGGCAGGGTCGCTTTTGAAATCGTTTCCGATGCGGACCATGGGAAGATCACGGCGACGGTGGAGATGCCATCGCGCCGTGCCCCCAAGACAGTCTGGCTCCGGCTCCGCCATCCCCGATCGGCGTTTCTGAAACGGGTCAAGATCAATGGCCGGCCATGGAGCGATTTCGATTCGGCCAAGGAAGTGATCGGGTTCCGGAGCTTGTGGGGGACCCTGAAGGTGGAAGCGGAATATGCCGAAGCCGGGCAGGCGAAATAATTCTTCGAAAGGCGGGAGAGGCCGCCGCCTGCTCCGGAATTATGGAACGCCCGCGTAGGCGACACGGTTTCGCCCTTCAGCCTTGGCTTGGTAAAGCGCGGCGTCCGCCACCGCGAGCAAGGCATCCACGGTGCTCAAACCCGTTCCCGGCGCGACTCCGATGCTGACCGTCAAAGATAGGGTCCCGGCGGTGGTCGGGATCTCGGCATCCGCGACCCCGGCGCGCAGCCGCTCATAAAGGCTCTCACCGCTATGTCCCAGGGACCCCGGGGCGATCACGAGGAATTCCTCTCCGCCATACCGGCCGAAACTATCGTAGTCCCGCAGACGGTTTTGAATGCGGCGGGTGAAAGCGATCAGCGCTTCGTCTCCGGCTTGGTGGCCGTAATGATCGTTGACCACCTTGAAATGATCGATGTCGCACATCCCGACACTCAGGCTTTTGCCTTCCCGTTTGGCCCGCGAAATCTCCTGGGTGAGCCTTTCCAGAATGGCGCGACGGTTGAGAATTTCGGTCAGGGGGTCATAGGTGGCTTGATGAACGAGGGCGTCACGGGCTTCCATCAGATGAGACTGCAGCTCCAGCATGCGCTGACCGACTCTGATCCGGGCCTTTAATTCCGCGTTGTCATAGGGTTTGGAGACATAGTCATTGGCTCCCGCCTCCAAGCCCTGAACGATGTCGCCTTTCTCGTCCCGGGCGGTTAGAAGAATGACATAAGGAGGATTGCGCGATTCGCACGCCCGCAGGCGGCGGCAGACCGCCAATCCGTCCAGGCCGGGCATGTTCCAATCCAGAAGGATGAGCCGGGGGGCATCGGGCTGTTGGAGAATTTCCCAGGCCGCGCCGCCGTCTCCCGCGGCGACGGGATCAAATTCCCACTTTTTCAGAATCGCGGTCAGGATGAGGCGCGAGGTGAGGTCGTCTTCGGCGATAAGGATTTTCATGCCCGCCACTCCCCCATCAGCATTCTCAGCCGATCGAACTGCCGCTCCAGCTCGGACATGAGGGCGGCCATCTCCTCCCAGCCGCCGGCCAGTCCAGCCTTTTCCATTTTGCCGGCCACGGCGCTCAAGGCCAGGCCGCCCGCATTGGCCGCCGCTCCCTTGATCGTGTGGGCCTGTCTTCCGGCCGCCTCCATGTCGCGCCGATCGATGTGACTCTTGAGCGACTGAATCTGTTGGGGCATGTCGTTCAGAAAACCCGCGATGATCTCCTTGACCAGATCCGCGTCGCCCATGAGCCGGGCGGAGAGCGCCGGCCGGTCGAAAATGCGAGGATCTTCGACGGAGGATAATTTTCCGTCAGGAGCGAGGCCGGTGGACGGCCGCTCCATCGCTTTATGGACCCATTTGTCGAGCGACTCGGCCAAGGCCCGGGGCACAATCGGCTTGGAGATATAATCATCCATTCCCGCTTCAAGGCAGAGGTCGCGGTCGCCTTTCATGGCATGGGCGGTCATGGCGATGATGGGAATCCTGGGGTTCAGAACCCCGGCCTTCCCGGAGCGAATGGCCCGGGTGGCCTCGAAACCATCCATTTCCGGCATTTGCACATCCATGAAGACGACATCGTAAGGAACCGTCTTCAGGGCTTCCAGGGCTATCCGGCCATTGATCGCGGTGTCGGCGTTGAAACCCAGTTTGGCCAGCACGGCCAAAGCCACTTGCTGATTGGTTGCGTTGTCTTCGACCAAAAGGATGCGAACCTTGCTCCGGCGGGCCTCATGGAGGGTATGGCGCGTGACGATGGGGGCATCCGGAATTTTGGCTTCCCTCCCATCGCCGGCGATGACGACGGTCAGGCAATCGTACAATTGGGATTGCTTGATCGGTTTCGTCAGGAAGGCGGAGAAACCGATATCCTTGAGCCTTTTGGCGTCGCCGCGCTTGCCGAAGGAACTCAACATCACCAGGCGGGTGTCGCGCAGCGCGGGGTCGGCCTTGATGGCCCGGCCCAGGGATTCTCCGTCCGTATCCGGCATCTGCATGTCCGTGATCATGATGCGGAAGGGGTCGCCCTCGGCCTGGGCGGCGCGCAACAGATCAATGGCCTGGGCGGCATTCTCGGCCTTCGCGTGACGGACTCCCCACGAGGCCAATTGCTCGGCCAGAATCAGACGATTCGTGGCGTTGTCATCCACGGCCAGAATCCGCACGCCGTGGAGGTCGGTCGGGAGTTTCGCCTCGAGACGCTCGCGCCGGGGCTGCCGGTTGAAGACGGCGGTGAACCAGAATGTCGATCCCCGGCCCTCGACGCTGGCGACGCCGATTTCGCCGCCCATCCGTTCGGCCAGGCGCTTGGAGATGGCCAGGCCCAGCCCCGTTCCGCCGAACCGGCGCGTCGTCGAGGCATCCACCTGTTGGAAAGCATTAAACAGGAGTTTGATCTGATCCTGGGAGATGCCGATGCCCGTATCCCGGACTTCGAACAGGACCTTGATGCGGCCGCCGATTTCGGAATGCCGCTTGACCTCGACCGTGACTTCGCCCCGGGCGGTGAACTTGATGGCGTTGTTGCCCAGGTTGATCAGAATCTGCCGCAGCCGCCCGGGATCACCCTGAAGAAAGGTCGGCACTTCGGGATCGACGCGGCAGATGAATTCCAGGTGCTTTTCACGGGCGCTCACGGCCAGCAGCTCCGCCACGTCCTCCAACGACGCCCGCAGATCGAAATCAAGCTCTTCCAGTTCCAGCTTGTCCGCTTCGATTTTCGAAAAGTCCAGGATGTCATTGATGACGCCGAGCAGCGCTTCGCCGCTGGAGCGCACCGTTTCGGCGTAGCGGCGCTGTTCCTCGGACAGCTCGGTCGCCATCAGCAGATCGGTCATGCCGATGACCCCGTTNNTTGGCGATGTTGGCCGCCTGGGCTTCCAGGGTCATCCCATCCGCCCGTTTGATGGACGCTTCGAGTTGGACGTTGGTTTGCTCCAGCTTCCCCATGGCCCGGCGTAAATCCTCGTCCGCTTCCGCTTGCCGGACGATGAAAGAAACGGCGCTGCTCAGCCCGCCCAGCATGGCGTCTTCCCCGGCCGCGATAGGGTGGCGGGCGAAGAGAGCCAGAACCCCCTGGGCCTCCGCGCCGGGAATCTGAAGCCGGTATCCCGCGAACGACACCAGTCCCAGCTCACGCGCCCATTCATGATTATGAACTCTCGGATCGTTGACCGCGTCGTTGGTCAGAAACCGAAATTCCGAGCCCGAGGCGATTCGTCCGATCTTATAGCAGTCGAATGGAACGCGGCCGTGGCCTTGACCATCCAGGTGCGTGTAGCGGCCCGAACTCGCCAGCAAATGCAGGCAGCGGTCACGGAAGCGGCACACATGCGGCCCTTCCCGCACTTGGGCATGGATACATCCCTGTTCGCACAGATCGCCGGGCCGAATCAGCCAGATGCGGCAGAAATCGGCGTCAAAGATCCGGACGATTCCGTCGGTGACGAGCTTGAGCTTGACGTCCAATGGAGCCGGCGCAAGGAGGGACTGGCGAAGCTGGTTGATGTTCTGTTGTTGATGGAGGATTTTTTTCCGTTCCTCCTCCGCCTGCTTTTGATGGGTGATGTCCATCGCGATTCCCCGCAGTCCTATCGGAGCTCCATTTTCAAGAATGGCGTTGGCTTGCAGCAGGACCGGAAATACCCCTCCGTCTTTTCGCGCCAATTGATACTCACGGGCATCCGATTGAGAACCGCCCAGGATCTCTTTGACTCTCAATTTGATTCTTTCCCGGTCGTCCGGAACAATCATCGTAAAAATGTTGATTCCGGACTTAAACTCCTCAGGAGAATAGCCGACGGACCTCATCCCGTATTGATTCGTAAATGTGAGGGTCCCCTTGATATCCGTCTCAAATATGATTTGGGGGAGCAGATCGGCAAGCTGGCGGAACCGCTCCTCGCTCTTGCGCAGCGCATCCTCGCCCCGCTTGCGTTCGGTGATGTCCAAATACGTTCCCAGCACGCCGCTGATCTCCCCTTGGGAATCACGCAAAGGCATCTTGCTCGTAAGAAGCGCGATGGTGTTCCCTTCGGGGGTCGTTTGGGATTCTTCGATAAGCAGCTTGGACCCGCCGCTCTCAATGACCCGGCGGTCATCGGCGCGATACGCTTCCGCCTGATTGCGCCACCCCATCTGGAAATCATCCTTCCCGATGACGTCCTTGGGATCGGCGAATCCCGCGTCGCGCGCGAACGCCGCGTTACAGCCCAGGTATACGAGATTCTTGTCCTTCCAGAACACCCTCACGGGAATGGCGTTGATAATCCCTTCGAGGATCTGCCGTGAAGCGCGCAGCGTCTCCTCGATCTGCTTTTGCTCGGTGATGTCGCTCATGAAATCCAGGGTCGCCGGCTGACCCTCCCAATTGATGAAAACGGCGTTGATATCCACCCAATGAGATTGGCCGGTGCGATCCACGATCCGTGAAATATAGTGCGAAGGCGTCTCTTCGCCTTGCAGTCGTTTCAAATGGCGTTCAACGATCTGGCCCTGCTCATCGGGATGGACGAAATCCGTATACGAAATGTTCTTAAGCTCCTCTCTGGAATAACCCACCAATCGGTTGTACGACGGATTGCTGAACACCAGATTGCCGTCCTGCACGACGAAAATCGATTCGCCGGCATTTTCAAAAAGGGCCCGATACTTTTCCTCGCTCTCCCGCAGCGCCTCCTCGGCTCGCCTGCGTTCGGTGATGTCGCTCACGAAATTCAAGGTCGCCGGCAGACCTTCCCAACTGATGAGAACGGCGCTGATTTCCACCCAGCGCGCTTGGCCGGCGCGATCGACGACTCGGAAACTATAGAGGGCAGGTCCCCCTTCTCCGCTCATTCGCTTCCGATGCTGTTCCACGACCATGTCCCGGTCATCGGGTTGGATGAGCTCTCTAAAGGATCGATTCCTCAGCTCGTCGCTGGAATAACCCGTCAATCGGGTGGTCATCGGGTTGCTGAACGCCAGCTTGCCACCCTGCACGACGAATATCGCTTGGCTGGCGTTCTCAAAAAGGGCCCGATACTTTCCCTCACTCTCCCGGAGCGCTTCAGCCGCCTGATACCGGTTCCGGTAATATCGGGCGCTCCGCCGCCGCCAGACATATCCGACCGCCGCTCCCAGGCCGAGGAGCAGGACGACGACCATGATCACGATTTCCCGCAAGCGCGCCCTCATCGGCCCGAACACTTCCGAGGTATCCATTTTGGCGGAAAGAAACCACGGCGAGCCCGGGATGGGGCGCAGGGCGGCAATGACCGGCACTCCGCGGTAGTCCACCCCTTCCTGAATTCCTTCCTGCCCCAATACGGCTTTGACCGCGATCACAACTTTGTTCCCGAGCGGAATACGCAAATGAAGGGCGGCATCTTTCTTGAACTTGAGATCATTCAGGAATAAAGCTTCGTTCCCATCCCGGCGGATAAGCAGGGTCTCCGCCGACCGGCTGAAGTCGGGCCAGTGTTTGATAAAGGGATAGAGATAAGTTTCCGGATCGATGCGCAAGACCAGGATGCCGATGATTTGATCGTCATGCGCTTCGTCGAGGATGGGGACCAGGACCTTCAAATAAATCCGCCGGTTCTCCTCATTCCAGTAGAAATCTTCAAAGACGATCTTCCCCGACCGCAGGCCCTCGGTGGCAATCGGAGAAACGAACGAGGTGCTTCGTTCCGGCCCCTCGGGAACGATCATCTTCTTGGAGAACTGCGGGTCCAGCAGCAAGACCCGGTCATATTGAGAGGCCGTCTGGACATGGCCCAACCACGTCCGCAGTTGATCACGCGCATCCAAGTCCTGCGGATGTTCGAAATGCCGCCGCACAAGGGCGGAAAATTCGGCGTTTCTATAGAAAACGGCGCCATCCCCCAACCGCTCCTGCCTATAGCGCGCGAGTTCGTTGACCTTCAGCTCGGCGATGGCCCCCAGCCGGTTCTCTACCTCGATACGGAAATTTCGCTTGAAGCTCCGGTAATAGGTAGAGCCGCCGACCACGATGCCCACCGCTAAAAGCACCAGGATCAGGATGAAAAGTATTCCCTCGCGGCGCTCGGTTCCGTCGTGGACAGCCCTCATCCGTCGCCTCCTATTCACGAAGAACCCTGAACACGGCAGAATTCCATGGCGCGATTGATTGGAGAAGGATAAGAACCTGCTTTTAGACGGCGCCGACCCGCGGGCCGTTTTCGCCTTGATTTTCCCTCAAACCGTCGTTAGAAAGAATAAGGCCGAACCTGGGACAAGTCAAGGACGGCCGGAAGGACGGATCCGCCGGCTTCTCTCTTCACTTCCGCCCGGCCGTTGATTCGTCCCGCCGCGCCTTGAATTCCGAGCCGGCCTTCCATTCCGGCATGCGGGCCGCGTTGGCGACCCGATAGCCGACCGCCAGATAGAGCTGCAGGTCCTCGGCGGCGCCGGCCATGTTCCAGTCCGGACGGATCTTGTCGGAGGGCTTATGGTAATCGTTTTTAATGAAGTCTTCCATGATCTTGATACCCCAATCCGCCGGGCGGCCGACATAATCGACGCCGCCGCCGGGATTGATCGCCGGAACGCCCTGCTTGACGAAGGGGAAATGGTCGGAACGGAAGAACGAGCCGTTTTCCGGTTTCGGGTCGGGCTTCAAGACCCGGCCCTGCTCCGCGGCCGCTTTCTGAAGGACATCGTCGAGCTCGGAGTTGCCCAAGCCGACGACGACGAGGTCTTTCGTCCTCCCGTGGACATTCAGGGCGTCGATGTTGATGACGCCGGCCGTCTTGGCCAGGGGGAAGATCGGATTCTCGGCGTAATAGGTGGACCCCAGCAATCCCTGTTCTTCCGCGGTGACCAAGAGGAAGAGGATGGAACGCTTGGGCGGCGGGTTGACCTTGGTCAATGCGCGGGCCAGCTCGATCACTCCGCCGACGCCGCTGGCATTGTCGATGGCCCCATGGTAGATCTTGTCGCCGTTGATCTCGGGGCCGATCCCGAAATGATCCCAATGGGCTGAGTAGATGACGCATTCGCCCTTAAGGACGGGATCGCTCCCGTCGAGCAGGGCCACGACGTTCGTTGAGTCGATCGTCCGGAGCTTGTTCTTGAAAGTGACCGAGGCGGTCGTCCCGAGCAGGACGGGTTTGAAGGCCCGGGCAAGCGCGGCTTTTTTTAGAGCCGCGAAATCCTGCCCGGCCGCCGCGAACATCGTTTTCGCCTGGTCCAGGGTTATCCAGCCTTCGACCGCCGCGCGTCCCATGTTCTTGTCGGGCGACAGCAGATCGAATTGTTCGGTAACCTTGCTTTGGACCACCGAGAACGGGTAGGCCGCGGGTTCGGTCTCATGGACGATCAGAACGGCTGCGGCGCCCATTTTGGCGCCCATTTCATATTTATAGGACCAGCGGCCGTAATAGGTCATGGCCCGGCCCCCGAATGTCTTGGGATCGAGCGCGGTCGGGTCGGCCGGGTCCGGGACCGGAGGGTCGCCGATCAGGACGACCATGGTCTTGCCCTTGAGATCGACGCCCTTGTAGTCGTCCCAGGAGAATT
The DNA here is from genome assembly GCA_003154255.1 of Candidatus Aminicenantota bacterium. GTDB lineage: Bacteria > Acidobacteriota > Aminicenantia > Aminicenantales > UBA4085 > UBA4085. Next base: position 26,536 of record PMCY01000350.1, on the reverse strand, counting down.
CCGGGGCCTGGACTCCATATCCGACGAAGACCATCTCGGAATTATCCAAGCTGACGGACTCGATCAATCGCTTCGTCCAAGCGACATAGTCGTCTTTCCATTTAAGATCCTGGCGGCGGCCGCCCTTGCGGAAGCTCAGCACCGGGCTGCCCTGGACGGCGCTTCCGGCCAGCGGGACTTTTTGGATAAAAGTCCCGTCGCTGTTGCCGGGTTTGAGGCCAAAGCCCTTGAGCTGATCCACCATGTAGGCGACGCTCAATTCTTCGCCCCGGGTGCCGGGCGCGCGGCCTTCGTATTCGTCGGAGGAAAGGACTTTCACATGGCCCAACACGGCGTTGCCGTCGACGGCCGGCAGCGCGGCCACCGCGATGTCAACCGGTTCGGCGGCCGGCGGGGTCGACGTCCCGCAAGCGGCGGTGAATATCGCCGCGGTCATCATTATTCCCAGGATCATGAATTTTCTCATGGCGGCCTCCTCTTCAAAGAGGTCACTATAATCCTTCCCCCGACAATTGACAATTTCATAAGCGTTTCTTGACAAATTCGCCCCTAATCGGATGAATAATGGCCATCGACCGGGGACGCTACGTCGCCTCTCGATTCAAGGCTATCTCCCGGCCCAGCGCGGCGGCCAGGCGCTCCGGATGGCGGCGGCATTCGAACTCGATCCGGCTCGAATCCGGATGGGCCTTATCATACGCCCAGCCCAGGTCCATCAAATGCCGCTCGTGGAGCTCGTGGAGCAGGATGAAGGGGCGCTCCTCGGGGGATACATCGTCGTCAATCCAGACTTCCTTCGGCGGAATGAACTTGTAGACCTTGTCATGGCCGCCTTCCGTAAAATCGATATAGTAGAAGTCGCGGACCAATTCGCCGTCAACGACCCAGACTTTAATTTCGCCGCTGAATTCGGCCAGGAGTTCCTTGTGGATCCTGGCCACAAGCGCGGCGTCTTCGTGGGCGTCGCGCAGGGCCGCCCCTTCCTTGGCCAGGGCCGTCTCTTCCCGTTCCGCCTTTTCGGCCGCATCCCCCTTCTCCAGGGCCTGATCGTAGGCCATCCCCCCGGCCATGAGGCGGTGTTCCACCAGAAGGTGGTCGATGAAGAATCCTTCTTCGCCGGGAACGTTCTGCCGATCCAGCCAGAACTCATCGTCCGGGATGAAGGAGAAGGCGTAGTGCTGGCCGAAGTTCGTGAATTCCTCGTCCAGGTTTTCCCGAACGTACGTCCCGTCCACGATCCAGACGGCGATGCCGTCGATCCGGGCGTATTCCTGGAGATACGGGCGGCCGGGTTCGGACTGCGGCCGGACGCGCGAGCGGACCGTCCCGCCGCAGGCGCCGGCCCAGACGATCGCCGCGGCCGCCGCCAGGGCCGCGGCCCGGCGGAGGAGCCGGCTTCGCGCCGTAGGCTCAAGCCGTCCCGGCATGGTTCCCCTCCGTCTCGGCCCGGACCCGCTCCTGGATTTCCTTGAGGGACGAGGTGCTTTCCATAAGGTCCGGCAGATATTCGGAGCTCGTCACGAACGTCCAGAGGTAGGCCACCACGGAATAGGTCTGCCCCGTCGTCAAATTGTCGATATCGACGGCGATATAAAGGACCAGCAGGAAAATCCCCATCAGACAGAGCCGCAGCACTCCGAAATTGAGGGCGCCCCAATTGGCGATCTTCCTCTGCGGGACGGCCAGGGATTCGTAATAGGCGCGGATCTCCCGGGAGTCTTTCTTGGCGAAGATCCCGAAGACGTCCTCCCGCTTGTCATGCAGATCTTTCTGGAGAAGAATCACTTTCTTGCTGTAAAGACGGTTGATGACCAGGAGAGGGATGGCCACGAGCAGGCAGGTCAGAGAGATGCGCAAATCGAAGAAGGCCAGGGCGATCATGGTCCCGCCCAGGTCGAAGAACTGCTCGATGAAATCCGGCACCCGGCGCTTGAGGAAGGTCACATATTCGCGCGAGAGCTCGACGCGGGCGGCCGTCCGGGCGGTGTCGAGGCCTTTGTCGCGGCTCGATTCGGCCACGTCCACGGCGATGCCGGTGAACATCTTCAGATAGATCCGCTCGTCGATGGACCGCCGGGCCGAACCGACGCCCGAATTGACCACGAACGCCCCGATCCACAGGGTCAGGGGCAGCGCATAGGATGATTTGTGCCCGGAGCCGATGGCGTCGATCAATGCGTCGAGCAGGCGGCCGAACAGGGTCGGCTCGATGATCCAGGCCAATTTTTCGACGACGATCAGAGAGACGGCCAGGGTGAACCCCCGGCGATGGCGGCGGATGATGTCGATGAGTCGCATGGGCGGACCGGGACGCAATCCGCCCCGGAACGATTAGACATCCCGCCGCTCTCTTCCTTGGAGCTCTCCGGAATTCTTCTCAGACCGGCCGGACGCCGGGGGCGGCTTCCGCCGGGCCCTTGGCGCGGCCCCGGCGCGAGCCGAAATAGGTATAGATGACCGGGGTCACATAGAGCGTGACCAATTGGGAGAAGAGCAGGCCGCCGACGACGGCCAGCCCCATGGGACGCCGGGCTTCCGCCCCGGCCCCGAAGCCCAGGGCGATGGGCAGGGTCCCGAACAGCGTGGCCATGGTCGTCATCATGATCGGCCGGAAGCGGATGACGCAGGCTTCGAAGATCGATTCGAAGACGTTTTTGCCCTCGTTGCGCTCGGCGGACACGGCGAAGTCGATCATCATGATGNNCCCAGGATGATGTAGATGACCAGGATGGTCATGAGCAGGAGCACCCCGAGGCCCTGGAGCGAGGACTGGAAGGCCTGGGCCGTGCCCTGGAAATTGGTGCTGATCGTGGTCGGCAGGGTCGTCCGGGCCAGGGCCGTGATCTCGTTGACCGCGTCGCCGATGGACACCCCCGGCTTGAGATTGAACGAAATCGTGACCGAGGGCAGCTGGCCGGAATGGTTGACCGACAGGGGGCCGAAAGTCCGGGACAGCAGGGCCACCGAATCCAGGGGCACGAGCCCGCCGAACTTGGAGGTGATATAGAGCTTGGACAGCTGGGCCGGATCACGTTGGAAGCTCGGTTCGAGCTCGACCACGACCCAGTACTGGTTGTTGGCGGTATAGATCGTCGAGACTTGCCGCTGGCCATAGCTGTAATAGAGGGCGTCCTGGATCTGCTGCGGGGAAACGCCGCGGGCCAGGGCCTTGTCCCGATCGATCTCCACACTGACCTGGGGATTCTTGAGCTGCATGTCGCTGGTGACGTCCTGCAGCCTCGGCAAGGCCCGGATGCGGGCCTCGAACTGGGCGGCGTTGCGGTAGAGCTCGTCGGTATCCGGACTCTGCAGGGTGAATTGATAGAGGCTCTTGGCCACCCGTCCGCCGACCTGGACCGGAGGCGGATTCTGGAGGAACACATTGATGCCCGGGAAGCCGTTGACCCGGGGCCGTAGCTGCTCGATGATCTGGTCCACGCCGGTCTTCCGTTCGTCGCGCGGCTTGGCCAAGACGAACATGCGGCCGGAATTGCTGGCGCTGATCCCGCCTAGGCTGGAGACGAAAGCGGCCACGTCCGGGTGCTTGATGACCACTTCAGCGATTGCGTTCTGGTGCTTGGTCATGGAGTCGAAGGAAATCCCCTGGGCCGCTTCGGTGATGACGTTGAACTGACCGGTGTCTTCGCTGGGGATGAAACCCTTGGGGATGCGGCTGAACAGGACGACCGTGCCGGCCAGGATGACGCCGGAAAAAATGACCAGAGGCAGCCGGTGCCCGAGAGCCCAGCGCAGGGTGGTTTTGTAGAATCCCAGCGTACGATCGATCATCCGCTCGATGGATTTGTAGGCGCGCCCGTGGCGGACCTGGCCGGGATTCTTGAGGACACGGCTGCTCAGCATGGGGGTCAAGGTCAGGGAGACGACGCCGGAGATGAGGACGGCCGCGGCGATGGTCACGGCGAACTCGTGGAACAGGCGCCCCAGGATCCCGCCCATGAAGAGGATGGGCAAGAAGACCGCGGCCAGGCTGAGGGTCATGGACAGGATGGTGAAGCCGATTTCCTGGGACCCGTTGAGGGTGGCGGTGCAGACGTCCTCGCCCAGCTCCTGGTGGCGGAAGATATTCTCCAGCATGACGATGGCGTCGTCGACCAGAAAGCCGATGGACAGGGTCAGGGCCATCAGCGTGAGATTGTTCAGGCTGTAGCCCATGAGCTGCATCACGGCGAAGGTGCCCATGATCGAAAACGGCAGGGCCAGGCTGGGAATGATGGTGGCCGAGAAATTGCGCAGAAAGAAGAAGATCACCAGGATGACCAGGGCCACGGCCAGGATCAGGGTGAACTCGACGTCGTTGATCGATTCGCGGATGGACTGGGAGCGGTCGTAGAGGACCTGGAATTCGACCGAGGCCGGCAGTTGCTGGCGGAAGATGGGCAGGAGCTTTCGGACGGCCGCGGCGACCTGCACGGTATTGGTGCCGGGCTGGCGCTGGACGGCGAGAAAGAGGGACCGCTGGCTGCCGTTTTTATCGAAATACCAGGCCGCAGTCTTGTCGTTCTGGACACTGTCCAGAACCCGGCCGACGTCTTTCAGTCGGACCGGCGCGCCGTTGCGGTACGTGATGATGAGCTCGCGGTAGGCGGCGGCGTTGAAGAGTTGGCCGTTGGTCTGCACGGTAAAAGCCTGGTCCGGGCCATAGAGGACGCCGGTGGGCAGGTTGGAGTTTCCGCCGAGGATGGCCTGGCCGACCTGGTCCAGGCCGATCTTGCGCGAGGCCAGCTTGTCGGGATCAAGCTGGACGCGTACGGCGTAGATCTGCGAGCCGTAGACCATGACCTGGGCCACGCCGTCGACCATGGAGATCCTCTGGGACATCATGATCTCGGCATAGTCATCCAGGGTCGAGAGCGGCAACGTGGGCGAGGTGATGACCAGGAAGAGGATCGGGGTCAGGGCCGGGTTGACCTTCTGGTAGGACGGCGGGGCGGGCATCTGCACGGGGAGCTGGCGCTGGGCCCGGGAGATGGCCGACTGGACGTCCTGGGCGGCGGCGTCGAGGTTGCGGCGCAGGGAGAACTGCAAAGTGATCGTCGAGCTGCCCAGGATATTCGTCGAAGTCATCGAATCCAGGCCGTCGATGGTGGCAAACTGCTTCTCCAGGGGCGTGGCCACCGAGCTGGCCATCGTTTCGGGACTGGCCCCGGGCAGGCCGGCCGAAACCTGGATCGTCGGAAAATCGACGTTGGGCAGATCGTTGACCGGCAGCATGCGGAAGGACATCACGCCGAAGATGAGGATGGCCAGCATGACCAGGGTGGTCATGACCGGCCGTTCGATAAAGGGGCGCGACATGTTCATGGTCGGCTCCGCTCAGAGCGCTTTTTTGATTTCGACGCGGCCCCCGGGAACGGCCCGCAGATGGCCGTCGGTGACCACGGTCTCGCCCGCCTTCAAACCCGTGCCGATGACGGATTCCTCGCCGACGGTCCGGATGACCGTCACCGGGCGCGATTCGACGGTCCGGTCGTCCTTGACGACCAGGACGAAGGTGCCGGACTGTCCTGTCTGCACGGCGGGCGCGGGCACGACGACGACGTTCTTCTCCACGGTCAGGGTCAGGACCATGTTGACGAACTGCCCCGGCCAGAAAGACAGATCGGCGTTGGGAAACTCCGCTTTCAGGAGGACCATGCCGGTCGTCGTGTCGATGCCGTTGTCGATGAAGGCCAGGACGCCGGGAATCGGGGTGCTGTTGTTGTTGAGGAACGCTTCGGCTTTCAGCTCCCCCTTGCCTTTATAAGTCCGGATCAGGGGCAGGTTCTGCTCGGGCACGGAGAACGCGGCATAGATGGGACGGATTTGATGGATGACCACGAGCGGCGTCGTATCGCTGGCCCGGATGAGGTTGCCGGGATACACCATCAGGCTGCCCGTCCGGCCGTCGACAGGCGAGACGATCGTGCAATAGTCGAGCTGCAATCGGGCGTTGGCGGCGGCGGCCTCGTCGGCCTGGACCGTGGCTTTCAGGACATCGGCGCTGACTCGATATTGTTCGTACCGTTCCTTGGTCACGTATTCCTTGCCGGCCAGGTCGGTGAACCGGGTCACTTCTTCTTCGGCGTTCCGCAACTGGGCCCGGTCCTTGGCCAGGACGGCCTCCGCCTGGCGCACGGCGATCTCAAAGGGCCGCGGATCGATCTTGAAGAGCACGTCCCCTTTTTTGACGTCCTGCCCCTCATGGAAGAAGACCCCGCTGAGCGGCCCGGAAACCTGGGCCTTGAGCTGGACGAACGAATAGGCCTGGATGCTGCCGATGGCCTTGATCTGCAGAGGCATATCCTTGGCCGCCGCCTTGGCCACGCTGACGGGCGCGGCCGCCTGGGGCCGGCCGGCCGCCGGGTTCGCGTTCTTGGACGAACAGGCCGCGAGGGTGAGGGAGGCGAAAACCGCCAGCAGAACGACGGATCGGCCCTGCTTATTTTTAATTCCGATCGAAGCGATCATGATCATCGTTCTCCTTTTTCAGTCCGGGCGGTCGCGCCGCCGGGGGAATCCAGCATCCCGGAATCGCGGGCGAATTGGACGAGGGACAGCAGCCACTGGGCCTTGGCCTGGACGAGTTGGACGCGGCCGTTCTCCAGCGCGCTCTGGGCCGCCAGAAGGTCGAGAATGCTGCTCACGCCTTCCTTATAGCTGCCCGAAGCGACATCGTAGGATTGCTGGGCCAGATTGAGAAGGTCCTGGGCGGTCCGGATGCGCTGGGCCGCCGTCTGGACGCCGAAATAGCTGGTCCAGACCTGCAATCCCACGTCGAGCTCCGACTTCCGGACCTGGGCTCGCATCGTCTCGGCGTCCATCTCGGCCTGCAGGGCCTGGTAGGCCACGGAGAAGCCGCGGAAGAGCGGGATGTCCAGGACGAGCGCCGCGCTGAAGGAGTTAGCTTGGGCGGGCGTGCTGTAGAAGACTCGGCCATACGAACCGGTGAAGTTGAGCGTCGGCAGGCCCTGGGCGCGGACGGCGCCGATGTGCGCGGCGGCCTTCAGGGCCAGCGCCCGGGACGCGGCCAGGTCGGGGCGCCGGGCCAGGGCCTCGGCGATCCTCCGCTCGACCGAGCCGCCGGCATCGTTCACGGGGAGCGTCTCGGGCAGATCGGCGGCGATGTCGAATTCGGCATTGGCCGGCATTCCCAAGGAATCGGCCAGGACACCCTTCAGGGTCTGGATGAGGCCCTGGGTCGTGATGATGTCGAGCTGGATGCGCGAAACGACGGTCTTGGCCTGCAGCGTGTCGGCCAGCGTGGCCACGCCGGCGCGGCGGCGGGCTTCGGCCGCTTCGAGGTTCTTTTCGGCCTCGCCGCGGCTCGTTTCCTGGGCCGCCAGCAGGGCCTTGGCGGCGACATATTGATAGTAGTTCTGCTCGATCAGCAGGATGACGTTCTGGATGACCGAATTCTGGGTCCAGTTGGCCGCGGCCAGCGCGTCGCGGGCCTCTTCGGTCAATCCGGAGCGGCCGCCGAAATCGAGCAGCTGCCAGCTCAGGCTGGCGATCGGCGTCAAGCTGGAGTAATCGAACACGAGGATCTGGCCGATCACGGCGGAACTCTTCGTCTTCAAAGCGTTCACGTCCACGGCCAGGCGCGGAAAGAAGGCCCCGCGCACGGCGCCCAAGGCGGCGGCGGCGGAGCGGGCCGCGCTCCAGGCCATGCGCGTCTGCATGTTGTTGAACAGCCCGATATCGACGAGATCGGCCAGAGACCAGAGCTTTTTCGATTCAGGGAATCCGGGAGGCCGCTGGAACGCGGGCGTCTCGACCGGGGGCGGCATAACGTCCGGGGGCGGCGAAAAAGGAGTTTGAGGAGACGGCGACGTGCGCGGGGCCAGGACATCCATATGAACGCAGCCGAAAAGAAGCAAGGGCAGGGCCGCGGCGCCGATGAAGCGGAAGCGAGTCCACCGCATGAAAGACCTCCTATCGAGGAAAGAGCATTCGGCTCGCCACGGTGGAAACAGATCCGCCGGCAAAGCCCGGGGCCCCCGCCGCCGTCGAGGCAACCGAATCGGATGGACGTCGGAAGCCGGGCCGTGGGTGTCGCCGGCGCGGCCGCGAAATCGGCCTCGCCGGCATCCGGACATCGCGGATCTAGCTGCGGCGTCACAAACGGGTATTATATAGAAATTGAGAAAAAATCAAACCGGGAAGACGGCGGGCCGCCGATCCTCAATCCGGGACTGCCGCCTCCTGAGCCTTCTCTCTTTCCACGAGGCGCGGAACGAAGAAGAACAGGACCACTCCCAGCACAATTCCCAACAGAACGTCGGATACATAGTGGTACCGCGCATAGAACGCCGAAACATAAATCGAGAGAATGATCGGGGAGATAAAATAGAACGTCGGCCGGTGGTATCGGAACGCCGTCAGGAGCATGACCGTGGCCACGGTGCAATGCGGGCTTGGGAGGCTGGAGCCGATGGCCTGGAAATGGGTCCGGACGAATTCCCCCACGAACGTGAAAATCGGGCCTTTGAGGGGGACGGTGAATTGGTCCTTGATCCAGAAGAACGGTCCGGCCACGGGATAGAGAATAAACCCCAGATCGCAGACAAAATTGGCGATGGCCAGCTTGAAAACCAGGTCTTCCATGTGCAGCGGGCCGCGTTTGAAGTAGAGGATGCCGCACAGGATCGGATAGAGGGCCAGATAGGCGACGTAGGCGAACATCAGCCATTCCGTGAGGCCCGGCGAGATGAACTTCTGAATCCAGACGGTGGGTTGGACCCCGAAAAGGGCCCGCTCCAGCTTGAGGAGGGCGGGGTCGTTCCAAGTCTTGGACAGGATCAGCTGCAGGGGGAGGACCAAGGGAAAAACATAGGCGAACATCATCTGGAAGGAGAGCAGCCGGATCCAGAACTTGAAGGCCCGCTTGGAGGTTCGTCGGTGGAGATGGACCGCCGCTAAATACACGAGCCCCACGGCCGTATTCTTCACGATTTGGAGACCGGCGTTCTGAAATCCGGCGCCGAACAGGGCGGTCAGGACGGTGAAAAACAGGAGGGACGACAGCAGGGCGATATCGGTCGCCCGCAACCCCAGGCCCGGAACAAAATGCCGGCGGCCGAAGGGAGCCGAAGCGGGTTCATCCATGGGATTTTAGATTTTATCCGCGGATTTAAAGGAAAGCAAGGCGCGCAGGTTGAAGACGGGAACGGCAACGAGTTATAATAAATTTACGAACGATTCGGGGATGAAGGACGCCCAAGAAGGCCTTTTTTAGGCCAACCGGCCGGGGAGATCGATTTTCGCCATCACAAACTATCTTCAAAAAATCTTTTTTGACGGCACCAGCCGTCTAACGCGGTTTTTCCCCAGGACAGGGGCCGCCGTCCTCGACGCTTTCGTCCAGCTCACAATCGGGAATCCCCTCCTCGCCGCATACAGCCGCCGGCGCAGCCGGGCCGTCATGCGGAAGATCCGGTCGTTCGATAAGTTTCTCGTGATTCCCGACATCCACATCGGGGATGCGGTCATGACCCAGGCGGCTCTGACGGCCATCCGGGATTTCTTCCCCCACGCCCGGATCGACTACCCGGTCAATAAGACGGCCTTCCCCCTGATCGAGGGAAATCCCGAGGCCACGCGGGTCCTGCCGTTTTTCTCGAACGGCCTCTTTCTTTCGAAGGACAATCTCGACGACTTGCGCGCTCTGGTCCGGCGGGAGAAATACGATTTGTGTTTGAATTTAGGCCCGTTCGTCAAGGACGATGATATCGCTTCCAACGGCCAAAACGTCCTCAATATTTTAAACCGGGCCCCCGTCATCGTCCACAACGAGGGCGATCCGTCCCGAATCAATCATTTCATCCATCATTTTTATTGGTACATCCGGGAGCTTCTGGAAACTCGGGTCCCGCTCAAGCGAAACGCGGCCTTCAAAGGAGTGCGCTTGACGCTCAAAGCGTCGGCCAGGGACCGGGCCCGGGAATTCCTGGCCGAGGCCGATCTGCCGCCCGGGCTTCCGATTATCCTCTGCAATCCCGATGGGGCCTCTCCGTTTACACGCATTCCCTTGGCCCGGTTTTCCGATCTTCTGACCCGGCTGGCCGGACTCGAGGCGTCCATCCTCATGAACAGCGGCCACACCGTCGCGGGGATCGGGGAGCGGCTGCGCGCTTCCCTCCCTCCCGGTCTTCAGCCGCGCCTGACCCTCATTCCGCCCGAAATCCCCATCGATGCCTATGCGGCGATCATCGATCAATGTGACGTGTTCATTTCCGGCGATACGGGACCTCTCCATCTTGCCGCCGCCAGGCGTTTTTCGTTCGAGGGGGATTTCGGCTTCCGCAATCGGACCGCCGTCTTCTCCTGCTTCGGAGGGACGCCGGCCCGCTTGTCCGGATACGATTCTTTCCAAAGCGGATTCCTGCCGGCCAATCAGGACGCTCCGTCTAGGAATACCACCGCCGGGAGCCCCTGCCGGAATCTCTCCTGCGTGGACAAATTTTTCAAAACGTGCCGGACGGTCCGGTGCTTCGAAGATTTGAACGTCGCCGAATTGGCCGGGCGGGTCCGATCGCACCTGGCGACGCTTGGCTAAGCACGCCCGGAAAGGATCAAATCGTCTTTGCGCCGCCGGGGCAGAGATTTAACGGCGCATTCCCGCGACAGGGCCTGAGACCGGCTGCCGCACTCTTCCTGGTGAACGAGCACAACGGGAAGCCGGGTCCGCGTATATCGTGAGCCCGTGCCCTCCTGGTGCTTATGGACGCGCCGTTCGATGTCGGTGGTTACCCCGGTGTAAAGAGTCCCGTCGACGCATTCCAGGATATAGAGGTGCCAGACGGCGGCCGTCTCGGCTACTTGCGGCTTCTCCTTCGCCTCCATCCCCCGGAGCATGCGTTTGTATTTCGGCTTCATGGGACCATGGGCCCTTGGATCCTACGGATCATAACGATACTCTATCGCCGCCCGCCGGAACCGTCAATCGCCGCGCTCGTCTATGAGCTTTATGACCTGACCAAGGACGAAATCAAACTTATCGCGAGCGCGCTTTAAGTGGCCGATTTGGAAATCTGATCGACAATTTGGCCTATATTGTCGCAAACGCGCTTATTTTTGGAAGTTACAAGACGAATATGGACAAAACCCGCCGGCGCTTCCACATCCTCGAGCCCAATTACGTCCTTGCAATTCAAGGAGCGATATCCCATGATTGGATATGTGATCAATTGCCGCCTCCTTTGCATTTCGTGAGGCGGCTTCCATCGAGGAGTCAATCATGAAGAAATCGAGCTTTATTCCGACCGTCATTTTGATCGGAGGAGCCGTCCTGACCGCGGCCGCGGCCATCCCGGCCGGGCAGCAATTCGATCAGAAAGACATGGCCGTTATTCAAAAGTACCGGGCCGCCGCCCCCGATCTCGAGAAGGGGCAGGAATTGCTCGTCAAAGGCAAGCTCGACCAAGCGGAGAAGAAGCTTCTGAAAGTCCTGGACACCCTGCCCGAACATGCCACCGCGGCTTATTTTCTGGCGGATTGCTATTCCAAGCAGGGCCGCATCGATCTGGGGTTGGCGGCCATCGAGAAGGCCNNCAGAAACAGCTCGCCCAGGCCAAGACCGACTCGGAACGGCGGTCGATCCAGAATCAGATCTCGAGTGTCCAAGCCAAACAGAATGCCGGCGGCCAGAGGACGAAAGAGCAGCAAATTTCCGAGAATTACACCATCCCGGCCGATTATTACTATCTCCACGGAAACCTCTTGTTCAAAAAGAAAGACTACCCGGCGGCCCTGGACCAATACCTGAAAGCGGTGGAAGTCGATCCCAAGCATGGGAATTCCTACAACAACATCGCCAACTTGTATTACATGGGCAAGCAATACGACAAAGCCCGGGAATATCTGGAAAAGGCGGAAGCCAACGGGGCCAAGGTCAATCCGGCCTTTAAGCAGGCCGTCGACAAGGCCCTGAACAAGTAGGCGGAGCGCTCGGACCGCGGGCTCCCGGCCGGAAAGAGAACGGCGTCATCCAGGCCGGCACCGCGATTTTTCGATGGCCCGATCAATCGTCTGAAACAAGTCGATCGGTTTGAGGGGTTTGGAGACATACTCGTCCATGCCCGCTTCGAGACATTTCTCCCGATCGCCCGCCATGGCGTGGGCGGTCATGGCCACAATCGGAAGGCGGGTATCCCTCCCGCGTTCCTTGTTCCGGATGGCCGCCGTGGCTTGGAATCCATCCATNNGGCATCTGGACATCCATCAGAACCAAGTCATAAGAACCCCGTTCCAGCGCTTCAAGGGCTTCCTTTCCGTTATTGGCGACCGTGACCTTGTGGCCTCGTTTTTCGAGAATATGAACGGCCAATTTCTGGTTGACGATATTGTCCTCGGCCAAAAGGATGGCGTAGCGCGCGTGTGAAGGAGCCAGGGAATGCCGGGTGATGAGCGGCGCTTCGGCCGCTTTCTCCGGGCGGGTCCCCAGGGCCAACATGATGGCGTCGAGAAGCTGAGATTGCTTGACCGGCTTGGTCAGATAGGCCGATAAGCCGATTTTACGGCAGAGCGCCGAGTCGCCGCGGAATCCCGAAGAGCTGAGCATCATGATCACCACATGGCCGTAGCCGGGGAGACTCTTGACTTGGGCGGCGAGCTCGAATCCGTCGACCTCGGGCATGTTGGCGTCGGTCAGGACAAGCTTATAGGTCCGGCCCTCGCGAGAGGCTTCTTGGATGAGAGTCATGGCTTCGGCCGCGCCGGCGGCGAGCGTGGGAGCCAATCCCCAATGCGTCAGCATGTCCCTCAGAATCCGCCTGTTTGTGGCGTTGTCATCGACCACGAGAACGGCCAGATTCTGCAAATCGTCGAAGGGGGCCCGGACCCGCTCCTCCCCGGCCGCCGCCTCCACGCCCAGCTCGGCCGTAAAGTGGAAGACGCTCCCGCGGCCGGCTTCGCTTTCGACCCAAATCCGACCGTTCATCAGGGCCACGAGTTGGGAACAAATCGCCAGTCCCAATCCCGTGCCGCCGTAGAGACGCGTCGTCGAGCTGTCGGCTTGAGTGAAAGGATCAAACACGGCCTTCAACTTGTCGGCCGGGATGCCGATGCCCGTGTCCCTGACCTGAACATGAAGTTTTAGACGATCGTCGGTCCGCTCCTCGGCGGCCACGGAAACGACGACCTCGCCGCCGGCCGTGAACTTGATGGCATTGCTCAGAAGGTTGGTGATCACCTGGCGAAGACGGCCCGGGTCGCCGCGAAGGCCGTCCGGCACGTCGGCCGGAATATCATAGGCGATCTCCAGCCCTTTTTTCTCCGCCAGAAAAGCGACGCTCGAGACGATCGCGTGAATGGTATCGCCGAGGCGGAAGGGGATGGACTCGATATCGATTTTTTTGGCCTCGATCTTGGAGAAATCCAGAATATCGTTGATGATCGTCATCAACATTTCGGCCGACGTTTTAACCGCCTCGAGGTATTCCTTCTGCTGGGGAGACAGGTCGGTCTCCAGGGCCAGCTCGGTCATGCCGAAAATTCCGTTCATCGGCGTCCGGATTTCGTGGCTCATATTAGCCAGGAACTCGCTTTTGGCCCGGTTGGCCTCGCGGGCCGCTTCCTCGGCCCGCTTGAGCCCGGTGATATCCGTGTATACCGCCATGGTGCCGCGGAGATCTCCGCCGACCAGGATGGGAGCGCCGGTGACGATGACGTTGATGGGCGTGCCGTCCTTGCGGTGCCGTACGGCTTCGAAGGGGTTGAAAATCCGGCCGGCGACGGCTTCATTCTGAATGTGGACGGCCTCGGATTTGTGATCCGGGCGGATCACGACGTCGTCGATGTTCCGGCCGAGGACTTCGTCCCGCCGCCAGCCGAAGATTTTTTTGGCGCCCGGACTCCACTCGATGATGGCTGAGGTGGCGTCGGTGGCGACGATGGCGTTGGTGGAATTGAACAGCACGGCCTCCAGATACTTCTTCCGCCGGTCCAGCTCGACCTCCGCGTTGTGTCGGACGGCGATCTCGTCGCGAAGCTCGGCCGTCCGCGAGGCGACTTTTTGCTCCAGCCGGGCGGCCCGGGCGTGAATGGCCCGAATTCGGCGCCGGACGGCGATAAAAACGGCCGAGAAAAGCCCCACCAGGACGAGGCCTTGAAATTCCCAGGCCATCCAGAACGGCGGGATGACGCGGACGGCCAAAGAAACGCCTTTNNTAGCTGGCGAAGCGCCGGTTGCCGACGTCGTTCCATTCGCCTTCCAATCCATCCATCCGGTACGCGAAACGGTTTTTTTCCGGCGCGGCAAAATGCAGAGCGGCGAAACTGAACGAAATCATGCGGTCGCTCAGGCGCAGGTCTATGGCCGTGGTCCGGACGATCGACCGGCTGAGGACGACCCGCCCGTTGAAGGGCATTCCCACGGGAACGGATTTGTTGAAAATCTGGAAATCCGTAATGGCGACTTGGGGGGGGAACGGATTGTCCTCGATGGCGTCCGGAAAAAATGAATTCAGGCCGTTCGTCCCGCCGAAGAACATTTCGCCCGAAGGGGTTTTGTAGCACGACCCGCCGTTAAATTCGTTGCCCTGCAGGCCATCCGCCGGCCCGTAGATCTTGATTTTTTTCGTTTCCGGATCGAGACGGGCCAGGCCGCGATTGGTGGATATCCAGATCTGGTTTTTAGCATCCGCCAGGACGCCGTAGGCGGTGCTGTTGGGCAGGCCGCTCTCTTGCGTGTAACAAGCGAAGATTCCCGTTTTCGGATCGAGCCGGCTGAGGCCGTCCGTGGTCCCGATCCAGATATCGCCCCGCGAGTCTTCAGCCACGGACATGACCGAATCGCCGCACAGACCCACCCCAGGGGCGCCTTTCCGATACGGGGTGAATCGGTTCGCGGCGGGATCGAAACGGCAAAGGCCGCCGCCAAATGTCCCCACCCATAAAGTACCCGAGCGGTCCTCATAGATCGCCCGCACCAAATCGTGGCTTATGCTGCCGGGATCGTCGGGATCGTGCGCGTAGCGGATGAACGATCGGCTTCCGGGATCAAGACGGTTCAGGCCTCCGCCGTCCGTTCCGACCCACAGCCGGCCCCGGCGATCGAGACACAGACTGCGGACGGAATTGTGGCTCAAACTTCCGGCATCGTTCGGGGAATGCCGAAAAGACAGAAATGTTTTCGTCCGGGGATCAAGCCGGTTGAGCCCTCCACCCGCCGTCCCGATCCAGACGAATCCGGCCGGATCGACCGCCAGCGCATAGACGTTGTTGCTGCTCAATCCCGTCGGCCGCCGGGGATCATGGCGGAAGTGCTCGATCCGGCCGGTCTTGCGGTCCAGCAGATCCAGCCCCTTGTCTTCGGTCCCGATCCAGAGCCGGCCGGCGCCGTCCTCGGCGATGGCCCGGAC
>PMCY01000350.1:0-11135 GCA_003154255.1 Candidatus Aminicenantota bacterium | reverse complement strand
TCGAATTGGCTGATTCCTTCCAGCGTCCCGACGAGAATACGCCCTGCGGCATCCTGAAAGATGGCATAGACATTGTCATGGCTGAGACTGTCGGGCCGGGCGGGGTCATTCCGATAGCGCCTGAACCGGCCCGAGGCCCGGTCCAGCACGTTCAGGCCTCCGCCTTCAGTTCCCACCCAAAGACGTCCTTGACGATCTTCAAGAACCGCCCGGACCAAGTCGGAGCTCAAGCTGGAAGGGTCCCTCGAGTTGTGGAAAAACGCCCGGAATTCGCCGGTTTTGGGATCGAAACGATTCAATCCTCCTTGCGTGGCCAGCCACAATTCGCCCTCATTGCCTGGGGCGATGGCGAAAACGGAGTCGTGGCTCAGGCTTTTGGGATTTTGAGGATCGTGCCGATAGATCCGACATTTTCCGGTTTCCCGGTCGAATGCGTTCAACCCGCCGCCCTCCGTGGCGACCCATAAAACGCCGGCATCGTCTTCCAGAATGGAGGCGACGGCATTTGAACTCAGGCTTTGGGAGTCACTGGAGTTGTTTTGAAAACGGGTGAAGTCGTCCGTCTCCTCGTTGTAGCGGTTCAGGCCGTTCATGGTCCCGACCCAGAGCACGCCGCCTCGATCCAGGCACAAGGTCCGGACCCATTGATGGCAAATGCTGTTCGGAGATTCCGAGGGGCGGTAGATCTTGAAATCCGCCCCGTCATAGCGGTTCAGACCATCCTCCGTTCCAATCCACAGAAAACCCCTCCGATCTTGAAGAATGGTCATGGCCGATCCTTGAGACAGTCCTTCCTGGATCGTCAGATGAGAGAAGCGGTTGGGGATCGGGCCCGCCGCCTGCGGCGCTTGCGCGCGGGCTGGCAGGCCTGCCAGGAAAACGGCGAGAAAGACGACGGCCAAATCCGCGAACGAACGCCTCGAATTCCCCTGCGCCATGAAAATCTCCTCCCGGCAGCGGATCTTTCTCTCGTCGGGAATCTTAGATGGCTCCCGATAAGGTGTCAAGACAAGGTTGACCGCAGTCTGGCTTTTTTTGCGACGCATCACGGCCTCATCGGACATTCCTGACGTCCGAAAGAACGAAATCCGAGAATTCGAAAACTGGCCAGCGCTTGGAAGGCCGGGGATTGACCCGATCCGCGCATTCGAAGAGAATAGGCCGATAAAAGGATCCGCCCATGGCGCCTGAAAAAAATCAAACTTTATCACCCTTTCTCCGAGAGGCGGCCTTGGACAGGGTCGGCGGCGACAGCGAATTTTTGAACGAGTTGCTGACCCTTTATGAGGAGGAATTCGAGGCCAAGAGGCGCGGCCTGGCTGAAGCGATCGCCCGGCGGGATGGGGCCAAGATCCGGGGGTTCGGCCATGCCCTGAAGGGCTCGTCCGCCAACCTCAGCCTGCCCGGACTCCAAGAGGCTGCTGCCGCCATGGAGAAAGCCGGCGCAGCCGGGGATATCGTTGCGGCCCAAGAAAGCTATGTCCGATTGGAACGCGAGTACGCCCGGCTCAAAGCGTTCCTCGGCGGATCGCCGCGCTGACCAAGAAGCCTCCCAGGCCGGAGTGATCAGACAACCGGCTCCCAGCCGGGCTCGTAGGCGCGCCCCCACAGCTCCATGGCCGCCGGATCATTGCGCACGCGCCCCGTCGCCGGCTCGATATCGAGGGCCCGGCCGACGCGCCAGGCGATGTTGCCCAGGTGGAGCATGCCCGTGCTCATATGGGCGTCCTCGACGCCGCAGGTCGTTTTTCCTCCGCTCCGCACCGCATCGACGAAATTCCTGACATGGACCTGGTCGAGATCCAGCCCGGTGGCGCTGATGGGATTGGTCGGGTCCGCTGCGGCCGCGTTGCTCTTGACTTCGCGGATCACTTTGCCTTTCGGGTCATAGAGCGTGTAGGCGTTGCCGTCGAGAAGGGCCGAGCCTTCCGTGCCGTAGATCATGACGCCGCGCGAGAGACGCTCGACGGGATGATCGTTGCAGCTGCGGCTCTCCCAGGTGATCGTCTTGCCCGCGGCATAATCCCAGGTGATGACCTGCGTGTCGGGCGTCTCCCAGTCGTCCTGGAAGTGATACCGCCCGCCGGAAGCGACGACACGGCGCGGCCAGTCGACGCCCAGGGCCCAGCGGCAGACGTCGATCTCGTGGGTGCCGTTGTTGAGGGTCTCTCCCGTGCCCCAATGCCAGAACCAATGCCAGTTGTAGTGGATCAGGTTATCCCGGTAGGGTCGCCGCGGGGCGGGGCCCTGCCACAGCTCGTAATCGAGCCAGGACGGGACGGGCGCGGGTTTGCCTCGGCCGATCGAGCCGCGGTTGTTGGCGTACCAGCCCTTGGCCAAGGTGGTCGTCCCGATCCGACCGGCGCGGATCTCGGCGATGGCCTGGATCATGTTAGGGAAGGAGCGGCGCTGGGCGCCCATCTGGAAGACGCGCTTGGATTTATGGACCGCTTCGATCAGGAGCTCCCCTTCGCGGCCGTTGTGGCTGCAGGGTTTCTCGACGAAGACATGCTTGCCCGCGGCCAAGGCTAGGATGGACATGGGGGCGTGCCAGTGATCCGGCGTGGCGATGGCCACGGCGTCGATGGCCGGATCTTCCAAAGCCTTGCGGAAATCGCGCAAGCTTTTCGGATCGGTTTTGGAATAGCGGCGGACCGCGGCAATGCCCTTGCCGACGGCCCGTTCATCAACGTCACAGATGGCGGCGACTTCGACGCCGGGCAGGCCGGCGAAGCATTCGGCCAGCGCCTCGCCGCGGCTGTTGACGCCGATGACCGCGATGCGAACGCGCTCGCCGGCGCCCAGCGGTCGCCCCGCTCTGGCCGCGCGCATGTTCGGTGCGGATTTCGCGGCGGCCGGCAGGGCCGCCCCGGCGGCCATCCCCAGGCCCGCGCCGGCGGCGCCGATTTGTTTCAAAAAATCGCGGCGAGGGATGTTCGGGCTCATGGGATCCTCCGGTATTAAAGAAATCGGGATCATTGTCCCCGCGACGGGCCATTTTTGCAAGCGCGGCATGCGGCCTAAATTGATTCCGCCGCCGGAGTGCTTTATCATAGAAAAACACATGATCAGCGTCGAAGAGGCCCAAGCGATTCTCCGCGCCGCCGCGGTCCGCACGCGCAGGGAGCCGGTGCGTCTCGCGCGCGCCCTCGGCCGGGTCCTGGCCGGGGATGCCGTATCCCGGATTTTCATGCCCCCCTTCGACAAATCGGCCATGGACGGATACGCGCTGAGCGCCGCTGATTCGGCCGGACGGTTCCGCGTCGGGGAGATGATTCCCGCCGGCGCCGTTCCCGCCCGGACCGTGGGGACGGGCGAATGCGCCAAAATCATGACCGGGGCCATGCTGCCGCGCGGCGCCGACTCCGTCGTCCGCAAGGAATGGACGGTCGAAGAAGACGGCTGGATGCGCATCGTCAAGCCGGACGACACCCCCAATGTCTGCCGCAAAGGCGAGGATGTCCGGCCGGGCGACGTCGTCCTGAAGCGGGGCGCGCGGATCCGGCCGCAGGAGATCGGCATCCTGGCGTCGCTGGGCATCGGCACGATCGCGGCTTTCGTCCCGCCCTCCGTGGCCGTCATCGCCACCGGCTCGGAGATCGTCGAGCCGGGTCGGCCGCTCGCGAAGGGGCGCATCTACGACAGCAATTCCTATTCGCTGGCGGCGCAAGCGGCCAAAGCCGGGGCCACCGTCAAGATCCGCCGCCGCGTCCCGGACCGTCCTGCTCTCATCCGCAAGTCGATTGCCGCCGCGCTGGAGCGGTGCGATCTGGTTCTCATCTCCGGCGGCGTATCGGCCGGCGATCTCGATTTTGTGCCGGGGATTCTGCGGGAGCTGGGAGCCGTCCTGCACTTCGAGCAGATCGCCGTCCAACCGGGCAAACCGACCGTCTTCGGCACGCGGCGGGGCAAGATCGTTTTCGGCGTCCCCGGCAACCCCGTTTCGACCTTCGTCATCTTCGAGGTCTTCATCAAACCCGTGTTATCGCGGATGATGGGCCTGGAAGAGGAGCCGCTGGTCGTCCGGGCGGCGATGGCCGAGGACCTCCTGCGCCGCAAGACGGAACGGGCCGCGTTCGTGCCCGTCCGCGTCTGCGGCGACGCGGTGATTCCGCTTGATTATCACGGTTCGGCCCACATCCAGGCCCTGGGCCGGGCCGACGGCCTGCTTTATATTCCCAAGGGGCACGCCGGATACGGCGCGGGGAGCCGGGTNNCGGCCGCGCAGCGATTTCCTATCCTACGAGGAGATCGCCGCCGTCGTCCGCGAAGCGGCCGCGCTCGGCCTGACCAAGATCCGCCTGACCGGCGGCGAGCCGCTGGTCAAAAAAGACCTGGACGTTCTGATCGAACAATTGAAGGCCGTTCCCGGAGTCGAGGAAGTCGCCCTGACCACGAACGGGACGCTTCTGGCCCCCTTGGCCGCCGCTCTCAAGGCGGCCGGGCTCGACCGGCTCAACATCTCCCTGGACACGCTCGATCCGGAAAAATACCGCCGCATCACGCGCGGCGGCGATATCGAAGACGTGATGCGCGGCATCGCCGCGGCCCGGGAAGCGGGGTTCGAGCGGACCAAGATCAATATGGTCCTTATCCCCGGCGTCAACGAGCTCGAGATCGAAGCGATGGCCGCGTTTTGCCGGGATCGGGGGCTCATCCTTCAGCGCATCCGCCATTACTCCCTGCGCGAGCGCGGGGACGATGGGGAGCTGGAGGAGGCCGAGCGGCCGGGCGCCTGCGCCCGCTGCAACCGCATCCGGCTGACGGCCGACGGCCGGTTCAAGCCGTGCTTGTTNNACATGGAACTGACCCACGTCGGCCCGGCCGGAGAAGCCCGCATGGTGGACGTCGGCCCCAAGCCGGTCAGCCGCCGGACGGCCCTGGCCTCGGGGCGGATCCGGCTGACGCCGGCAACGCTCGATCTCATCCGGACGAACCGTATCAAAAAGGGCGATGTCCTGGCCGCGGCCCGCATCGCCGGGATCATGGCCGGCAAAAAAACGGCTGAACTCATCCCCCTCTGCCACAATATCCCCATCGAACGAATCGACGTCCGGCTGACGCTTCAGGCCGACGGCGTCTTCATCGAGGCCGAGGCGGCCTGCGAGGCCAAAACGGGGATCGAGATGGAGGCCCTGACCGCCGTGGCCGTGGCCGCCCTGACGATCTATGACATGTGTAAAGCGGTCGACAAGACCATGTCCATCGAGGACATCCGGCTGCGGGAGAAAACCAAGAATGCCGTTCGCGATTGAGGCCGTCTGTGTCGCCCCGCGCAAGGGGGAACCCAAGCGCGCGGTCGGCGAGGTCCGCCTGATCGCGGGCGCCGGAATCCGAGGCGACGCCCACGCCGGGAGCGGGCATCGCCAGGTGTCTTTTTTGGCCGGCGAGGACGTCGACGCCCTGCGGGCCGAGGGACTGACCCTGGCCGCAGGCGCCTTCGGCGAGAACATCGTCACGCGGGGGATCGACTGGCGCGCGGCCCGGATCGGCGGCCTCATCGAGATCGGCGCCGCCCGCCTCGAGATCACGCAGATCGGCAAGGAATGCCACACGCCGTGCGCCATCTTCCGCGCGGCGGGGCGCTGTATCATGCCGGACCTGGGCGTTTTCGCCAAGGTCCTTCAGGAAGGAGTCATCCATGCTGGCGATCGCGGTGATTACAGTTTCGGATAGGGCTCACAAAAAAGAGTACGAGGACCTTTCGGGGCCGGTGATCAGGGACATCCTCTTCGCCGGGATAGGAGCCGAAGTCACGATCACGGTCGTGCCGGACGAGAAGGAGGTCCTTCAAAAGGCCATCCGGGCCAACGCGGACAAGGATTACGTGATCACGACCGGCGGAACCGGGCTCTCGCCCCGCGACATCACGCCCGAAGCGACGAAGGAGCTTTGCGACAGAGACGTACCCGGGATCTCCGAATGGTTGAGGGCCGAGTCGATCAAGGAGACGCCCCACGCCGTTTTATCGCGCGGATATTGCGGGCTGATGGGGAAGACGATCGTCATCAACCTGCCCGGATCGGTCAAGGCGGCGGCGTTCGGGGCCAAGACGCTGGTTCCCATCCTGGAGCACGGCGCGGAGATGGTCCGCGGCGGCAAGCATTAATCGACGGGGAAAACGAGCACGGCGGACGCCTTGAACGTCAGGACCACCGTTTCGCCCGGGCGGAGGCCCAATTCCTGCAGCGAAGAACGGGTGATCGCCGCGCGCAAGCTCATCTCCCCGCAGCGGATCTGAACGAGCACAAACATCCCCAAATCGCTCACTGCTTCGACCCGGCCGGTCAGAACATTGCGGGCGGAGGAATGAAACGGCTCGCGCGAGAGAAGAATGTCCTCCGGCCGGAGGACGGCCGCCACCGGGCCCGGCGCGAGCGCGGAGACAACGTGGATCATCGCCCCTCCAACCTCCAGGGAGGCGTCCTCGCCGGTCCGCACAAGTTGTCCGTTCAGGACGTTGGTGATCGAGGCGAAATGGGCCACGTCCAGGGTCGCCGGATTCTGCAGGACCTGGCCGGGCGTCCCGCTTTGGACAATTTCGCCGTTATCAAGGAAAAATAGACGGCTGCCCAACAGCCTGGCCTGGATGATATTATGCGTCGTCAGGATGATGGTCCTGCCCGCGCGGGCCAGGGCCGCCAGCTGGTCCTCGATGGTCCGCGCCGACAACGGATCGAGATTGGATGTCGGCTCGTCCGCCAGGAGAACCTCCGGTTCGAGAAGAAGGGCCCGGGCCAGCTGCAGCCGCTGTTTTTCGCCTCCCGACAAGACCCGGACGTCGAGATCCTTTTTCCCGGCCAATCCGACCGCCCCGAGGGCCTCCTCGACGCGCTCCGCTTCGAACGGCCGCTTCCTCAGCGACAGGGCGTGCCGCATGTTGCCGAGAACAGTGCCGTTCAAGAGCAGCGGATGCTGGAAGANNTTGTCGAGCATTCCCAATATTTTGAGCAGGGTCGTCTTGCCCGCGCCGTTGGGCCCGATGATGACCGAAACGCCCCCGGCCGGGAAGTCCAGAGTCACGCCGCGCAGGAGGATATGCCCGCCGGCTTTTTTTCCGATTCCCTGGGCCTCGATCCTCATCACTTGCCCTGTCCCCATTGAAGGACGACGTTGACAAGCAGGGCCACGACCAGCAGGACCAGGCCGAGGGCCAGGCCGATCTCGAAATTGCCTTTCATCGTTTCCAGCGAGATGGCCGTGGTCATGACCCGTGTGGCGCCCTTGATGTTGCCGCCGACCATGAGGGTCATGCCCGTCTCGCCCAGCACGCGGGAAAAGCCGGCCACCATGGCCGCCAGGAAAGCGAAGCGGCCCTGGCGGAGGATGGTCAGGAGCATCCGGCCGCGGGAAGCGCCCAGGGCATAGGCGAGATCGCGCCCGTCCCGGGCCTTGTCCTTGAGCGCGGCCAGGGTCAGGGCGGCGATGAGGGGAAAAGCGAGCAGGGCCTGGGCCAGGATCATGGCGCCCGGGGTAAACAGCAATCCCAGGAAACCCAGCAGCCCGCGCCGGCTGACCAGGATATAAACCACGAGCCCGATAAGAACGGCCGGGACGGCCATCGCCGTCTGCAGAAGTCCGATAAGGAAGCGCCGCCCGCGGAATTCGACCAGCGCAAGAAACAAACCCAGCGGCGCGGCAAAAACCGCGGCCAGAGCCGTGGCCGACCCGGACACCAGAAGCGATAGGCCGACGATTTCGAGCAGCTCCCGGCTGGGCGGGAAGAGGAGCTTCAGGGCCTGCCGCAATCCTTCCAGAAAATATCCCATCGGGCGCGGGAGCCTTCCTCTACTTGATCACGTCGGGGAAAAAGAGCGGGGCGCCGTACTTGTCTTTGCCGAAATCGCGGATGAGGGTCTGCCCCTCCGGCCCACGGATGAATTCGGCGAAGGCGGCGGCCAGCCTGGAATTCAAGCCGGGGTAACGGACCGCGGAAACGACGATCACGGAATAGGGATTGAAAAGCTCCGCATCGCCTTCGACCAGGGATTCCAGCGCGTCGATCTCCCGGCGATGCGCCAGCCAGGTGGCCCGGTCGACCAGCGTGTAGGCCCGCTTCTCGCCGGCGATCCGCAGCGCGGCTTCCATTCCCGCGCCGCTTTCGACGTAGCGGTCCTTGGTCGGCTTGCTCCCCGTGGCCGCCCACAAGCGGAGCTCCTTTTTGTTGGTCCCGGAATCGTCGCCTCGGGAAACAAAAACGCCGGGCCCCGCCGCTAGCGCCCGGAAGGCATCCAACGCCTTCTTTCCGCGGATCACGGCCGGATCCGTCCGGGGACCGACGACGAGGAAATCGTTGTGCATTACGTCCAGCCGCTCGACGCCGAAGCCGTCGGCTATGAATTTCAGCTCCGACTCCCGATCGTGGACAAGGAGAACGTCGGCGTTGCCGTCCCGGCCCAGACGGATGGCCTGGCCGGTGCCGACGGCGATGACCTTGACCTTGCAGGAGAGTTTTTTCTCGAAGGCCGGAATGAGGACATCGAAAAGCCCCGAATCGAGGGTCGAGGTCGTGGAGGCCAGGGTCAGCGTTTCGACGGGGGCGGGCCAAAGGGCCCGTCGCGCTTTGTCCGCGCAAAGCGCCGGCGGCGCCGCCGCGGCAGCCATGAAAAACAAAACCAGCCCCGCCGCCGCCGCCAGGACCGAGGCTCGAAATCGTATGGGCATCAGGGATTCTCCGTTTCGTATTTATCAGAAAATACGAAGGTTCGTCAATGCGGCGGCGAATTCCATCGGGGAAAATAAAATGATAAACTCTGTCCCGAAATCCCACGGAAAGAGCGGCCCCAATGGAAACACAGAACCCCCACGCCCGTCTGAGCATCGACACGATCCGCACCCTGGCCATGGATGCCGTCCAGGCGGCCCATTCCGGGCACCCCGGCGCGCCCATGGGAATGGCCCCGGTCGGGTATGCGCTCTGGCGCGACATCCTGCGCTTCGATCCGGACGATCCGGCCTGGCCGAACCGAGACCGCTTCGTCCTCTCGGCCGGACACGCCTCGATGCTCCTTTACGCCCTGCTCCATCTGTCCGGGGTCCAGGATCTTCGCACCGGCAAGGCCGCCGTCTCGCTCGACGACATAAAACACTTCCGCCAGCTCGACAGCCTGACGCCCGGCCATCCGGAATACGGCCGAACCGCGGGTGTCGAGACGACGACCGGCCCTCTCGGCCAGGGCGCCGCCAACAGCGTCGGCATGGCCGCCGCAAGCCGCTGGCTGGCCGCGCGCTACAACCGCCCCGGCTTCGAGCTCTTCGATTACGACGTCTACGCCCTGGCCGGCGACGGCTGCATGGAGGAAGGCATCACCAGCGAAGCCGCCTCCCTGGCCGGCCATCTCAAGCTCTCCAACCTGTGCTGGATCTATGACAGCAACCGCATCACCATCGAGGGCAAGACCGAACTGGCCCTCTCCGAGGACGTCGGCGCCCGCTTCACCGCCTACGGCTGGCGCGTTGTCCGCGTCCTGGACGCCAACGACCTCGGCCTGCTGGCTTGGGCCTTCGGCGTCTTCAAGGAAACGAACGACCGTCCGACCCTGATCATCGTCTCCAGCCACATCGCCTTCGGCGCGCCGCACAAACAGGACTCCGAGACCGCCCACGGCGAGCCGCTGGGCGAGGAGGAGATCCGGGCGGCTAAAAGATCCTACGGCTGGCCGGAGGAGGCCCAATTTCTCGTTCCTCCCGCCGCTCTCGCCGATTTTGAAGACGGGATAGGCGCCCGCGGCCGGGCTCTTCATGCCGACTGGCGGGCGCTCTGGGACAAGTATAAAACAGCGTTTCCCGGCCCGGCCGATGAGCTGGAGCGGATGCGCGACGGACGTCTGCCGGACGGCTGGGAGAAGGATTTGCCGGTTTTCCCGGCCGACGAAAAAGGACAGGCCACACGTGTCAGCTCGGGGACGGTTCTTAACGCCATCGCCGGGAACGTGCCCTGGATCGTGGGCGGCTCGGCCGACCTGACGCCGTCCACGAAAACCAAGCTGACCTTCCCCGACGCCGGGGTGTTTCAGGCCGGCTCGTACGGCGGCCGCAATATCCATTTCGGGATCCGCGAACACGCCATGACCGCCATCCTCAACGGACTGGCCCTGTCCGGGCTGCGCCCGTACGGATCGAGCTTCCTCGTCTTCACCGATTACGCCCGCCCGGCCATCCGCCTGAGCGCGATCATGGAGCTCCCCGTCGTCCACATCTACACGCACGACTCCATCGCCGTGGGTGAGGACGGGCCGACCCACGAACCGGTCGAACATATCCCATCCTTGCGGGCCATCCCGGGCCTCGTCGTCCTCCGCCCGGCCGACGCCAATGAGGTCGTGGAAGCCTGGCGGGTGATCATGAATTTGAAAGGCGCGCCCGCGCTGCTCCTCCTGACGCGGCAGAACGTACCCACCTTCGACCGCTCCAAATGCGCTTCGGCCGCCGGCCTGGCTAAAGGCGCTTACGTTCTCACGGACGCGCCGAACGGCCGCCCGGACGTCATCCTGATGGGCAGCGGCAGCGAAGTCGCGCTCTGCCTCCAGGCCGCGCAGACGCTGGCGGCCGAGAACATCCAGGCCCGCGTGGTCAGCATGCCCTCATGGGACCTGTTCGAGAAGCAGGATCAGCCCTACAAGGACACGGTCCTGCCGCCGGCCGTCCGCGCCCGCGTGGCGGTCGAGATGGCCATCCCCCTCGGCTGGGACCGCTACACGGGCCCCGCGGGCCGCATCCTCGGCATGCATTCGTTTGGAGCGTCCGCGCCGCTCAAAGACATCCTGAAAAAATTCGGTTTCACGCCGGACGCCGTCGCCGCCGCGGCCAGGGATTCCATTCAGGCCGCCCGGTCTTGAACGCCGACAAAAGAGAAGATGTCATGATTTTCAATCTCGGAAGCTTCGAGAAGGCCGTCAAGGTCCGGCTGGACCGCTGGAGGGCGGATCGTTTTCTTCCCCGCCTTTGGGAAAAAGACCCGACACTGTGGGCTGCCGGGCCTGTTCCCGAGATAGCCAACCGGCTGGGCTGGCTCGATCTTCCCCGAGTCATGGCCGGACGTCAGGCCTCGATCATGGCCTTCGCCGAAGAGATCGAGGCCGAGGGCTTCCGCCACGTCGTCCTGCTGGGTATGGGCGGATCGAGCCTGGGTCCGG
>PMCY01000345.1 GCA_003154255.1 Candidatus Aminicenantota bacterium | reverse complement strand
GTTGAGGCCGCGGCCTTCAATTATCTGGTCCCCGAATGGAAAGCCGTCGATCCGGCCTTCAAGGCCGATCTCGATATCCTGAAAAAGTACCGCTCCGGGGTCTTCCTGATTTCCTCCCGCGACCGGGCCGATGAAAAATGGACCGTCCTTTATTTCGACAATGCGGGAGCGGGCGCCGAGGCCCTCTACGATCGGGCCGCAAAAACCCTGAATCTGCTGGCCGAAAACCGATCCGTTTTCGCCGCGTCCGAGGCGGCCTCCACGAAACCGGTCGTCATCAAATCACGCGACGGGTTGGATCTGCCTTCCTACCTGATGCTCCCCGTGGGGGTTGAACCGAAGAACCTGCCCCTCGTCCTTTTGGTCCACGGCGGCCCCTGGTCGCGGGACGAATGGGGCTATGATGCCGAGAGCCACTGGCTGGCCAACCGGGGCTATGCCGTGCTCAAGGTCAATTACCGCGGCTCCTCGGGATTCGGCCGGGCCTTCCTGAACGCCGGCAACAGCCAATGGCGCGACGCCATGCAGAACGACCTCGTGGACGCCGTGCGTTGGGCCGTCGGCCAAGGTATCGCCGATCCCAAGCGGGTGGCCATTTCGGGCGGTTCGTTCGGCGGCTATGCGGCGCTGGCCGGAGCCGCCTTCCATCCCGAGGTCTACGCCTGCGCCATCGCCGTCTGCGGCATGTCCAACGTGCGGAGCTTCGTGCGGACGATGCCCGACTGGTGGGCGCCGATCAGAGTCCGCTGGCTGCGCCGTATCGGGCCGGTCCTGGAGGATGAGGCCTTCAACGAGCGCATCTCGCCGCTCTTCCATACGGAGGCCGTCCGGGCCAAGCTTCTCGTCTTCCACGGAGCCAACGACCCGCGCGTCGCCATCGCCGAATCGGACCAGATCGTGGCCAAAATGCGGGAATCCGGAGTCGATGTGACTTACATCGTCTGCCCGGACGAAGGACATGGATTCAGCCGCGGCCCCAACGTCCTGGACATGATGGGCCGCATGGAGGAATTCCTGGCCCGGAACCTGGGCGGCCGGGCCGAGCCATGGGTCAAAATTCCGGGCGGCTCGGCCCAAGTCAAGTAACGGAAAACGGCCGGGCGGCGCCGCTCAACGGCCGAGGGGTTTCCAATCGGCGAAAAGAAAACTGGCCGGGGCGAAGGCCCGCTGATTAAAAACAAACAGGCCCGCCGCGACCGGGATCGCGGCTCCGAGAGGCCGCCCGCGCAGATCGACCGGTTGCACCATCGACGGCCTCATTCCTTCCGGCAGGCGCACCGTGCAAGCCCCGGAACGCCCGGCCAGCTCCCAAAGCCGGAGGACCGTCCCGGCGCCGTCGGGATTGGGCCCGAAAGCGGTAACCAGCGTTCCCGGAGAAGTAATCTCCAATCCCATCCGGACCGCCGGGAGCGGGCCGCCCGGTCCGTCCATCGTCGTCGTCCGGAGAGGATAGCGCGTTTCGAGGGAAGGCTGGACCAACGCCTCCACCCCGTCATATCGATCAAACGCCCAGAGTCGGACGCGGGCCGTCCAGGTCCCCTCGTTCCAGAAGCGGAAATTCGTCGTCCATTGGTTGTTGAACAACTGGACGTAAACGACCGGCTTACGGGGGACGAAATCGGGGGCATATTTCCAGGCCCCGGGCGTGTCCAGGCTGAGGAGCGGATTGTCCGGCGCACAGAGGCCGACGCCGCGGCCGTTCGGACCGTAAAGGGCCACGCCGGTATTGACGGCGAAGAGATTCCGGTTGGAGCCGGCCACGACGTCGGCCGCCGGATCGACGATCGAACCCAGCCGGCCCAGGCGGAACCGGGGAGAATCGACTTTGAAGGGCAGGACGATCCAGCCGGCCTCGGGCCAGGGATCGGCGGGCTTGACCTGGAGCGTCATCTCCAGATCAAGATAGGGCGCTCCGGAATAGAGAACCAGGCGCGTCGTCACGGCATGCGGGACAGCCGCCGAAGGCTTGGATTTCATGACCGCCGCGGTCGAGAGCGGCGACCGTTCGAAATCGAGGCTGAATCCGCCCGGAGAGGCGGCCCGATAGGGAACCTCGGAAGCGGGAGGCATGTTGGGCTTGCCCAGCTCGGCCACACCCCAGTCGGCGTCGATCTTGACATAGGCTTTGCGGAAGGCGGCGACCTGATCGGCATCGAACCGTTCGTAGAGATAGCGGCCGAAACCGGCTTCGGCCGTGGAGTCGACAAGCTCGCGCCCCGTGGTTTTATCAATGAGCGACCGGACGGTCCCGCGGGCGGGATCGAGGACACATTTGAACCAGCGGTTCTCCAGCGCCGAGACCGCCTTGCCGGCGGCCGGGCCGGAGGCTTGGGCCGGTTTAGGCGCCGGGACATAGACGCGGTAGCCGAGCGGCGGAACTTCCCGGGCGAAGAAACGCGTTCCGGTCGAATCACGGACCAGGGGGACGGCATCTCCGCCGTCGGCGGGCCGAAGCGCTTCGGCGTCCCCGTCACGCCAATCGACAGCCGCAACGCCGTCCCGCTTCCACGGCAGGGGGTTGAAGACGACGACGCGCCGGCCGTCCGGCCCGGCGGCGCGGGCCAGCGCCTCCATCTCCCCATTTAAGACGGGGACGGCGAGATCGCGGGCGCTTTCAATATACGCGCGGTGCTCGGCCCAGGATTCCTCCAGCTTCTTGAAGCGGCCTTCGGCCCGCTCTTTTTTCCAAATGTCGCCGTAGCCCCACTTCGTCTTGGCCCCATATTCGGTTACCCAGTACAGGGCCCCGCCCCAAGTGTGCTCGCCGAAAAGCAAGCTTTGTTCGTAAGAGCGGTCGATCGTCCTCATGAGGCCCTCAGACCCCCCGAGGACGCGCGGAGCGGCAACGCCCCACGCGGACAGAAGGGAACCCAGCGACTCGGCCGTGCCGAGGAGGGGGCGGAGATTGCGGGCCAGCATGGATCCGGCCGGATCGGACATGGGGCCGTGGATCCAGGTGTCCGGCATGTCGCCGCGGACGACGGGAATCGAGGCCTTCTCCGCCCGCAGAGCGTCGGAGAAATCGGAAAGTCGTCCGATGCGGACGTTCACGCCGGGCAGCTTGGCCTTGGCCTCGGAGAAGAGGACTTCGACATCCTCGGGCTTGGGCGGGCCTTCGTTATCGCCCGTGTGGATGAGGGCCAGCCACGTGCGATACGGCCAGTCCGCCGGCGGAACGAGCCCCGTGCCGTAGCCCTCCGCCGAATACATGGTCAGAAGCCGCGCTCCGTCCGGCCCCTCCCACCAAAAGAGGGCCGGCACCCGCGGCGAGCTGCTGGCGGCGTTGCAGCCGAGATGGAGAAACTCGACCCCGGCCGCAGTGAGAAGCGTGGGCAGAATCCAGGAATGCGACGGAACGTCGGTCATCTTGGCTTCACGCGGCAGGGGCAAACCGGCCGCGCGCGAGAGGCGCGATGAAAAGAGGAGACCGCGGACGAGGTCCTCGGGCTCGAAGAGCTCGGTGTGCAGGGTGAAGGGCAGGGCGTGGACGACGAAGCGGCCGTCCTTGAAAGCCGCCTCGACCCGGGCCTTGCGTCCCGGCGTCTGCCCCGGCCAATCCCCGGCGATCTGGGCCATCGGCCAGCCCGGAAGGGTCCAGACAAAACGCCGATCGGGGGGCAGGACCCGGTTCCGGTCGACGACATCCAGGGCCTGGTCGATCATCGTCGTCCGGTAGCGCTGGACGATCGTCCGGGCCAGGTCGGTATAGCCGATGTCGAAATGGGTCTTGAAGACGACGATCACCTCGCGCACGCCAGGGGTGGGACCGGCGGTCAGGGCGGCGGAGAAAAGAGCGATAGCGAACGGCCAGGCGGTATTGAGAGCGGATTTTCTCACGGCGGTTCTCCTCCCGGAAACGGACACCCGGCCGGCGCCGGTTCGGGAGGGATTATAAAGGGGGGCCGGGCGTCCGTTCAACCCAAATCCGTCGAGTCGGAGCCCGGCCCTTCCGGCCGCGACGGGTCGCGCCGGATGCCAAGGAGGAACGAACCGCTTATTTATCCAGCCTTAGGGAATTCGTGAAGGACATGATCCCCGGCAGGCTCTTGGACACCATTTCGGCCCGCTGACGATCCTGGGCCGAGGAGACCATGCCCACCAGGGTCACGTGTCCGCCCTTGACGATGATGTGAATGGTGGGGTCCGCGCCCATGGAGTATCGGTGCAGGTCGGCGGCGCCGAAAATCGCCCGGTACACGCTCATCCGCAGGGCGTCATCGGACGACGAGGGAGGCAGGACCTCGATCTTGTTGATCACCGCCCCGATGCCTTTGATCCGGGCCACCCGTTTGGCCGCCTCGGCCTTGGTGATCTCGAGAACGGCCTGGCCCATCAGGGTCACGTCCGCGCCGTTGGCCTCGAAAAAGAGGTTGTCGAAAACGCTGTAATGCGGGAGGGACAACAAGGCCTTGACGACGGANNCAGAAAGCCGACGAGAAACATCTTTTTCATTGACTATCTCCTTTATCCTATTTCCTACTAATCCGATAGGTTAGACAAACCGAGCGTCAATTCCTTTGCGCCCCGGGCGGCCCCATGGAGGGTCAATCCAGGGAGACCGCGGCCCCCGCCCGGGCGGCCGTTTCGACGGCCACGGCCGCCAGCGCCGCGCCATAATCGAGGTCGATGTTCGCCATGGTGTCGAAAGAATCGTGATAGCCTCGGCGGTCGATATCGTAGTCCTCCATGAACAAGACGACCGGCACGCCGGCGTCGGAGAAGATCTG
>PMCY01000088.1:12383-15926 GCA_003154255.1 Candidatus Aminicenantota bacterium | reverse complement strand
CCTCGGCCTCATAGGCGTCCTGATAGGCGCCAGTGGGCGAGGCCGCCCCGACCCGGGTGTTCTGCTCGGCCACGCTGTTCCAGATCTCGGACTGGGCCGATTCGGCCTTGCCGGCCGCTTTGGCCCGCAGGTCGTAGGTGCCGATGTTGTTCTTGGTCGTGAAATTGGGCGAGACGGCCGTCCAGCGGCCGTGCTCGACACAGTAGACCGGGGCGACGAGGTTGCGCGTGCCGGGGGCCAGCAGAAGGTCCGTGGCCAGGATGCGGTCCTGGCGGGCGCCGGTCAGAATTTCACCGCCCATGATGTAGATGGTGCGCTTGGAGAGATTGGAGATCCGGACCTGGGGGACGCGGCCGCCGTCGAGCTCGCCGATCTCGATCCAGCCGTTCTTGACGGCCTCATCGAGCATGACGAAATCGCCGGGGCGCGGATTGTCCGTGCGNNGCCGTCGCCGCGGCGGGGGCCCGCAGGCCGAGGACGAGGACTGTGCCCAGGGCCAGGAGAGCGAGGAGCGCCCGCAAGCCCTTTCCCTTGGTGACCTTTGTTTTGTTCGTGTTCATGTTTGACCTCCGTCAACCACAACATACACGCGGGCAGGACGGAGATTGTCACCCAAGGGCAAAACGAACGTAAAAAGAATGTAAAAGCCGCTTTATTTCTTTATTCTTCTTGTTTTGTCCGATTCGACGGGCACCAAATTTTTCTCTGCGGCGAATGAAAATCCGGATTCGCCGGGTCCGGGGATCCTCATCGTCCCGTCCCCGCTTTCGAGCGGAACCAGGTTTTGCCCCATCTGATAGACGAATTTTCGACCGCCGGGCCCAGCCGCCGAAAGATCCAGGAAATTCCCCGTTCGGCTGGGGCCGCCGCCGAAACCGCCCAGGGGGGCGTTCAATCCCTGCCCGGTCGAAAGGTTCGAGGCCCCGGTGATCCGCAGTCTTCCCGTCGCGATGTCCGCAGCGGCCGAAGAAAGACGGGCCCACGTTCCGGCCTTGGAATACTTGGCCCAAACGCCGCCTTGGCCCGGCCAGATGCCGACCAGGTCGGCCGTGCCGTCCCCGTCGAGATCTCCGGCCGTGATTTGATCGGCGACGGCCGCTATCTGGACCCATTGGCCGTTCAGGGAATTGCGGTAGAAGACCCCTTGACCGTCCCAGGTGCCGACGAAATCCACGCGCCCGTCTCCGTTCATGTCACCGGCCGCAATATCCTTGGCCGATTCGGAAAGCCGGGCCCATTGCCCCGTCCTCGAATAATTCACCCAGACTCCACCCTGGCCCGGCCAGGTGCCGATGAGATCGTCGATCCCGTCGCCATCCAGGTCCCCGGTCGCGATCTGCGTGGCCGGAGTCGCCAGCATGACCCAGTCGCCCGAGGACTTCAAATAGAACACGCCCTGGCCGTCCCAAGTCCCGACGAGTTCCTTTTTGCCGTCGCCGTTCATATCGCCGACGGCGATTTGCCTGGCCGTCAAGGACGTCAGAAGAGTCCAGACCCCCGTCTTCGAATATTTGACCCAGACGCCGCTCGGGCTGGACCAAACGCCGACGACGTCGTCGATGCCGTCTCCGTCCATATCGCCCGCGGCGATCACGGTGGCGGGAGTCGTGAGGTAGGTCCAGGCCCCGGTATCCGAGTTCAGGGAATAGATGCCTTGTCCGTTCCATGTTCCGATGAAATCTCTTTTGCCCGGGGTCCCGATCGTTTCGGCCCAACCGAAAATATCGCCGTTCCCGTAGAAGTCCGTATCCCAGACGAAGTAAAGGATCGATTTGTCCGGAGACGGGGCGACGTCGCCGTATGTCGTCCCCGCGGAATTGGGCACCGACCGGACGCCCCGCCAGTTCCCATTGGCGTAGCGGACATCGTACTGCAGGCCGGACCCGTTTCCGTAACTGCCGAGCTGCCAGACGAAATAAATATCGTCCCCCCTCTTGGACAGGAAGAGATTATGAAACAGGCTCCAGCCCGTCAGCGCCAGAGGCGCCGTAAATCCGGAGCTGGTTTTATGAGAATATTGAACGACACGATTTCCGAGGTCGTCCATCCAGGCGATATGGGCGACGTCCTGGGAATCGATCCGGATCGCGGTGAACACCTGGTCGGCCGAATTAGGCGCGACGAGCTTGATGGCGCTCCAGGCCGCATTGAAGCCCTTGCCGCGCTGGATGTAGGAGGCCTGATAGGCGGCCCCGGAGGGCTTTTTGATAAAGGCCACCCCCACGATGTTGGGGCCTACATCGATATCGGCCATCTTGGCCATTTCGGACGACGAGCTGATCATCCGAACGCCTTCCCAGGCGCCATTGACCCGGGCCGTGGATTGAATCTTCCATTGAAAATCCCACCACACCAGATAAATATCCCCCTCCGGGGTCACGGCGATGCGGGGCGTTTTAAACTTCAATCCGGACTGAACGGTATAGGCCGCACCCCACGATCCGTTGCTGAAAATCCTGACTTTGAGCAGGCATGTCGGCTGCCAGCCTTCGGTCCAGACCACATAGATCCGGCCCGACCCGTCCGCGGCGATGGAGGCCATTTCATCCGTTTCGCTATAGACGGTGCCGGAGTTGCTGAGGTTGATCGGCGTGCTGATCTGTTGAGTGGCCCAATCGGCCTTGGCGTAATACACGTCGCCGTCAGGGTAATTCTCGACCCAAACGGAATGAACGTTCCCCTGGTTGTCCGTCACCATGCGCGGGCTGACCGACGGGGCCGAAGGGGACCGGGAAATATTGAGTTGAGCGAACACCGATGCGCTCAATATAAACAGGACGCCAAAGGCCGTCCATCCGATCCGAAGGGTTCTCTGGATCATGATTTCGGTCTCCTTTTTTTACTCTCTGTCTCCGGGCCGGAGATTTTTCTGCGCGGTCCAACGAAATCCGGGTTCGCCTGGGCCGGGGATCCGCGCCATATTTTCGTTTTTTTCCAGGGGAACCAGGCCGGTCTGTTTTTGATGGACGAAGTTCCGGCCGCCGGGCCCGTTGGCCGAGAAATCGCGGAATCCGGCCAATCGGCTGGGGCCCTCGCCCAATCCCCACCCCGGGGCCGATATTCCTTGGCCGGCCGCGAAGCCCGGGCCCTGAACGGCCCTCATCCTCCCCGTCGTTAGAATCGTCGGGGTCGAGGAAAGCTGCGCCCAACTTCCGGTTTTGGAATATTTGACCCAGACGCCTCCTTGAGCGGGCCACAACCCGAGAAGATCGTCCACGCCGTCGCCGTCCAGGTCGCCCACGGCCAGGGCCGCCGCGGGAGTCGCGATCTGGACCCAAGATCCGGTCAGCGAGTCCCGATAAAAAACGCCCGATCCGGCCCAGGATCCGACGAGATCGACGCGTCCATCGCCGTTCATGTCCCCTACGGCGATCCAATCCGCGGACGAAGCGAGCATGGACCAGGAGGAATCGCGGCTCCATTTGACCCACACGCCGCCTTGGCCCGGCCAGATGCCGACGAGATCGTCCTTGCCGTCGCCGTCCAGATCGCCCGCGGCGATCGCGGTCGCCGGAGAAGCCATTAAAACCCAGGCCCCCGTGA
>PMCY01000088.1:0-12308 GCA_003154255.1 Candidatus Aminicenantota bacterium | reverse complement strand
GCCGGAGAGGCCAGTCTGACCCAAGCTCCGCTGTCGGAATTCCGACTCATGACCCCCTGGGCATCCCAGCTCCCGATCATGTCGGCCTTGGCGGCCAAAGTCACGCGCTGGGAGAATGCCCGCATCTCCGTTTCGGTTTTTGTCACCGAACCGACCACGATCCCCTGGCCGGAATCGGCCAATCCGCCGCGGCTGTTGATGATGTCCCGGGCGCTCGTCAGCCAGGCATCGATTCCGGAAAAATCGGGACGGTGACGGAGATTGTTATCGATCGGATAGAGGACATTTTTCGCCGCCCAGTAGTCGAGGGCGACGGGGTCCTGACTGGCCAGGAGCTGGTTCGAGCGGGTCGTCGCGCTGACGGGATAGCCCGTCAACGAGGCCTGGGAAACCCAGATGGCATCGAGAATATTCAAGACCGGCGTTCGTACCGAGACCATCATTTTTCCAATGGTTTCGCCCAATCCCCCGTAGTGCCGGAAGTCGCTGCCGCCGTCCGCCATGGATAGAATTCCATAGACATGCTTTAAAGACGCGGTGATCTCCGACCCGCCGGTATCGTGATGTTTGAGGACGGGAACGTTGATGAGCTTAAGGTTGCCGGTATAGGCCGCACCGTTCCAAAGGCCCTCCCGAAGCTCGACCCGCTTCCCGTGGACCGTCGTAAAACAGGGATAGGAGACATTTTCGAAGATTCGATATCCGTTGTTCAGGTGATCGTCCGCGGCGATGAAATTGGACGCCACGTCGTCGAGAAGAAAAGTGGAGACGCGGGGATCGTTGAAGACCGTATCGACGACATAATTGAAACTATGGTTGGGGTCGTTGGCATTGGCCTGGACGGTGCCGTCCGGGTAGCCGTTGCCGGTGTTGCTGCAGCCGAGGCTGCCGCGGCCCTGGCCGTTCTCAAAAATAACGACCTCTCCGCTGAAACCGTCGGGGTGGGCCAGGATTCTTTGGATCAGGCCGCGCACGACGTCGCTGTTGGTCGCGCCCCGATACTTCCATTGGGCATTGACCTTGATGAGGACGACGTCATCGGCGTTGATGAGGCCGGAGGTGCCGCTGAGGGTCCCCGCCGAGCTCGACCGATAGAATTTAAGCCCCCGGCGTCCCATGAGGGTCAGCAGGCTGTCAATGCCGGCGTGATATTTTTGGCCGGGCCCGAGATAAAACGGCAGGCTGGGCACGCCTTTGACCCAGAAGATGTCATTCAGAACAGCGGCGGAATTCCGGGCCTCCAAGGCGCGGGGGAAAGGCCGCAGGGCGAATAAAGCCATCCCCTTGGAACACCAGCCCAGGAAGCCGCGCCGGGTCAGGCCATGACGATCGGAAGGATGGATCATGAGCGGATTATGGTGCTCGTCCACATCACTTCCGTTTTTTCGTCCCGGTTTGAAGTGAATCTTGGGGCCAAAGATTTTTCTGCTCGGTCCAACTGAATCCGGGTTCGCCGGGCCCGGGGATCCTCAACGAAGAGGCCCCCTTTTCAGTCGGAACCAAGTTCGTCCCTTGTTGATAGACGAAGCCAGGGCCTCCCGGTCCCGTGGCCGATAAGTCCAGAATATGCCCCGATCGGCCGGGCCCTTCTCCGGATTGTCCGGCCGGAGTCGGCGAGCCGAACCCGGTCCCGGTGGCCCCGGTGGCCCTCATTTTGCCCGTGGCCATATCCGCCGGCATCACGCCGAGGTAAGCCCAGGTCCCGGTCTTCGAATATTTAGCCCATATGCCACCCTGGTCCGGCCAACTCCCGATCAAGTCATCGATGCCGTCTCCATCCAGATCNNGGAACTCCGGTAAAAGACCCCCTGGCCGTCCCAAGTCGCTAAAAGCTCTTTTTTACCATCGCCGTTCATGTCGCCGGCGGCGATATCCCGAGGCGTCGATCCGAGCTTGAACCAAGCGTTCGTCTTGGAAAATCTGGCCCAGACTCCGGATTGACCCGGCCAAATTCCCATTAAATCGTCGATCCCGTCCCCGTCCAAGTCCCCGACCGCGATCAACGTGGCCGGTGTCGCGAGCTTGAACCAGTTCGACGAGGCATCCATATAGAACACGCCTTGGCTGTCCCAAGTCCCGACAAGCTCGTCCCTTCCGTCGCCATTCATGTCGCCGCTGGAGACGTGCCGAGCGGTCAAGGAAGTCAGAACGGCCCAGTTTCCCGTCGTTGAATATTTGACGTAGACGCCGTTCTGACCGGGCCAGACCCCGATCAGGTCGTCGATGCCGTCGCGGTCAAAATCTCCCGCGGCGATGCAAACGGCTGGGGTGGTGAGATACACCCAGGCTCCGGTATCCGAGTTCAGATAGGAAACGCCCTGATCGTTCCAGGTGCCGAGAAAATCTTTCTTCGGCGGCGCCGCTAAAGGGTGGGGATAGGGATAGGGCGTGTATCCGGGTTTCGCCGAATTGAAAAAGTCCCGATTTGCTTGAACATGGATGCCGGCGTCGTTCAGGACGGCGGCGCTTTGGACGACGCCGTCCATCTTGTTGTTCCAGACGTAGAGCGGTTCGGACGCTTGCGGCTGATAAGACGCATTATACGGCGGCAGGAGAACCCACGTCGTCGAAGCGTCCTTGCCCCGCCCGATTTGGTCGAGGGTCGGGTATCCGTTCGTGATCTTGAACGAATCTCCGCTGTTCCAACTGTTCCGGCTCCCGCCGGAGAGGGTCGCCGAGACGGTTGTGGCCGAGTTGGCCGTGATTCTTCCCTTGCTCCCGCCGCTCAGGTTATAGACATAATTTCCGACAAAAGCATTGACGCCCCAGGTCTTGCCGGAACAGGTCAAGACAGAGGCTCCGTTGGCCCCCGAATGGGTTCCCGTTCCCCCGGATAGGGCGGTGTTTCCGTCGATGATATTCCCGCCGTCCGCGATGGTGAGCTGACCGCTGCCGGCTTCCGAACTCCTCAGGTTATCGAGTCCCACCGCATAATTGAAGGGATCGCCGGACGTGTTGGTGACGGTGTTGTTGAAAATGACCCCCGTTCCGGCGGCGACGGAAATCGCCACCCAATGAAGGGAAGATGCGCTGGTGGCCTCGATGGTGTTTTCGTAGATCTCGACCTTCCGCGTGCCCCGCCCAAAATAGCTCGTATCGCCGTTCTGTAAAGGATGGGCCATGATGAAGGCGTCTTTGACCCTGTTATGGCGGAAGACATAGCGGGCCCCGTAATTGCANNCCGCCGCCGAAAACGAGGATCTTGCCGTTTACGAAGACGCAATGGTCGATGACGCCGTATTGAGGCGAGGAATCGTTGAGACCTCCGATACGGAGCAAATATCCTCCCTCCGATCCGGTATTATAGAATTTGCAGTTCGAGATCTTGAGCAATTGACAATCCCCCTCGGTCGCAATGCAAAAGGGGGCATCCATGAAAGTGAACCCGCCTCCGCCGGTCGTCCTCATTTCGAACCCGGAGATGGAATATTTCTGGGGCGCGGCAACCGCAACGCTCAACCCGACCCCGCTGTGGGTGATGATCGTGTTTCCGATTCCAGCCCCAACAAGATCAATGGCTTTCGTCATGGTCACGGTGCCCGACCAGGAGGCGCTGCCGGCCGGAACGAGAACCGTATCGCCGTCATTGGCCGAATTGATGGCCGCTTGAACGGCGGACTGGCTGGCGCTGGCCGCGTTGATAGTACTCACGGCGGCCGGCGAAGGGGCCGGGAACCTCAAGAGGAATGCGCAAAATAGCGCCGGAATTCCCAAATGATATCGATGAGAGAAATGATTCCTTTTCATTGATACTCCTTTTTTACTAAAATCGGGCATCAATCGCAAGGTCCTTGCTGTCATCGAGTAGTTGTTCTCCCTAGTGCAAGATCCNNGGGCGCGTAAACATTATTTACAGCCTTGTTAGTAATATTACTATCGCGTATCTTCAGTATGAACCAAAAAGGACGATCCCATATCCTCGCCCAAGGGGATTGGATACGGTATTTATTTCCGTGGAGGGCTAGTCCCGAAGCCGTCCGCGGCGCCATCCCCGGCCGGACGATTCGATGACTAGAGAGAGGACTCGGCCGATTCCGGTTTTCTGACCATGACGATCGAAGAGAGCAGAAAAATCATCCATAACAAATTAAACGGCTTAATCAGCGTCGATTCCATGATGTTATGAAAAATAACCATGATAAAAAAGGCCAGCATCAGACGGCTGGTCTCCAGTTTTCGCTCGAAATCTTTTAAAATATTTCTATAAGTCTGGATGATCCAATACAGCAGCAGGGCGAATCCGGCCAGTCCCAGATCGAGAAAAACGTCGATATACCCATTGTGGCTTTGGATGGGGAGGAAGTTGTATTTTCTCCACATGAGGGCGGCATGCGAGGGCCAGAAGCTGGCATATCCGGAACCCGTCAGGGGATTCCGGATTCCGATCTGCAGAAGGTCCGTCCATAAAGGGATCCGTCCGGTGAACGACGAATCCTTGGCGGTGATTTTCAAAAAAACCGAAAAAAATGAAGATCCCCCGAAAACGAGCATGATTCCGAAGAAAAGCAGGAGGGCCAGAACCCAGCGGTTCATTTTCTTGGTCTGGCCTCGAAAAACGCCGCCCAAAATCAACAAAGCCGTGCCCATGAGCAAAACCAGCAAAGACGTCGTGCTTCTCGACCCCCATAACAGGTACAAGGTCATGAGAAGAAGGGCGCTATCCACATAATTGAAACGCGGCCAATTTTTTAGGATCCTCCAAATCAAATAGGTCCCCAGGAACGCGCAGAGCATACCCAAGGAGTTCTTGTTCGTCGTCACGCCCGTCCAGGTCCGAAATCCGTCCCGCGAATAGCCGATGCCGTATTGGGTCAGAAAACGAACGAAGAGCATGGACATGGGGATCAAGAAGATCGCGCAGCGTCGAAGGATATGGTCGAGGGCGTTGTTTTCCCGGTCTTCCGACAATATCAGCAAGGCCATGATGATGTCGCCGACCAGCCGGATATATCGTTTGGCCGAAATCCCCGGATAGGCGGACCAGACGATGCTGACCAGGGCGTAGAAATAAAGCAGATAAATATAAACATTGTCCTTGAAATAGAAGCTGATGCGATCCCGCCTTTTCAAAAGCAGCAGCGCGCCGGCTACCAAAAGAATGATCATATAATTTCTTTCCGCGGAATTGCCCTGCAGCAAGGCCGATTCGAAGTTCTCGGCCGTGGCCACTCCCGGCGTAAGCCAGGAGGTCAGCGGCCGCGACGCGGCCAAGGCGATCCAAATGAAGGGAATCCACATGGCCGAAGACATCTTCGGACCTTCCCGGGCGTCTTGCTTATAGGCGACGGCGATGAAAATCAGACAAAGTAAAAGAGCGACGGACGTCAACGGTATTCCTTATAGAGCTTTTTCAAATTCCTTCGATAAGCCGCCTGTGCATCAGCTCGCTCGTCAAAATCCGGTGTATTTCCGAAGTATGATTCCCGATGCCGCGGGTATGCTCCCGGACCATCTTCTCCAGCAGGGGGCCCCGGAGATAAGGCCGGGCGCGGGTCCGGGAATCGAGCAGGATGTCTTTGACATAGGCGGAAAGCTGGTCCCGATACCAGACCCGGAAATGATAGAATTTGTGTCGGCCCAAAAAGAGCCGCTCCAGGTGGAACGGTTCGAACCAATGATCGGCCTTGGCCAGCCATTGCGGCATCCCATAATCATAGGCATATTCCGCCTTGAAAATGAATTCCTGGTAGAGATGCTCGAGCTTGGTCATCCAGGGAACGCTTTCATAGAGGAGGGCCCGATCGGTTCCTATTTTACTTATAACGGGATTGCCCGCGGCGATGA
The DNA here is from genome assembly GCA_003154255.1 of Candidatus Aminicenantota bacterium. Lineage (GTDB taxonomy): Bacteria > Acidobacteriota > Aminicenantia > Aminicenantales > UBA4085 > UBA4085. The sequence continues at coordinate 6,524 of PMCY01000088.1, read as the reverse complement.
GACGCAGCTGCAGGCCGACGTTTTCGGCCAATTCCCGAGGCACCCGGAAAGCCAGGGCCACGAGATCGTTGTCCAAAAACGGCGATCGCAGCGTGACCTGCGAAAGCTCCACGATCAGGCGCGAATAATGGTGCCAGGGCACCTGTTTGAAGGCCACGAACGCCAGGGGATGGCGGCCGCGTTCGGCCCCATACGTTTGCCGGGCCTCCCCGATGAGCCGGGCAAATTCCTCATCGAGCACCTGGGAGGGCCACGGACCGGCCTTGAAGGCCACGGCGCTCCGAAGGATCTCCTGGCCGTAATTCCCGGTGAGTCTCAGGGGCGCGATCCCGCGGGCGATCTTGTTGACGTAGAGATCCGTCGAGCCGCTGACGTCCATGGCGCCGTCCGAGATGTAAACGGTCCGGGCGGCCAAATCCGGGAATTCCCGGAGATAATCTTGGCCGACCGAAATCACCTGGTGCGGCTGCCGGCAGACTTTGGCCACCTGGCGGGCGATCTTGACGTCCACGGAATCGCGATAGACCCCCCCGAACGTATAGCAAGGCAATGTCCCCGGCGGGGTCCGGGCCCAGGCCATGATCATCCGGCTGTCCTTCCCACCCGTCAGGGATATCCCGATTTTGGTCCTGGCGCGCAGGTAGCGCGGGAGAATGCGCGTCCAGGTCTCCTTCAAATGCCCGTAATATTCGTCGACGCCGAGCGGCTCTTGATCGATCCACGCGCCGGGCCGGAAATAAAATCCCTTTTGAATATCGCCGCCCGGAGTGCGGCTCCAAACGGACCCTCCGGGCAGCTGGGAAATCCCGGCGAAAAGCGTCCGGTTTTGCAATACGCAGCCGCAGGAAAACGTTTCGGCCAGGCTTTTAAGATCCACCCGGCGAAGTTCAGGCAGGACCTTCAGAAGCGATTTAGCCTCGGATGAAAAGAAGAGGCCCTCCGGATTTTCGTGATAATAGATCCGGTTGAAGCCGAAGCGGTCGTTGAACAGCGAGACGCGGCGCTGGCGCAGATCCACAATCACCCCGCTGAATCGGCCGTTCAGCTTTTCCAGGAATCGGGCTCCCTGTTCTTCATAAAGATGGACCAGATAACCGGCCTGGGCGGATCCCCATTCATGGGCACGGTTCTTCAAGCCGGCGATTTCGTCGGGATCCGTGAAGTCTTCGCCGCAGAAGATCACGGCGACGTCCTTCTTTTCATTCCAAACGGGCATTTCCGCGGAAAAGGCTTCTTTCAGGCTGACCCAGCCGAGCTGGAGGCCGATTTCCTCATTGACGTAGCGGCCCGACGTATAAAACGGCTCGTGCATCATGCAGGAGATCATGGGTTGAAGCAGGGAAGCCCCCTTCCGAGCTCCGTCGATCCCGATGATTCCCGCTAGTCCCGGCATTTCATTACCGCTCCCGCCCCGGCGTGATTTGTTATATTTTTCCGGCCTTATTTCCGAAGACGCCTTTGAGGGTCGAAAAAATCAGGAGGATCGGCTTAAATCCCTTAAAGAGGGCAAAGATCAGGCCCAAATAAATGAGGGAATATAAAAAGAAGCAGTACAGAATTCTGGCCAGCGGGGCCAAGTGGTTGTAAAAAGATGAGTTGAAGCTGACCCTGTTTTGAAACAGCCAGTACATCAATCCGCCCATAAAAGCCGCGAACCAGTATTTCCAGAGGATGGCCAGGATATACCCGCCCCCTATCTTCATGGGCTTCCCCGCGTAGATCAAGGCCGGGAACAAAAGGACATAAAAAAGCGATGAATAGGCGACGGCCACGCCGATGGGGCCGAAGCGCGATCCGAGAAGAAACGACGAGACGGCGGCGATCAAAACGAACGTCCCCCATTTCAACAGCCGGTCGGGTCTTCCCAGGGACAAGTGCAGCCAAATATTGGTCTCATAGATGATGACGATCCCGATGGCCGGACCCAACGCGGTAAAAATCTTTCCCGCTTCGCTCCACTGCGGCCCCAGGAGAACGGTGATCATATCCCGGCCGATCAGGGTGAACCAGACGCTTCCCGGAAAGGCGACGAAGGCCAGCAGGGAAAGGGCCTTACCGTAGGAATCGATATATTTTCGCGGATCGTTTTTCAGCCGGCTGAACGTCGCTACGCCCACGCCTCCCAGCGAGGCGCTCAACTGGTTGGGCATGACCGCCGCCAGGTGATTGGCCCGGTCATAATGTCCCAGCGGCGATTTGCCGAAAAGCTTCCCGATGATGATTTTATCGGCATTCTTGCGGAAGTAGTCGACGACAAAATTTCCGTACGTCTGCACGCCGAATCGGATGATCGGCGCGATTCGGGTTTTTTTCTCGGGAATGCCGGGCCGCCAGCGGCAAAAGGCCCAGGCCAGGATGGCTCCCAGGAAAGGCAGGGACACGCGCCTTAAAACGAGCGCCCAATAGCCCATTCCCCGCATCGCCGCGATGATGGCCAGCATGGTGCTCAAGACCCCGGAGATCAGGCCCTGAGCCGAAGTCAGATGAAACTTCATATTTCTCGTCAGGACGGCCACATGGCACGTCGCCAGCCCCCCGAAAAAGATGGAAATGGCCAGGGCCAAAGTGATGCCCTTCAACAGGGGCTCATGAAAAAACCAGGCGATAAGGGGAGCCAGGGCCGCGAAAACGGCCGTCAGGGCCAGCATGATCAGGAGGTTGGTCCAGAAAAGCTTGCTCATTTTTTGATGGTTGATACCGTCGCTTTGGACGACGGCTTCGATAAAGCCGTTCGTGCCGAAGTTTTGAGCCATCAAGCTGAACGTCGTCACCATGGCCACCAAACCGAAATCTTCCGGACTCAACAGCCGGGCCAGGACGATCGTGCCTATGGTCTGAAGGCCGTAGTTCACAACGCTGGCGGAAATGGTCGCGCTGGCTCCCCGTACGGCGTGTTTTTTTATGCCCGTTTCAATATGCCGGACATCAAAAAACGCATCCTGTTTTTCGTATTTGGGGTCCGGCATATTCATGGTTCAAAGAAAAAATTCGATCGGTCCCGGGTGAAGGAGCACCCTCTCACTTCCCGAGGCCGCGCCATTGTATCAAATCGAGGCCTGGAATTCCAGGCAGGCGGGAACAGGCGCCGGAAGGCGCGGCCCAAAAACGGGAAGCCGGCGGGAGGATTCGAACGCTCCGTCTGCTGATTACATATCAGCTGCTCTGCCAACTGAGCTACACCGGCTCGAACTCGACTTCGGCGGGGCCGCGTTTTTCCCCCTATTCGGAATCGTCCTGGCGCGTTTTCCGATTTTGCCGTCCCAGTTTCCAATTCCGAAAGGCAAAGGCCCAATCCATCATCTTTTGAGGGACAAAAAACTGAATCCCTCTATGCATGTTCAGCATTATGGCCATCCGCCCTTTCACTGTCAAGGGGATGTAATAAGTGGGCACGAGAAACTGTTCAAAGCCGTTTCGTCTCTTGAATTCCGTAAGCGGGGCCTTGGCGTTTCGCCCGTAAATGTACTGGCCATAAAGCAAATAGCTCAGCCCGCTTTTCACGCATTGTTCGACGGCGGCGGCCAGGAGGACGTTGGCCGGCCTTTTATCATTGTGTTGAGGCATGCAGAACAGCTGCATGATATTGCCGATCGGGCCCTGATAAATCATCCGCAGCAGGCCGATCATCTCCTCTTTGTAAAAAGCCCCCCAATAATCGCTGCGCCCGCCGAAGTCGGTGTAATCCTTCTTGACGGCGTCAAAGCTCTTGCCGTAATGGACGTTGCGCCTCTGCTGCTTGACGGGCGTCGAGTTGTTGATGCGGACGATGGCTTCGACAAGCGGGTCGTCAAACTCCACTTTTTTGACGACGACGCCGCGGCGCTGGGATCTCCGGACGTTTTTTCGCGTGACTTGGGTCAGCCGCGTCTCCCACCAGTCCTCGTAGGTCGTTATGGGGATGGCGGCGACGTTCGACCGGACCATGGGGAATTTGTAGCGAGGCTCCGTGTCGGGCGGTTTTTGCGAAAATACGAAAAGATCGGCGCCCCGACGGTCTTTTTTAAGCGGCTCCAAAAGNNCCGCCGTTTTCAGACGCCGGCCCGTGATCATGATCGTCAAGCCGTCTATGAACAAGGCGGGGACCTTGCGGAATTCGCCGTTGACGCTCACCTCGGTCCATTGATCGGCCATGAAATCGCCCTCTTTTGGCTAAAAAAACCAAAATATTTTTTTATAATCTATCACCGGGCCGGTCCAATATCAAGATGCTCCCGTATCGAAGCGGGACTGCCGGATTCGCTCTTTAATTTGATATCATTCCTCAAAGGGTGCGGATATGGATAAGGCGTGTATCCGGGCATCGCCGCATTGTAATAATCCCTATTCTCTTGAATATGGATCCCGGTATTGTTCAGGACTTCGGCGTTTTGGACGAGGCCGTCCATCTTGTTGTTCCAGATATACATCGGTTCGGACGCTTGGGGCTGATAAGACGCGTCATAGGGGGGATGGAGAACCGGCGTCGTCGAAGCGTCCCGGCCTCGCCCGATTTGGTCGAGGGCCGGGTATCCGTTGGTGATCTTGAACGCATCTCCGCGGTTCCAGCTATTCCTGGCCCCGCCGGAAAGAGCCGCTGTGACGGTTGTGGCCGTGTTGGCCGTGATTTTCCCCTTGCTCCCGCCCCTCAGGTTATAGACGGTGTTCCCGACAAAGGCATTGACGCTCCAGGTCCCGCCGGAATAGGTCAAGACGGAAGCTCCATTAGCCCCCGCATGCGTTCCTGTACCCCCGGAAACGGGCGTGTTTCCGTCGATGATATTCCCGCCGTCCGCCTTGGTGAGCTTTCCGCTCCCGTCTTCCGAAGTTCTCAAATTATCNNGCGCTGGTGGCCTCGATGGTGTTTTCATAGATCTCGACTTTCCGGGTCCCCCGTCCAAAATAGTCCGTATCCCCGTTCTGCAAAGGATGGGCCATGATGAAGGCGTCTTTGACTTTGTTGTGGCGGAAGACATAGCGGGCCCCGTAATTGCAGTCGATACAGTTATTGAAGGCTCCGTTGGGCTGATCGAAAGTATTATCTTCCACGTACAGGGCTTTTTCCGTTCCCAGGGCGGTTTCGGTTTTCCAAGACTGATCCCCCATCCCGCCTCCGAGGACGAGGATTTTTCCGTTGACGAAAGAACAATTATCAATGACGCCGTATTGATGGACGAAATCGTTGAGACCTCCGATTCCGATCAAATAGCCTCCCTCCGTTCCGGTATTATGAAATTTGCAGGTCGTGATCCTCAACTGTTGACAGTCCCCTTCCGTTTGGATGCAAAGCGGGGTATCCGCGAAACTGAATCCTCCTCCGCCGGTCGTGTTCATTTCGAACCCGGCGATGATGTATTTCTGGGGGGCGGGGACGGAGACGCGGAAACCCACCTTGGCATGGGTGATGATCGTTCGTCCGACTCCGGCTCCGACGACGCAAATTCCTCTGCTGATGTATACCGAGTCGGACCAAACGGCGACGCCGGGCGGAATCATAACCGTATCATTGACCTTGGCCGAATCAATCGCGGCCTGAACGTGCTCCCGGCGTGCGCTGGTCGCCCAGATCATTTTGGATTGGGCCCGGATCGGCGCCGGAAACTCCAGGAGGAAAAGGATAAGGAACGACAGGACCGCCAACGGATATTGGCGTAGACGACGAACGATCATCATGGGCTCCTCCTGCCTCTCCATTATGCCACAGCTGCGAGCCTGGGGGCCATCGTCCGGCGTTCCCGGCGCGGTTTTTTGCTTCTCCCCGGGACTCTTGTTAGAATAACTCCCCACTAGGGCATCACCCATGCTGATCATCAACGCCGACGACTACGGGAGAGACGAAAAGTCGACGGATCATATCCTGATTTGTTTTCACAATAAACGGATCACATCGACGAGCGCCATGGTGTTCATGGCCGATTCGGAAAGGGCGGCGGGCCTGGCCCGGGATGTTTCCCTGGGGATCGGATTGCACCTGAATTTTACGTCTCCGTTGAGCGGAACGGTGATACCGGATAGGCTGCGGGACGGCCATGATCGGATCATGGCCTTTCTCAGAGGAGGAAAATATCGCTTCCTTCTGTTCAATCCTTTTCTCAGGCGGCGGTTCGAATATTCCTATCGGGCCCAATATGAAGAATTCCTGCGCTTGTACGACAGACCGCCGACGCACATCGATGGGCATCACCATATGCATTTGTGCGGCAACATGGTCGTTCAGCGCCTCATTCCGCTCCGCACCCGCGTGCGGACGACTTTTTCCTTTAGCGGAAAGGAAAAAGGGGTCCTCAACAGGGGCTATCGCCGGAAAATTTCGAAGTGGGTCTCCAAACGCTACATTTGCACGAGCTTTCTGTATGGCATGGGTCCCCTGGTCCAGTCGGCGGAACAGCGGGCGGAGCGCCTGGGCCGGATCATTCAGCGGGCCGCGGAGACATCCGTGGAACTGATCGTCCATCCCCAAAACCAAAACGAGTTCGATTTCCTGATGAGCGATGAATACGCGGCCCTCATTTCGAAGGCCGAAAAAATCGGCTATGAATCCCTCGGGA
>PMCY01000176.1:9995-14105 GCA_003154255.1 Candidatus Aminicenantota bacterium | reverse complement strand
TGGCCCGCGTCCTCGTCCACATGCTCGGCCTGAAGAACGAAGAGATCGTCGGGCTGGCCATCGACGGATTCAAGGAGCTTGAGTGCGAGTGCGGCTCCATGCTCCTCGATTCGCTGGGCAACTCCTCGGCCGTGATCCGGGCCAATACGGCCCGGGCCCTGGGCCGGTTGAAAACACGGGCCGCCGGTCCCATGCTCATCGAGCTTCTCCAGGACAGCTCCCCGGACGTTCGGGCCCGGGCGGCCGAAGCCCTGGGCGCCATTGGAGACCGGATGAGCATCGAGCCCCTGGTGCAGAAGATCAAGGACCACGCGGCCAAGGTCCAGGAAGCGGCCGGCGCCGCCCTGGTAAAGTTCGGCAAGATTTCNNGACCCCAAGGCCGTTCCGGCCCTGATCGCCCACCTGCGGAGCAGCTACTATATCGTCCGCCAGGCGGCCCTGACCGCCCTGATCCGATTCGGCGGAACGATCGTCAGCCTCCTCGTCCCCCTCCTCTCCTTCAACGCCGCGGACATCGAGATACTGAAGAAAGACGCCGCCGGGCACACTCATCCCGAGCCGCAGATGCGGGCCATCAAGGCTCTCGGCGGACTGGAGGACCACCGGGCCGTCTCCTTGCTCAAAAAACTGGTGGAGGACGGCTTGCCCGACGTCCAGGAAGCGGCCGCCGCGGCCCTCGGCCAGATCGGCTGCGCCGCCTGGGGCCGCTGCTGCGCCCTCAAAGTCCTGGCCGAGGTCGGCGAAGCCGATCTCGTTCCCCGGCTAATCCCCTCTCTCGACGATGATTCCGACAACGTCCGCTATGAAGCGGTCAAGGCCATCGGGCGGCTGGGCGGGCCCGAGGCGCTGGCGCCCATCCTCCGCATCACCGCGATGGACCGCACCGATTTCATCCGGGCCGAGGCCTTCCGAGTCCTGCGCGCTATCGGCGCCGGCCAACCCGCCGTTCCCGAGGCGGCCATCCAGGCCCTGGACGACAAGGCCCGCGATGTCCGGACCCAGGCCGCGGCCATCCTGGGCGTCTTCCACGACAGGAAATGCCTGCCCCTCCTGCTCAAGGCCATGGCCGACGCCCACTGGAGCGTCCGGGAGAGCGCCGAAAACGCCCTGCTCAATTTCGGGGCCGACGCCGTGCCCCCGCTCCTGGAAGCGCTGACGAGCCCGCTCTGGACGACCCGTTTCCGGGCCGCCCGGCTTTTGGGCGAGCTCGGCGATCCGGCCGCTGTTCCCGCATTAAAAAAGATCGCCGAATCCAAGGACGAACAAAAAGAAGTGCGCGACAAGGTCGAGGCCTCTCTTCGCAAGCTCGTTCATTGACGCCGCATTCCGACGGACTCATTTAATCATAACTTTTCAGCGGGAAGGAGAGAGTCGATGCCGGAGTTCGTCTATCACGCCCTGTTCGATCTCGGCCGGGACGAGACGGAATACCGTCTCCTGTCCGGGCTCCCCGTGTTCGCCTCCGTTTCCGACGGCCACCCGATCCTGAACGTCCTCCCCGAGGCGTTGACCCGGCTGGCCGAAGAAGCCTTCCAGGATCTCGCCTTCCTCCTGCGGCCGGCCCACCTGGCCCAGGTGGCCGCCATCCTGAAGGATCCCGAGGCCTCGGCCAACGACAAGGTCGTCGCGGTCGAGCTGCTCCGGAACGCGGCCATTGCGGCCGAGCGCGTCCTGCCCCAATGCCAAGACACCGGAACGGCCATCATCATGGCCAAAAAGGGACAGGCCGTCTGGACGGGCGGAGGAGACGAGGCCGCCCTATCGCGCGGCGTTTACAACGCCTACACGAAGAACTATTTTCGCTATTCCCAGAACGCGCCCTTGACCATGTACGAGGAGATAAACACCGGCACCAACCTGCCCGCCCAGATCGACATCGCGGCGGTCGACGGGGACGAATACCGCTTCCTGTTCATCGCCAAGGGCGGCGGATCGGCCAACAAAACCTATCTCTACCAGGAGACCAAGGCGGTCCTCAATCCCGACTCCCTGCCCGCTTTCCTGACGGCCAAGATGAAAACGCTGGGTACGGCCGCCTGTCCGCCATACCACCTGGCCATTGCGGTCGGCGGCACATCGGCCGAGCTGACCTTGAAGACGGTCAAGATGGCTTCGGCCGGGTATCTCGATCACCTGCCGGAAACGGGCAGCCCGGACGGGCATGCCTTCCGCGATCGGGCCCTCGAGGAGATCCTCCTCCAGGCCTCGCAGAAGACCGGTTTGGGCGCCCAGTTCGGAGGAAAATACTTCTGCCTCGACGTTCGCGTCATCCGCCTGCCGCGGCACGGCGCCTCCTGCCCCATCGGCCTCGGCGTCAGCTGCAACGCCGACCGCAACATCAAGGCTAAGATCACCCGCGGCGGCGTCTTCCTGGAGAAGCTGGAAACAAATCCGGCCCGCTTTCTGGAATCGGTCGATACAAAGCCCGGGGCACTCGCCCCTGATTCTAAAGCAGGGGCGAGTACTGCGGATACGGATCCCCGGGCTTTGCCCGGGGTCCCTTCCGCTGCCCCTTCCGCGGTCGCCGTCAATCTGGACCGCCCCATGGACGAGATCCGGGCCGAGCTCAGCCGCCATCCGGTCGCGACGCGATTATCCCTGACCGGCAATATTATCGTGGCCCGCGACATGGCCCACGCCAAGCTTAAGGAACGGCTGGACCGGGGCGACGACCTGCCCGCNNCCACGGCCGGCCGCATGGACGACTATGTCCCCTTGTTTCAGGCGCGCGGCGGCTCGCTGGTCATGCTGGCCAAAGGCAACCGCTCCAAGATCGTCACCGAATCATGCCGCTCCTACGGAGGATTTTATCTCGGCTCGATCGGCGGTCCGGCCGCCCGGTTGGCCAAGGACTGCATTCTCAAGCAGGAGGTCCTGGAATTTCCCGAGCTGGGGATGGAAGCGGTCTTCCTGATCACGGTCAAGGATTTCCCGGCCTTCATCATCGTCGACGATAAGGGGCACGATTTCTTTCGGGACCTGCTCGGCTGACGGAGGGGCCGGAGGACGGGCCTTGCCTTGACAACATCGTCGATTTTTTTGTATTTTGGGACGCCGAAAGAAATCGTTTGATTGCAGCAGAATCGAACGCAGAAAAGGAGAATCTGTTGGCGGAAACGACTGCGACGGTCCGGCGCGTCAGCGCCAAATACGAAGGCCGCAAACGGGCCCTGATCCCCATACTCCAGGAAGTCCAGGACGAGCTGCGCTGGCTGGCCCCGGAAACACTGGAGGCCGTGGCCGCCGAGCTGGACCTTCCGCTCGCCCACGTCTACTCTGTCGCCACGTTTTATAAATCCTTCAGCCTGGAGCCCCGCGGCCGCCACATCTGCACAATCTGCATGGGCACGGCCTGCCACGTGCGCGGGAGCGCGGCGATTCTGGAGCGTGTCGAACGAAACCTGGGCCTCCATGCGGGACAGACCTCTGAGGACGGCGAGTTCACCCTGGAGCGGGTCAATTGCCTGGGCGCTTGCGCCCAAGCGCCCCTCGTGGTCTTGGAGGGCCGGTACTACGGCCGGATGAACGAGACCAAGGCCGAAGCCCTCCTGAACAAGGCCAAAGAGTAAGGCGATGGAGAAGCTGAACGTGGCAGGGCTGGCCCGGATCCGGGACGCCGAGGCCGCTCGCTCCGCTCTCCGCGAAGGTGGGACCCGGGCCAGGATCACCGTCCACTTGGGCACATGCGGAACGGCCGCGGGCGCCCAGGCCGTCCTGGACGCCGCCGTGGAGGAGGCCCGCCGGCGCGCTTTCGCGGACGTCGCCATCGTCTCCTCCGGCTGCGCCGGACTCTGTGGGCGGGAGCCGATGGCTACCGTCGAAATCGCCGGGCAGCCGCCCGTCAAATACATGGACCTTACTCCCGCCAAAATCCGGGAGATCATCGAACGCCATATCGTGGGGGGGACGATCGCCGCCGAATATGCCCTGGCCGCCGGCCTGGAAACGATGTTCTGAAGTCGCCGCGTGAAAGAAAGCCGCCCGATGCCACCGCCCGCCGATCAAACCGCCCTTCCGCGGCTCTCCGAAATCGATTTCTACAAGGGCCAGCGGCTCCTCGTCCTGCGCAACCGAGGCCGCTTGGACCCCGAGCGGATCGAGGAATACATC